>CALDSK010000167.1 GCA_937911865.1 uncultured Synechococcus sp.
TGGTCATGTAGTCCACCCCTTGCTGAGCATGCTTTTCAATGATGTGCAAAAAGTCTTGCGCGGCCAAATTCTCGATGCTGCCATGAACGCTTTCCAGCGCCTGATAAATTGGCACGGTGCCAATCGGAATGGGCGAATTGTTGATGACGGCTGTGCGGATTTGATCTAAATTTCCACCTCCCGTGGAGAGGTCCATCAGCGTGTCTGCACCGTATTTCACCGCGAGGCGTAGCTTGTCGATTTCTTCGTTGATGTCAGAAGAATTCGGCGAGGCACCAATGTTCGCGTTGACTTTGCATTTGCTGGCGATACCGATAGCCATCGGCTCTAGGTTGGGATGATTGATATTCGCCGGAATAATCATCCGTCCGCGGGCTACTTCGTCTTTGATCAGTTCAACGGGCAGGTTTTCGCGTCTGGCTACATAGTCCATCTCTTCCGTGATGATGCCTTGGCGAGCGTAGTGCATCTGAGACACGTTGGCTTGACCTTTACGCTTAGCAATCCAGCTAGCTCGTAGCGGCGTTGTCCCTGCTTTTGGTGCTGCGTTGCCTGTGTTAAGCGCGTTGCGATTGCCGGTAGACGATGACTTATCGGGATTTTGATGGACTTTGTCGATATTGGTTTGAGCCCGATCAAATGTTTGTGTCATTGCTGGAGTCCTGGGTGAGGTAGTAGAAGGTGAATTGATAGAAGGTGAAAAGTTGCGTGAGCGCATGTATCACCTTTGAAGGGTGAGTTTTATAGAATGCGTTGAAAAGTAAGGTATTAAAATCGTCAGCGGTTCAAAAGCTGTTCACAAGCTATTCACAAAGGGTTAGCTATAAGGCTTGACTCGGCTGAGATTGCTGTAGTTAAAAGGTTTGTTGTTGCCTTGCCTAAACCGGGTGTCGATACTGCACCAGATGAGACTGACAAGGGTGGATGCGACTAGCGCAGCGGCAAAACTATTGAGCAGGTCACCGCCACCGGAAATGTTGACCAGTGGGCTAAAGTCAGGCTTGGGAAAAAAGAGTGTCCCGACAGCGATGCCTAGAACAGAGCTACAAAAGGCGTTGGCACTAGACTGGTAACGGTTGTAAAAGCTTAAAAGGATTGGGAATAGGAGTGCGGCACAGATTAAATCGGCAACAAAGAACAGGTATAGAACGCTGTAGCCTTGAGCTGCGATCGCCACCGCCGGAATACCAACAGCCACTGTCAGCACTCTTGAAATCAAGAGCACCTGATTCGGCTGATTTGAGAGCCGTAGCAGGTCCACGGTAAAGACAGCGCTAATACCGTTGAGTAAGCTATCTAAGCTGCTCATCACCAGCGCCACCGCGAGCAGTACCACTGCGCCAACAAGCCATCCGGGGACTGATAGCGTTTGCAGCAAGTCGAAAAAGGCGGTTGTTCCACTAATTTCAAACCCTGCTGAAATAAGGCCCAACAGGCCAGATAAAAACAACAGTGGCAGAATAACCAGCGACGAGCCGAGAAAAGCGCGGCGCACCGTTGGGTCATCTTGACAGGCATACACTCTTTGCCAATTGCCCTGGTTGAATAGCTCAGCGGCGATAATGGCAATCATCAAAGTCGCGCCGAATCTTAGCCCATCTATGTTGCTAAAAGAGAGAAACTCAGGCACTTTCTCGGCAACCGGCGCGAAGGCTTCACCAAATCCACCGAGCAGAACAATGGTTGCGCCAAAGCAGATAAGCAGTAGCGGCACAATCAACAAAAACTGAAGCGCATCGGTGAGAATCGTGACTTTGAGTCCGCCGTAGGTGGTGTATAGAAAGACAGCGGTAATAACGACGAGTGAGGTGACGATCAGCGGTACGTCGGCCACTAGCCGCAGCGTTTGCGCGATCGCAGTCAGCTCTGCTGTCAAATACACAAACATATACAGCAGCATCACTGCCACCGTCAGCCAGTACATCGCCTGGCCCCAGACACTTTTAGTCGAACTCTGCCCTTGACTACTGCTCCTGCTACCAAACCGATGTCGAACATATTCATTGAGCGAATGGCCCCATGGCATAATCTGCCGCAGCCTGGGCCCGATGAATACAAACAAGAACACCGCCGCCGCCGAGCCAATGCAATAGCCCAAAATAGCGGTTATGCCACCAAAAAGAGAGCCTGCCTCAGCTGGACTAAACAAAATCCAAGCGCCTAGCGCTGACGCGGTAACCGTCGCTAGTGCCATCGGTCCGCCGATCTGATTGCGGCTTACCATGTAGTCTTCTAAATCAATCGCTTTGCGCCCGGCCTGAGAAATGCCGACCAGTGCGAACGTAGCCACAGCGACTAGCAAAACAACGGTGCTTATACCCACAAACCGGCCTCCAGTAAGCTGGGGCCTGCGCCTGAGTGCTTACTTAACCGCCTACTTAAGTACCGCGTCTGACTGCTGACAATAAAACCTTTAAGACAGAGCTGTTGACACAACAGTCTCACAATTCTATGCATGCTTTCCTCCGCTGGTATTATCCAGAATCAGGTTCAAAAGGGTATATTCTCAGCCGGTTAAGGCACCCCTAGCGATTAGTTGAATTGAAATCGTACCACTTCGATCAGTGTTATTCCCTAGCGAGTTAATATTTCCATAGGTAATGATTTTGCAAGTTCATCGGCTTTAATATCCTGGCTTGCTGCTCAGCGAGAATGTTCAATCGTGGCACTGCAATTGTGACAAAGCTACTCTTTAATCAGACCCTATCTCCGTTTATTCGCTAAATTGGTTTTTCCATAGCGCCTTCATCATTCATAATGAAAAGGTTTTATTTTCGATGGTGACATTGCGCGCAACAGTGAGGGTTTCAAGACTCAGCTATTACAGACGTGATGCGCCTAAAACTATAGTTTTTATCTTCTGTCGCCATGCGTAGCCTTTATTGCGGTCAACTCCGAGCTGAGCATATTGAAAAAACAGTCACGCTCTACGGTTGGGTGGATCGCTACCGGGACCATGGCGGGGTGGTGTTTTTAGATGTGCGCGATCGCACAGGCACCGTGCAAGTCGTCAGCGACCCTGAACGCACACCCAACTCCTATCCTGTGGCAGAAGAAGCGCGTAATGAATACGTTGTCAAAGTCGTAGGCCGTGTCACTCAGCGCCCCGAAGCGTCGCTAAACGACAAACTGCCTACAGGGAAAATTGAAATTTATGCTGATGAGCTGACGATTTTAAACGCAGTGCGTAAGCAGCTACCGTTTCAGGTCTCCACGGCTGAAGAAGAGAACGTCCGCGAAGATTTGCGCCTGAAGTACCGATATTTGGATTTGAGACGCGATCGCATGGCCCGCAACATGCGCCTGCGCCACGATGTTATCAAAGCCATTCGTCGATTCCTCGAAGACACTGAAGACTTTATCGAAGTTGAAACCCCTGTGCTGACGCGCTCTACGCCTGAAGGCGCGCGTGACTTCATCCTGCCTTCTCGCGTCAACGAAGGCGAGTGGTTTGCGCTGCCTCAGTCGCCGCAGCTGTTTAAGCAAATTTTGATGGTAGCTGGAATGGATCGCTACTATCAGATTGCTCGATGCTTCCGCGATGAAGACCTGCGCGCTGACCGCCAGCCTGAGTTTACGCAGCTCGATATGGAAATGAGCTTCATGGGTGAAGAAGAAATTCTCGATCTAAATGAGCGACTCTTAGCCCATATCTTCAAGGCTGTAAAAGGCGTTGAGATTCCTATTCCCTTTCCCCGACTCACCTACGCCGATGCCATGGCGCGCTACGGCAGCGACAAGCCCGACACCCGCTATGACCTAGAGCTAGTAGACGTGTCCGATATTGTAAAAGACTCTGGCTTTAAGGTGTTTTCTGGTGCGGTGAAAAATGGCGGGCAGGTGAAAGTGCTGCCGATTCCCAACGGAAACGATGCGATTTCCAACGTTCGTATCAAACCCAAAGGCGATTTATTCAAGGTAGCTACCGATGCGGGCGCTCGGGGTGTGGCCTACATTCGCGTGCGTGAGGGTGGTGAAATTGATACCATCGGCGCGATTAAAGACAACTTGACGCCAGAGCAGAAAAAGACGCTCTTAGAGAGAACAAATGCACAGCCCGGTCATCTTTTACTGTTTGCTGCGGGCGATACTGCGACGGTAAACGCCACGCTAGATAAGCTGCGTCAGGCCATTGCTCAAGAGCTAAACCTGGTCGACGACAGTAAAACTAATCTGCTGTGGATTACCGAGTTTCCCATGTTTGAGTGGAACGCTGACGAAAGCCGTCACGAAGCGCTGCACCACCCGTTTACAGCCCCCCATCCTGACGATACAGACGATCTCACCACGGCCAGGGCGGTTGCCTACGACATTGTGTACAACGGTTATGAAATTGGTGGCGGTAGCCTGCGAATTTACCAGCCTGACGTGCAGGCGAAGGTATTTGAAACCATTGGTCTTTCTGAAGAAGAAGCGAACGATAAGTTTGGCTTTTTGCTAGAGGCTTTTGAGTATGGCACACCGCCGCATGGCGGCATTGCCTATGGATTAGACCGATTGGTGATGCTGCTGGCAGGTGAGCAGTCTATTCGTGAGGCGATCGCATTTCCCAAAACGCAGCAGGCCCGCGATTTACTGACGAGTGCCCCTTCAACAGTCGATAAAAAGCAGCTAGCAGAGCTGAGCGTGGCCTCTACTTACAAACCTAAAAAAGAAAAGCAAACGAACTAGATATGCTTTGCTCTACTAGCTTTATCTACAGGACTAGCTTTTTCTACAGGTGGCTTTTTCTACAGGTAGCCTTTTCTATAGGTGAACGCGTTAGGATTTAGTCGAGCCTCGAACGCTTCTAAACGTATGTTAACTGCGCTGGTTATTTTCGTAGGACTTTTGCCTGCGGGTGTTTCTTTGATAGTTGGATGGTTTGCCCGCAAATCTTTTCAGGAAAATATAGCGATCGCAACCGATCGCGCTTCGACCGACCGGCTCCGATATATCACTCGTAGACCCCGTCATCCCGATGAACACTATGTCGATGGTATGGGCCTGGTCATCGGCGATATTACCTGTCAGATGAACGCAAGGTCACAGTACATTCGATGCACTGCCAATCCTTTTGGCCCTTGCGAAGGCTGCACGGAATACGAAGGCAAAGACTACGACTAATGCAGCGCAAGTTTTGCGATTAATTCGTCTATCTCAGATTCAAGGGTGAGGTAATGTACGCAGGCTCTCAAACAGTTGGGCGATAGCAGCGTGCGAACGTAGATTTTTTCTGTTTCTAATTGCTTTGCTAAGGCGCTGTGTTGTTCAAAATCTGGCTGCCCGTCAGACTTTAAGAGCTGAAAAGACACTAGCCCAGACGGTGGTGGTGCATCTTGCAATAAGCACCGAACCCGTGACAATCCACGTAATCCTTCCCACAGTCTTTTGCTCAAAGCACAGATGCGATCGTACCTGACTTGGCTGCTTCCCCAGTTATCTTGTATTGCCATAGCCCGGTGCAATGACCCCCACAGTCCATAGTCAGAGGTTGCCACCTCATATTTCTTGCCACTCTTTTCCCAACCAGTCGGATTGGCGGCATCGTCTACTTCCACACCACGCCAGCCAATGTAAGTAGGCACTGTTTCTTCAACAACCTCTGGCCGGATGTACAGAGCGCCGAGGCCAGCTGGACCGCACAACCACTTGTGCCCGGTGAAGGCATAGAAATCTACGTTGGTTTCAGGGAGTCGCCAACCCGGTTGATCAAGAGGGAGAGTCCCGACCGATTGAGCGGCGTCTACAAGGAGCCTGGTATGGGGCGCGTGATTGTGGCAAAGATCAGCGATCGCACCCATCGGCAGGACCTGCCCCGTATTCCACAGGATGTGGCTCACAATCACCAACCGGGTTTCGGGCCGCAGCCCTTGCTTAATAATTTCAACCGGCTCGCCCCCGCTCAGCAGTTCAGATAAGGCGCAAGTACTGGTAGTGACGCCATATCGCCGACACAGTTCTTGAACGGCAGCAACTACGCCAGGGTGCTCGCAGTTGCCAATCAAAATATGGTCGTCCGCTTTCCAGGGCAGTCCCCACAGGGGAATATTGCAGCCGACCGTGACGTTTTCTGTCAGGGTGATGGTTTCGGGTGTTGTCCCTAGCGTGGCCGCGATCGCACCTCGAATTTGTTTTCCTTCTTCTATTAGCCAATCATAGACTTCAGCCGAAAAGGGGCCTTTCGTTTGAATGGTTTGTTGGCCTTGGGCATAGGCTGCGATCGCACTATCTGCCATCGGTCCTTGCCCGCCATAGTTGAAATAGCGCTTGCCTTCTAGCGAAGAAAACTGCCGCCGATGCTCAATTAATCGCTGAGTAACATCCTCAGTATTTGACCGGTCTGCCGAAATCCTCTCGTTCACAGCTAATGCTCCGCTTCAAATTGGTTTGGTATAGTGTTGTTCGCTGACCAGAAGCTTTTCTTTATGCCCCGTCGCCAAGCCATCACGCTCCTAAGTAGCTTATTACTTCTCGGATTAACTAGCTGTGGCCTGAGAGTGTCTCAGTGCCAGCAGCTGATCGATACCCTTAGCGAGGGGCAAGCGTTCAGCCTCGAATATGAGCAAGATATTGAAGCCTCTCTGGCCAGGTTCTCTAGCGCTCAAAACTTGCCTGAGCTAAAAGCTGCCGCAGCCGATCACATGAGTATTTTTCAGAAGGCCAGCGCTCGAAGCAGTCAGCTAGCCCAAGATATAGCTGCTTTAGAGCTTGAAGACGAGCAGCTTCAGGAATATCAGACACAGTACACGGCTGTGATTACTCAGCAAAGCGCCGCGTTAACCACCGCAAAGGACGCGACGCAGCTACTGGCGGAGGTTGAGTCGGAAGAAGCCTTCCGCGAGGATTTTGGTAGATTTCAAGCGCAGACCGACAGCGCATACAGTGCGCTGCAATCTATTGATGCAGAAGAGTCGCAGCTAATTGATGGTATCAATGCCTACTGTGAGTCTCCGGCCCAGTAGCTTTTTGCCTTTACCGTTCTCTGTTATTTGCTTTGACTGCCACGTTTGCTCCTAATTGCTCCCGTTTTACCTATGACTTTCTTAAAGCTAATTGACCAAGCTCCCCACCAAACGCTAGAAATTAACGGCGACAAAGGCGGTCCTTTAACGGGTTCAGTTACAGTCCCCGGTGACAAATCAATCTCTCATCGGTCGCTGATGTTGGGGGCGATCGCCCAAGGCACAACTCGCATAAAAGGACTGCTCCTCGGTGAAGATCCACGCAGCACTGCCGCTTGCTTTAGCGCTATGGGCGCAAAAATTTCTGACTTAGACGCAGAATGGGTCACCGTTGAAGGGACTGGCGGCGAGCTGCAAGAGCCTGACGATGTTCTGGACGCAGGCAACTCTGGTACCACGCTCAGATTAATGTTGGGTTTGCTGGCTTCTGTACCCGGTAAGTTTTTTGCAGTGACTGGAGACGGCTCTTTGCGATCGCGTCCTATGAAACGGGTGATCGCTCCCCTGACAGAAATGGGGGCTAGCATTGCAGGCAAGGCCAACCACACGTTGGCACCGCTCGGCGTGCAAGGACAGCAGCTCACCCCCTTTCATTACCACTCTCCTATCGCGTCTGCTCAGGTAAAATCCTGCTTGCTACTAGCGGGACTTTCGGTAAATGGCGATACCACTGTTACCGAGCCGAGCCTGTCTCGTGACCACAGTGAGCGTATGCTCAAAGCCTTCGGCGCTCAGCTTTCTATCGATTCAGCCACCCACAGCGTTACGCTTCATGGCCCAGCCAAACTAGCCGGTCAAACGGTTATTGTTCCTGGTGACATCAGTTCTGCTGCTTTTTGGCTGGTGGCAGCAGCGATTACACCAGGGTCTAATCTGTTAATCGAAAATGTTGGCATCAACCCTACTCGAACCGGCATTCTAGAAGCGCTTCAGTCGATGAATGCCGACATTACATTAGAAAATGAAAGAGATGCGACTGGCGAGCCTGTCGCAGATTTACGGGTTCGCCACAGCCAGCTCAAGGGGTGTCATATCGGCGGTGATTTGATTCCTCGCTTGATTGACGAGGTGCCCATTCTAGCCGTAGCGGCGCTGTTTGCAGAGGGAAAAACAACCATTACAGACGCGGCTGAGCTGCGGGTGAAAGAGAGCGATCGCCTCGCTGTGATGACCGCCGCGTTGCGGCTGTTAGGGGGTGATGTCACTGAGCATCCTGATGGTATGGAAATTTTGGGTATGGGTGAGAACGCTCAGCTTACAGGTGCGACGCTCGATAGCTATACCGATCATCGAATTGCGATGGCTTTAGCGATCGCAGCTACTCGTGCCATCGGTACAACAAAAATTCGTCGAGCAGAAGCTGCTGCTGTTTCGTACCCCAGTTTTGTGACGACGTTAGAGCTAGCGGCCAGTTAGCTCAGCATTATCAGGCGCATCTCCCGGAATAATTTTTCGATTGTTTTTATCCGAAAATATCGTTGCTGTGTTTAACCTGTGCTGAATTTGTCTGTGGGCATGGAGCTGATCTTAAGGGCATTCTAAAGCTATGCCGCGTTCTTAATTTGCGGATGCTCTACACTGTCATGCTTAAAAAGAACTGGGTACGTCTTTCGTTTGTTTTCTCTATAGGTCTCTCTCTACATACCTCCTGGTCGAGCCAGAAGTCTGAGGGTTGAGAAACGTCCATGCACAAAATATTAGTGATAGAAACGCCTGGACCGAATCGTCGCAGTCTTGTTGACCATTTGGTTTCGGAAGGCTTTTTGGTCAATACCGCAGACAGCGGGCCTTTAGGAATTCAAGCGGGTCGTAGACATCGCCCCGATGTAATTGTTTGTAGCTGGAACCTGGGAGATGACGAACAATCGCTAGGATCCGGCGGCTTGAGTGCTCATCAGGTTCTCGAAGCTATTCGTCAAGACAGTGAGCTGCATCTAATTCCCTTCGTGCTGCTCACAGATAAGACGGACCGATTGTATACTCGCCGCGCTATGGAGCTAGGTGCCGATGACTGTCTTGTTCAGCCTATCTCCAATGCTGAAATCGTCAGTACTATCACTGCTCGGATTAACCGGCTAACAGCTACGAGCGAGCTATACGTCACCACTCTGCGCAACGCTGCCGAACAGCTTAACCGTCTCACTCACTACGATAGCCTTACTGATCTACCGAACTATCAGCTGCTTCACCAGCGACTGAGTCAGGCGATTACGGCTGCTCATAAGAGTCAGCAAACGCTTGCGTTTATGTCTGTAAGTTTAGACCGTTTGCAGCTGGTAAATACCGTAATGGGCTATCCCGCTGGCGATGAACTCCTCAAGGCGACCGCGCGCCGTTTGCAGGCCTGTTTACCGGCCGGTGCGACCCTAGCCCGCCTGACTGCTAATCAGTTCGCAGTTGTTCTGCCGAATTTAGAAAGACCTCAGCAGGCTAGAGAAACGGCTGAAGACCTCATAGATGCGCTCAGTCGCTCCTTTTCGCTGCCAGGACAGGAAATATTTGTCACCACTAGCATTGGCATTGCCTTTCTGCTGCATCAAAGCGAAGACATTTTTAGCCTGTTACGCCAAGCCGATGCTGCCCTAGAAGCTGCTAAAAAACAAAAAAGTAACTGCTGTCAGTTTTACCGGTCTGACATGCCTGTCGTGCTCAGCGACCAAATTGAGATGGAAACTCGATTGCGCTACGCTCTTGAGCGCAGCGAGTTTGAGGTTTATTATCAGCCGCAGCTCAACTTACACAATGGCCAAATTGAAGGCAGTGAAGCCCTAATTCGCTGGTGTCATCCAGAGCAGGGCTATATTTCTCCTGCTAAATTTGTCCCGCTCGCTGAAGATACGGGTCTGATTGTCCAGATTGGTCAGTGGGTGCTTGAAATAGCTTGCGCTCAAGCAAAACGATGGCTTGAGCAAAATCTGGGTATGAAGTACGTCTCTATTAATCTTTCTAGCGTCCAATTTAATCAGACCAACTTGATTGACTCTATTAGAAACACACTAGCTGTTAGCGGTCTATCTCCTTACAATTTAGAGCTAGAGGTTACTGAGACGGCCTTGATGCAAGATGCTGACGCGGCTATTGAAATTCTGTCAGAGCTAAAAGCGTTGGGTATACGAATTGCGATTGATGATTTTGGGACGGGCTACTCTTCGCTGAGCTATCTCAAACAGCTGCCGATCGATACGCTAAAAATTGACAACTGTTTTGTTCGCGGGGCGACTCATGACGCTAAGAACCAGGCGATTTTACAGTCTACGATTGAACTAGCTCATCGACTAGGACTGAAGGTTGTCGCCGAAGGTGTTGAAAATCAGGCAGAGCAAGATTTATTAGATCAGTACAGCTGCGATTATTTGCAGGGCTACTGGGTGGGTAGACCGATGCCGCCAGCCGCAATGGGAAAAGTACTGGCTGAAGCGACTACGCCTACGCAAGAGCCTTCTGTGGTTCAGCCTGTGTAAAGCCTTCATCAACACCCTCGTTGATATACGGTCAGTAGGCGCTGAAGAAAAATTCGCAAAGAGCGTAAAAGCAAAGGTGGAAGATTGCGCCTTTGCTTTTTGGTGATTTTTTTTGCTTTTTGGTGATTTTTCAGAGATTCAACAACACTTTGGCTGTTTATTTAATGGTAACTATTGAGAATCTCACAGAAGTTACGTAAGCAAGTAATAAAAAGCACCGTAATTTCTCTAGGGTAAGCGGGAATATTAAAGACACAACGCCCTAACGGTTTCTTCTGAGGCCGCTGTTTATATGATGAATCAACTCAACAACTGGTTTTCTACGCTCAGTGCTTACGCAGACATGAGCCCAGATATCGCCATTCGCCATCAGGTAAATCAGTGGATGAAAAAGCGTACTCGCCTAAACCTGGACGTTTCGGAATGGTGCGATCTGTTTGCCCCGCAGTCAGAGAACCGTGAGCTGCTGACGTTCATCTATCAGCAATTTAGCCAGTATTCTGGCCTAGAGTTTGGCCGGGTTCGTCCGCGAGATACTTTGCATGCTGAACTGCATTTTGCCTTAGTTTGCTGGCACGACTGGGTGATCACCTTCTGCGAAGACTTCTATCAACAGTTTCAGATTGATTTAAGCGATCACTTTGACGAAGATGACTTCGAAACGATTGGTGAGATGATTGCATACTTGAGTGAACAGCTCCCAGCTGAGCGTGCAAAAGGACACTGCACCCCGTCCGTTTGTTTGCACACGTTGCAACCCGCCGCTGCTCTCGTCAGCTAAAGGGACAAGTGCTAAAGGGATAAGGCCCTTTGCTACGCATTGCCTTTTGGGCATTACCTTCCGTTGTATTACTTAAAACTCCCTTACATTTTGGCGATCGCAGCCCCTACAGTTTGCTAATCTTTTAGGAGCTAATCTGTAGTATTAGCCAACTGTAGTATTACAGGCGAACTAGCCGTACTGCCCTAGGGACCTCAATGCCAAGAACTCAGAAAAACGACAACTTCATTGATAAGTCATTCACGGTCATGGCCGACATGATCTTGAAGATGCTACCGGCTAAGCAGCAGGCAAAAGAGGCCTTTGCTTACTACCGTGACGGGATGTCTGCCCAGGCTGACGGCGAATACGCAGAAGCGTTAGATAACTACAAAGAAGCGCTGACGCTAGAAGAAGATCCGTATGACAAGAGTTACATTCTCTACAATATGGGGCTAATTGAAGCGAGTAACGGTGAGCATGCGAAAGCGCTGTCACTCTATCAAGACGCCATTGAGCTCAATCCCAGGCTGATTCAGGCTCTAAACAATACTGCTGTGATTTATCACTACCAGGGCGAGCAAGCTGAGGCTGCCGGTAATAAAAGCGAAGCCGATTCTTTGTATGATGAAGCAGCCCGCTACTGGATGGAAGCAATTCGGATTGCGCCGAACAACTACATTGAGGCCCAAAACTGGCTGAAAGTGACGGGTCGAATGAAGCTAGATATGATTTAGGACGACTGAGTGTAATGACGATTGATATTGAACAGGTACGCAAAGTTGCTAACCTTGCCCGCTTAGAGCTAAGTGAAACAGAAGAGCAACAGTTTACAGGTCAGCTGAACAGTATTCTAGATTATGTACAACAGCTAAACGAGCTAGACACCGAAGAGGTTGCACCGACAACTAGAGCCATTGAGGTGAGTAATATTACGCGCTCTGATCAGCTAGAAGTTTTTGCAGCGCGCGAAGCAATCTTAGACAGTGCGCCTGATCGTGAAGAAGATTTTTTCAAAGTCCCAAAAATTATGAGCGGCGAGTAGCCTGGTCTACGCTTCTCTGGTATGCGAATAGCCCTCCTAGCTATAGCAAAGGAGGGCTTTTCACTGGGGATTACTCCTGGGGAGCACTTCTGGGGGCTAGAACGGCTTATTCAGAATAGCGATCTTTAGTGATCAGCAGTAATCAGCCACTACCGAAATGAGTCCCATACGGCTGTGATGCTGAGGCTAAGCAGACCAACGATAAAGATGATAGGAATAGCCACGTTGATGTACGGACCCATGCTTGGCCACAGTGAGGCAGGTGCTAGTCCGCTAGAGCTCAGTGCGATCGCACTTATGCCTGCTATGCCCATTCCTAGAACAAACAGCCATAAGAAAGTAGGCACTGCGCTGATGACAGTTTCTACCCAGCGTACCTGCGGCCGATGAGGAACCCGATAGGTCGTAGAAATCCGGCTAAGGACTGTCCTTCTACGAGAGGCCCGCGCAGGTGTATTTGCCTGGCGACGCTCGGATTCAACGTTCGGTTTATCCTCTAAGGCTTCTATAGATGGCGCTACCGTTTCTTGAGCCGCTGTTGCTTGCGTCAGCGCGGTAAATTGGCGCCTCCAGGCTTGCGACATCTGTTGCAGTTCTGTCTGATGCTGCCTGGCCTGTTTGACCAGCTGCTGCTGCAACCCCTCAATCTCTGACTGGGCATGCTTGGACTGCTCTTGAATATAGTGAGAGAACTCCGCCTGCTGTCGGACTAGCGCCGCGATGTCTCTACTTTGAGAACCCATAGCATAGCTGGGTGTCTGTCTTGGCGATCGCACCGCAGGGGCATGAACCGCCTTAACATAACCTGGGAAAAGTGGCATCTCGAACATGTCAGCAGCCTGTTCGGGTGACTGGTTAGGCCCGGCAGCATACCTTCTAGATGTAGGGCCAACCGTAGGCATATCAGCTGCCAAATAATTGACAGCGTTAACTTCTGTAGACTCGTGAGCAGCGCGGGGACGAGCAGACTTGGATGATAGTGACATGGGTCAACGACTCCTTATGGTCAGCTGGGGCCAGCTGGGATAGCCACCCTGATTTGTGTCACACAAACTATGCTCTCACAATGTGAGAAAAGCATATTGGTGTAGAAGCATTCGCCTCTACCTGCTTGTGTTGGCACAGGCGTAGGGTGGAAAACAAAATCTCACATTTGCCTCACATCTCTAACGTTAGCGGGCTCACTTTGTGCTGTCAAGTCTGAGAATGTCTATCAAAAGTATGACAAAATCATGATGGATTGATAGGTTGACCGCTTGTTGAAAGACCTGTTTTTCTAAGCTCTGATTGAGTTTTACCCATGCAAACTGCGGTTATGCAAGCTGCGGTAGATTGTCCAAGAACTGTATCCTGAAATGTGTGGAGTTTTCTGAACTTGTATACCAACGTCATCTCACAATCTTTTTTGTGAGATAAGCTGTGACAGCTGTATTTCTATAGCCTGTTTAACCTATGTCCTATCTCCCTATCCCGGATGACGTTCTTGCTCGGTTGGCCCGTGCTCAGCGAGTATCTGCAGGGGAGCTTGATGCCTTAAAACTAGCGCTAAGACAACGCAAAAGTAAGGATATCGCTAAGCAGCTAGGTATATCAGAAGCCGCTGCGCGTAAGCGTTTAGGTGAGGTTTACAAAAAGTTTGGCATTAAAGGGAGAGGGCCAGGCAAGCTGTTCTCTCTTGAAAAGCAGTTGCGAGAGCAGCAGCTGGCGCTTACAGCGGCTGAGCAACGCGCTCGTCCACAATCGGCTCAGGCTTCTCATGCGACTTTACAAACATTAGAAGATAGCTCAACAGAAGATAGCTCAACCTCGCAGAACAATACTGCCCCGGTGCCATCTTCTTCTATCGTTTCAGCGCAACCCGACTCGGGTTTACCTGATTCCCCTGCACTGGACACTCAATACTGTTGGAATGATGCGCCTGCGTTGACGCTATTTCAGGGACGCCTGGAACCTTTGAGCGAGCTAAAGCATTGGGTGCTACAGCCTGCGAGTGCACCTAAACTAATGGCAGTCTGTGGCATGGGAGGCATTGGTAAAACGTCTTTGGTGGTGCGATTAGCTGAAGAGTTGGATGGTTACTTTGAGCGGGTTGTGTGGTTAACGGCCAGGCCCTATCAACGGCCAGATGAGCTGCTGCGATCGCTCTTAGAAATTTTGTCTACAACATCAACATCACGTACAGCGCCAGCTTTACAACAAGCACTTTCGCTAGAAAAGTCTCCAAGTAAAAGTATCAAATCGACTGCTGAACGCTCCTCTGATGAGTGCTTAAACAACAGCTCAGGACAGACACTTCAACGATTGATCTCTCAGCTAATTACCGCGCTCTCGCAGCAGCTGTGCCTGGTGATTATTGACGGCTTTGAAACTGTGTTTAGCAGCTCTGAATCAGCGATGTCTGGTGCAGGAAACCCGCCTACTTTTCATGCGAGTCGTCATCGGCAGGCAAGTTTGTATCGAGAGAATCTAGAAGGCTATGGTGATCTGCTGCAAGCCTTTAAGAGAGGGCTAAATGGTCAGCAAAAGAACGCGAGCTGTCTGGTCCTGACCAGCCGAGAAAAGCCAAAAGAGCTGTTGGATGTTCCGGCTAATAGTGAGTCTTCTTGCCTGTATACGCTAGATGGTTTGAAAGTTCACGAGGCTGCGAGACTGTTTACACTGTTTGGTTTACGAGGAGAGGCTGCTGACTTTAAGGCGTTGCTAGAGCGGTGTCAGGGGCATCCGATGGCGCTGCGGCTATCGCTAAATGCTATTGCGGATATGTTCTCTGACAGTGTGAGAGATTTTCTGGCGCAAGATATTTCTGTTTTTGATGAGCTAAGAAGCATGCTTAAAGAACAGTTTGGCCGACTCTCTTTGCTCGAAATAGAAGTCATGTATTGGCTAGCAGTCAACCATGCACCCTGTACGTTAGAAGCGCTTCAGTCCGATATTGTTGCTCAAGATCATAAGACTAATCTGTTATATACGCTGCGCTCTTTGGAACGACGATTCTTGATTGAGGTAAAGCCGTTCAACAGACCTGCGTATCAGCTTCATCCTATTGTGTCGGAGTATACGCTGAGTCTGTTTGTGCGTAAGATGTTCGAGGACTTAATAGAGGGCGATCTCTCTTTTTTCAACAGCTATGCGCTGATGAAAGCAGATGCAGAAGAGTCTTGCCGAACGTTTCAAAAAGAGACGATTGTACAGCCCATTCTGGACCGGTTGAGGAACCATTTGAAAAGCCTCTTTCAGGTCGATGCTTGGCTGAGCCAAAAGCTAGAGAACTTTCGTGAGCACAACCCGTATCGGCTGGGCTATGCCGGGGGAAATTTTGTGAACTTGATGGTGGCACTCTCACAGGGAAAGCTGGCACGCAAAGACTTTTCTGAGCTAACGATTTGGCAAGCGTATCTGCAGGGCGCAGAGCTGCGCGATGTAAGTTTTAATCACTGTGAACTAGACCGTTCGGTGTTTACTGAAACGCTGAGCGACGTGATAGCGATCGCAGACTCTCATGGGCATGAACCCCCAATGCTGGCCTGTGGCGATACGAACGGCGGTGTTCATATCTGGAGAACGGATGGTCTGACGGCGACTGCTAACCAAAAGTGCGCTGAGTGGTCTGCGCACAACGGCTGGGTGCGATCGCTGTCCTTTATCCCTAATCGCGGTTACCTATTGACCGGCGGAGACGATAGCCAGCTAAAGCTATGGCAGCTCCCTACTGACGTGCGGCGAGGGCGGGCAACGCTTTCTACGCGACCAGCTGTTACTCAAGCCCAGTTACTTTGGGCGAAGAACACGCTGGGTTGGGTGCGGGCGATCGCAGTCAGTCCGAAGGGCGATTGGGTCGCTAGCGGCAGCGAGAACAAGATTACGCTGAACTGGATCGAAAGCGGGCAAGAAATTTGCCATCTTTGGCATCACCCACCCTTGTCATCTGCTGCGACTGACAAGCGGAATGATGATTGCAATGGGATAGGCCAAGCGACAGGCCAGAAAACAAGTCAGGTGACAGGCCAGGCGGCTGCCTACGCCAAGGGCCTGTCGCTAGCGCTTAGTCCCGATAATCAGTGGCTAGCGAGCTGCGGCGGGGACAATATTATTCGGCTATGGTCAGTCGAACAGATTATGGCCGACCAGTCACCTACCGACCGATCACCTACCGACTTGTCTCTGGCTGGTCTATCTCTGGCTGATCTAGCGCCTGTGGCTGAACTATATGGTCATACTGACTGGGTTCGCAGCCTGCAGTTTAGTCTAGACAGTAAAGTGCTGGTGAGCGGTGGTGATGATAAGACCATCCGCATTTGGTCCGCAGAGACATTTGCCTGTCGGAAAATTTTGCGTCATGCGGGGGCTAACGTTCGAGGAATTACCTTGAGTAGCTACCTGGGCGAAACCTTGCTAGCCAGCGGCAGCGACGACTGTCAGGTGAGAGTGTGGAGTTTGGATACCTATCAGCTGCTAAAAACAATCAAAACTCACGGTAGCCGCATTGGCTCAGTTGCCTTTCAGTCACCTGCTTTGCAATCCCGATGCGACAAGCTTTTGCTAGCGGCTGGTGGTGATAAACAGGCGCTTATGCTATGGCAGGTAAAGCGGATCGACAGTCGAGTTCATCTACGCCCTGTGAGAACCTATCGCGGCTATACAAACGGCATTCGGGCTATAGGGTTTTTGGGCGTGCAGCATATCATTAGCGGCGGCGATAGCCGAGAGCTCGCCGTATGGGATCGGGCTTCAGGTGAGCATCGGGCTAATTTGTCGCTGCACCAGGGACGGATTTGGGCGATCGCACTCGATACTCAAAACGCTCGTATCGCCAGCGCTAGCGACGACCATACCATTCGCCTGTGGGATGCTCATACGGGGCAATGTCTCACGACTTTTACTGAGCATACAAATTGGGTAAGAACGGTTTCCTTTAGTCGAAGCGGTCGGCTGCTCGCGAGCGGCGGGGACGATGGCACCTTGCGCCTTTGGAACACCACCTCTGGCTTCTGTGTAAAGGTCTTGGCTCACAGCCATCACTGGATTCATTCTGTTGCTTTTCATCCAGCTAACAGTCGCTACCTCATCAGTGGTGGAGACGCGGGCATCGTCCGCTACTGGCACAGAAAACAGGGGTATTCAGAGCCGATGGCTCAGCATGACCACCGCGTTTGCTCGGTAGCCTTTAGCCCAGATGCCGCTTGGGTAGCTAGCGGTAGCGATGATGGAACCGTAATTTTGTGGGATGTGGCGGGTAAAAAAATATGCGATCGCTTTATCGAGCCAGATCTTGGTATCAAATCGGTCGCTTTCAGTCCTAATGGCCGCTACCTGGCAGCCGGTGGTGAGGATCAAATCGTTTATCTGTGGGATCTTCAAGATCCAGACAAGACCTGCTTCCAGCTCAGGTCTCAATCGTTTGTCGGATTAGCTGGCGGCATTCGTTCTATTGCATTTAGTCCAGATGGATCGTCGCTGATTAGCGGCGCTTTAGATGCCACTATTCGCATAGCCGATTTAACGCGGTTAGAGCAAGCTCGGTTAGATCCCAGTCAAATCGATCTCAGTCAAATAGATCCTAGTCAAATCGATTCCAGTCAAACGGTGCCTACGCTCAAACCTTTAATCAAGCCGGAGCGTCCGTACGAAAAAATAAAAATTGAAGGCATTAGAGGGCTCAGTCAGTGGCAGGTCTCTAGCTTGCTGAGTCTGGGCGCAGTGAATCGTAAAAAACCGCTATTTCTTTAGGCGCTACTTCTTTAGGCGCTTCCTCAGCAGTTGTCTGGGATGTCTTGTTTTGGCATGTCTTTGGTGTTGTTTTTAGGTTTCGTTGGTCTGAAGCTTGCCGGTCGGTGGCATATTAGAGGACACAGACTTTGTGCGTGACTTGTTATGGTTGCTGATTCTCAATCGCCTTCTTCGACGTCTGAATCTCAAGCGCAGGGGCAAACCTTCTATCCACCGAAGCAGCAGCCGCTGATGACTCGGCTGGTGCAAAGTATTAGCTATCCTTTGGGCCGCATACTCTACAAAGTCAGGCTTTCAGTCTCTGAAGAAGATGTGGGCAAAGTCCGCAGTATAGAGCACTCGCGCCTGATCTTCGTCTGCAACCATCCAACGATGGAAGATGGGATTACGCTATTTATTCTGTCGACCCGGCTGGGGCAGCTGTTTCACTACATTGTGGCCTACGAGTCGTTTAAAGGACTCATGGGCTGGTTTATTCAGCGCCTGGGCTGCTATTCCATTCGGCGAGGGCTAGGGGATAGAGCCAGCATCAGCCAAACGCTGTCTCTAATCAAAGAGCCTCGGTGTCGGCTGGTTATCTTTCCAGAAGGCGGCTGCTCTTATCAAAACGACACCATTATGCCCTTTCGCCCTGGGGCCATGCAGCTGCCGATGTCAGTATTAGCCCAGTTAGCCAAAAAGGCTGACACCCCAGCGCAGATTCCCGACATATACATCGTGCCGCTGAGCTTAAAGTACCGCTACCAGCAGCCCATGGCACGGGTAATTGAGCAGACCCTAACCCGATTAGAGGAAGGGATGAGGCTGGCCTCGAATGACTTAGACAACTATCAGCGGCTGCGTCAGATTGCCGAGCAGGTGATCTTGAGAATTGAAGAAGAGGCGAATGTTCGAGAGCCAGGCTCCTCCAGTGATTCAGACTGGGACTGGAATCAGCGAATTGAAAGGCTGCGTCAGATATTTATTGAGAAGTGTGAATCGGCTGTGGGGGTAGAGCCCAACGCAAACGCGCCGATTCGTGAGCGGGTTTATCGAGTGCAGGCGTGGCTAGAAGATTCAGATCTAATTAGTGATGAAGACGGCTATAGAGATGTCGTGCTAGGCCCAGATAAGGTAAAACCGGAATCTGTGGTTTGGGATACGATTCGGTTGCTCAATTTTGATGCGATTTACGATGGCTATGTGGCCCAGTCGCCGACGCCAGAACGGTTTCTAGACACGCTGATTCGCTTGGAACGAGAAGTCTTTCATATAGAACACGCTCAGCCAAAAGCACCCCGAAGGGCTCGTTTTTGCATCGGCGATCCTATCAATCTCAAGACATATTTGTCGGACTATCGGCGCGATCGCTCCGGCACTATCGAGCGCCTGTCAGCCCATTTACATCAAACAATGCAGTCTAATCTAGATAAACTCAGCGCTCCGACAGCCAGGTAGCGGGCCTAATAACGGGCCCCATGGCTAGCTTTGGGTTGTCCGTGATCTCATCACTAGATAAAGTTATCCCTAAGGTTCTATAGTTTGTGTATCAACAAACTTCATAATATAGGTGTCTATTAATACATCGCGAAGCAGCACTTTCTGGCGCGCTGTCATTACAGCTTGGACCTCCACGTCATTTTGGGATGTTCAGGGCCGCTGACTTCTTCTTTGTATTTTGGTCATTTATTTAGTCTTAACCTGTACCTAATTCCATGGCGCATCTGCCCCATCGTAAATCTTACCCAAAGCGCTTTGATTCAGCCCCCTTGAGGTTGCTTTCAGGGTTTTTAACTGGAAGAACGTCAGGGGTTTTAACCGGAAGAACGCATCGCTCGCGGCTCAGTCCTTCAGCGTCTGATTTGCCCAAAGGTAGCCGGGTACAGCGCCGACTGAAAAGCAAGGTAAAGCGTGATCGCATCTTCTTGAATGTTGTTCGTAGCAAGCGTCGTCAGGTTAGTCAGCTCAGGCAAAAGCTCAACACTCACCGCGCTAAGCGCCGTCTGTTGCAGCGTCTGGTGGTCACTTCGGTATTAGGCGTGACGCTAGGCAGTGCGGTCTGGACGAACTTGTTTATTCGAGAGCAGGTGACGTTTGGTGGCGTTCCTTACCGCATTGTGCACAAGTTCTGGAACGATAAGTCAGCTCGCGATGCTTACTTTATTGGCGACCGTCAGGCTTTGCACGACCGTTTAAAGGCACTGGGCGTAGAAGAAGACATTAAAGACTATTACCGCGATCGCTTCGATAACGAACATCAGCTCGATCGACATATTCATCAAATCATGTTCGATAGAACGGGATACGTGGGCGAAGCTTACAAGGTAGATAACTTCGGACAGCTCAGTTCGATTGGCTCCTAGTGCAACCTTGCCGATTACCCCCTAAGCTTCAGCCTGGCGACTTGCTCTGTGTAATTTCCCCCAGCGGTGGTTTGCAGGCCTCTGAGAAGTTTGATGCAGGCCTGTCTATTTGGAAACAGCGCGGTTACCGAGTTAATCTCTGTGAAGGCTTCGATGCGCAGTGGGGCTATTTGGCCGGGCGCGATGACAGCCGACGGGCGCAGCTAAGACACGCTTTAGCGGACCCAGAATGCAAAGCTATCTTATGTTCTAGAGGCGGATACGGCGGTACCCGGCTACTAGAGGGTTGGCAGTGGCCAGCACTGTCTGCTCAGCGGCCTCCAAAGTGGCTAATTGGTTTTTCTGACGTGACCAGCCTGCTGTGGAGCCTGGCCAAGCATGGGGTGTCCGGCGTTCATGCACCAGTGCTGACTACGCTCTCAGATGAACCTGCTGGTTCGCGATCGCGATTATTTCAGTGGGTAGAACAGCATCAGATAACGCCCATTCCCGGTGTAGGCTGGGCCGAGTTAGGCTGTGGTGGAAAAGCGAGCGGCATGCTGCTGCCTGGAAATTTGTGCGTAGCGACTCATTTGCTCGGCACGGCAGCAGAACCTGACTTGACTGATGTCATTTTGGCTTTTGAAGATGTCGGCGAAGCTCCCTACCGCCTTGATCGAATGCTGACCCAGTGGCGAGCGATGGGCAAACTGCGTACGATTAAAGGCATTGCGCTGGGGCGTTTCAGTGGCTGGGAGCCCAGTAAGCCAGGACCTACGCTAAGTGTTGATGAAGTAATGCGCGATCGCCTTTTGGACTTAGGTATTCCAATTGTTTCCGAGCTGCCATTTGGTCACGATGGTGAGAATGCAGCGCTGCCTGTGGGCCTGCCGGTGCATCTAGACGCGGATGCGGGCAAGCTCTCCTGGGGAGTATTCCCCTCGTCGTATGACTCAAGTCTTATTAGCTCAAACGATAACGGTTAAATCCTAACGGTAGAATCTAAACAGCCTCCATCTAGTATTTTTGCCGAGTTTACCGTGGTCCCTATTCGAGATGACAATCCGATCAGCTCAACGCCCGTCGTTATCTATGCCTTGATCGCCCTCAATGCTGCCGTTTTTCTGTACGAACTCTCTTTAGGAGAGGCTGCGCTACAGCAATTTTTTAATACCTGGGCGATTGTGCCCGCAGAGCTGACTAGCTCTTTTGGGACGAACGCGGTTGCTGCAGAAAGCGAGTGGATTACTTTAATTTCCTCTCAGTTTCTGCACGGCGGCTGGCTGCATGTGGGTGGCAATATGCTCTATCTCTGGGTCTTTGGCAACAACATTGAGGACCAGCTGGGCTCGTTGAAGTTTTTAATTTTTTATCTGCTTTGTGGTGTGTTGGCCGGGCTGTCTCAGTGGTTTTTCGATCCGGCTTCGGTAATTCCCACGCTGGGCGCGAGCGGTGCGGTTGCGGGCATTATGGGTGCCTACATTATCCGCTTCCCACGGGCGAGAATTGTTACCTTGATTCCGCTGTTTATTATCTTCACCACCTTTCGCATTCCGGCGATCTTTTTCTTGGGCTGGTGGTTCGTTCAGCAGGCCTTTTACAGTGCGATGAGTTTGGGCGCAACGGCTGATATGGGCTCGGGGGGCGTTGCCTATTGGGCTCATGCGGGCGGTTTTCTGTTTGGGGCTATTTTAGGACCAGTGCTGGGTTTATTCTCAAATGGCAGAGACCAGTATCGCTGGTAGTACTTGCGTGACTTGAAGGGCCTTTTCTAAAGCCGTTGATCTAGAGCCGTTTAGATTTGTCAAAGATAGAATTGAATAAAGAACAAGTTAGGTCAAGATAGTGGAGAAAGTAGAAGCGCATAAGCAATACAAAGGAGGCTGAACGATGACAGCTGACATGCCTACTGAAACGCCGCCCCTCGAAATGTCTACTGAAGTGCCCACTGAAGTTTATGAAGGTCAATTTGGCACGTTTACGATTGAGCAGAGCGATCGCACAGAAGTCATTCTCTATCGAGCGGGCTTAGCGGTTGCGGCAGGTAGTTTTGCGATCGCAGTGCTCTGCGTACGCTTGGCGCCAACCGTTGCACCGACGGTTGCTACGCTTTGCTACTTTCTGCTGTGGGCGAGCTTGGGCCTTAGCCTGTTCAAAATTCACATCTACGTGCGCCCACTACACCGGGCGCTGCAAGCCTTTTGGGCAATTGGCGGCGCAGCTAGCCTATTGCTCGCTCTATATTTTCATACCCCGCTTGCCCTAACCGCCTATCAGCGGCCACTCACTATCCTGGGCATTGGTTTCACCTTTGCGGCTCTAACCGGCATTTTCTTCAAGGAAGCCTTCTGCTTCAATCGACTAGAAACTAAGTTTCTGGTCGCGCTAGTCCCTGGGCTGCTGCTCGGTCATATGGCAGGTGCGCTTTCTACGGGCACAGAGCAGACGATGCTATCTGCTTGGGCCATACTGTTTGCTGTGTTTGCCTTTAGGAAAGTCATTCAGCCGATTCCGCCAGATATTGGCGATAAAAGTGTCTTTGACTATCTCGCTAAAGAGCGAGCCAAACAGCAGGCAGCTTAGGGCTGACTCAGCAGTGCTGTAATGGCGTTGACAACATGCTGAGCACTGCCCCGGAAAAAGGATCCGTCCAATGTTTCTGGCGTGTCCCTTTCGGTGTGGTAGTTCTCATTACGAAAGTTAGCCGTATCCGTAACAAATGCGGCTGGAATATTCTTGTTCCAAAAAGGTGCGTGGTCACTCCTAGCCACATCTGGTATCAGGCTAAGCGTGGCTTTGGGTATAGGCAGACTCATAACCAGCGGCCATGTGTTTTGCGCCGATCCCATAAAGGCACCGAGCAAATCTGTGTGGTCAGAGAGCCCGATGACTGCCAGAAAGTCTCCGGTGTCTGGTAGGTTTTGAAGTGGAAGGCCCTGTGGATATTGCTGACAGCCTGGCGTACGACAAGCGTAGCCAATCATGTCCAAGATAACTGCGCCTTCAACCGCCGTAATATTGGTAGGCTCGTCTGTGAATGCCAAACTGCCCAAGAGGCCGCTGCCGTCGGGCTGTCTTTCTTCCTGGTCAAAGAACACGAGCTTTAGCGTGTGAGGAAAAGGGAGACGCGCGACTGTCTGGTTGTCGGTCATCCTGTCAGGGGTCATCCTGTCAGGGGTCTTCCTGTCAGTGGTCATCAGTGGGGCGAGCAGGCGAGCGGTTTCGAGCAGGGCTGCGATCGCACTAGCATTGTCATCAGCGCCCGGTGAGTTTTCGATGCTGTCGTAGTGCGCCCCTAATACGAAGCTTCCTTTGGTCGGGTCACTGCCTGGCAGCGTCGCGACAATATTAACGCCACCCGCTGCTTCCACCCCCGTTTCAGGATGGTTGTATGGCTGCTCATGCCACTCAAGTCCATAGCGAGTTAGCTGGTCGGTAATGTAGTGGCGGGTGGACTCTTTTTGGCTGGGGGTATATCTGGGCTGGGCGATCGCATTGACATGCGCCATCAGCTGCAGCTCGCCTACCGTTAGTTCTATTGCCGCCAGCGACTGGCTGACACGAATGGAAGGAATGTCTGGGAAGAAGGCCGATTGAACACGTGTAATAGGATTACCCCAGATAACACCAGTCATGATGAGCGCTGCAATTAGAAAAAACACTCCCCCTCTTTTTCCCATCCGACGCTTTTGCTCCTCTAACACCTGTTAGCACCTGCTAGGCACACCGACCAAGTGTAAATAAAAAAACAGGCCACCCTTCAGCAAGGATAAGCCTGTTGGCAAATACTTTAAGGCATTTACCGTGCAAGAACTACTGTATGACTCATATACGAGTCGGTTAGAAAGAAGACGATAGCGCTACGAATAACTACTTGCAACTTCTATCGTGAACACCAACTTAGAGTATCTATTCAAAACCGCTGCTGCTGTATCCGATTTAGCGCAATTCTTTTAGTGCATGCGATCGTCAACTTCAGGGTTGCTGTCCTTTTGTAAAAGTTTGGACAGCTGACCTCTAATGTCTGCTAGCTGAGGATTGTTCACTTTTGGTACAACGACCAACCGTACTTCAATCTCTGAAACGTTTGAGATACGGGTTGTTTTCTCCCAAACCTTACGCTCGGTATCTGATTCAGACTCGTAGCGGAACGTCAGCATATCATTGCCAACTTCTAAAATCTCAACGTTCTTAAACCAGCCATTACTGCTTTGAATATAAAGCCAAATACCAGGCTTGCCAATCAGTTCTCTGAGCTTCCCTTCCATGTACCTTGTGAGATCCCAACAAAAACGACTAAGCACAAGACGCCCAACTAGAAAAATTCATGCCGCAAGGCAGAGCTTCTCTGAATTCGCTACCTGTAATTATTAAAAAATTCTAGCACTTTGAGAAGTTTTGTGACGCGTCTGACATATAAATCTTAAAAGAATATAACGATGACAGTTGCCTTGCTCTGTGCTAGATAGCGCTGCTTGGGGCTTCTAATTATTAACTGGCGAACAATAATTCAGCTTGAAAGCAGCCTCTATTGTTAGAGCCTTCACTGTCAGAATCGCTTAAATTTTGTATCAAAATATTTTATTTGGTTTCGCTGACCCTTGAGCATCGCAAGCGACTTTCTCTCCGTGCCACTCAATAGGCGTCACTCGATAGGCGTCACTCGATAGGCGTTACTCGATAGGCGTTACTCGATAGGCGTTACTCGATAGGCAGTGTGATCGTAAAGGTTGTGCCCACACCCAAAGTTGACTGACATTCAATGCTGCCCTGATGGGTATCCGTGACGATCTGATAAGCGATAGAAAGTCCTAACCCCGTTCCTTTCCCAGCCTTTTTGGTCGTGAACTGGCTTTCAAAGATTTGCGCTCTAATGTCTTCTGGCATTCCGGTAGCGTTATCTGTGATGGTGATAATGACCTGCTCCGCTGTTGCTGCTGTCGTGATCTCAATTTCGGGCTCAGCCGCGTTTGGTTCGGTAGATGCGGCGGCGTTCAGCGCATCAATCGCGTTGGCCAAAATGTTCATAAATACTTGATTGATCTGGCCAGGGTAGCAGTTGATCTCCGGTAGCTGTCCGTAGTCTTTGGTTAAAACAGTCTCGGCGCGATCGCCTTCGCCCTTCAGCCGATGGCGCAAAATCAACAGCGTGCCATCTAGCCCTTCGTGCAGGTTATAAGGCTGTTTGTAGGTTGTATCGCTGCGAGCAAAGGTGCGTAAAGATTGGCTGATCGCTTGAATCCGCTCGCCGCTCGCCATCATAGACTCAATCAGCACTGGAACATCTTCCGTGATGTAGTCTAGGTCAATGGTTTTGGCGTGCTGTTTTATCTTAAGAATGTCAGCGGGGTTAATACTGTCGCGATTAGTCGTCAGAATATTTTGATAATGTCCAATGTGGTCTAATAGCTGCTGTGTGTGTTCAGCTACAAACTCTACATTGTTAGTGATACAGCCAATGGGGTTATTAATCTCGTGAGCTACCCCAGCGACTAGCTCTCCAATCGTTGAGAGTTTGTCGCTCTTTTCAACCTTTTTTTGCACTTCTTGAAAGTAGTCAGAGGCCTCACTAAGCACAGCCGTACTGACCTCAATGCAGTTCTCTAGCTTGCGATTAAGGTTCTCTGAGCGTTCGCGTTTGTCGATTTCCTCTTCTAGGTCTTGATTTCTGGTTTGAAGCGACTGTAGCAAGGCGTTGTTCTGCTGGTGCACTCGGATTCGGGCTAGCACCTCTTCTTCTTGAAAGGGTTTGGTAACATAGTCCACTGCGCCTAGCCGTAGCCCTGCTACCTTATGCTCTTGCTCTGTCAGGGCCGTCATAAAGATAATAGGAATATCTGACGTTTTAGGGTCCGATTTTAGTCGCCGACAGGTCTCAAACCCATTGATGCCAGACATCATGACATCTAATAAAATTAAAACAGGCTTCGTTTGGTTAACCTGTTCGAGTGCATTTTCTCCACTAATGGCGACTCGAACCTGATACCCACCGTCTTTTAGCATTTGAGCTAGTACGGCTAAGTTTGTGGGGTTGTCATCCACAATAAGAATAAAATTAGCGCGCTTCTGATTCACTCAACTTCTGCCTGCGAAATACAGCCTGTGGAAAGATACTCTTGCTAATAGATTTCCCGTTTTATAGAGACTACTCAACCAGAGATTACTTAACCCATTCACAGAACCCATCTACAGAACGTGTTTGTTCAGGTGCTGCGGCTATTGTTCATAGGTAGAACAGTATGGAGACCAAGAGGGCCTTTTTCCTTTCGTTGACTGGTCGCTAATACTGCTCTGAACCTAATACCGCTCTGAACCTAATACTGCTCTGGACTTTGAGGTAAGTCGGTTTCAGCCTCTAGTTCAGATAGCTCCTCACCTTCAAGCTTTGTTGCTTCTCTGCCCGGTTGACTTGTGTCAATCTCTACCTCAGACGGTAATGGGTTCAATATCACCGGGTCCGACGGCAATACGTCAGAGGGCACTGGCGCTGATTCAGTCGGCTTCAGGTTGTTCGGTTCTAGGTTATTGGGCTCTAGGTCACTGGGCTCTGGAGCACTGGGTGGAGCATCTGGAGTTGCTTCATCCAGTGCTGATGGTTCGTTCTGAAGAGTTGGCGATGGTGGCTGGAAGAAAGCCTTCGCTCGCGTTTTCAGCTGAGAGAAGAAGCTAGTTTGCTGATTTGTTGGCTGATCTGTAGGCGGTGCTGAATTCGATTTTTCGGTGTCTAGTTTTTCAGCTGAATCCTCTGCTGCATTCTCTACAGTATCTACTGTGATTTCTGGCGGTTCAATTTCGATTGGAGAGGCTTCTAGGGATTCATCCTCCGATAGCTCCTCGACTGGTAAGTCTTCAGGCTGCGGCTTCTGAATAATTTCTGTCTCAAGATCTGGTGTTTCGAGATCTGGTGTTTCGAGATCTGCTCTTGTTAGTGGCTTAGGGGTTTTCTCTGATTCAGCTGAGTCACCATCCATTGGCCTAAACAGCTGCTCGAAGCGTTTGAACTTTGTCTGTTTAGCTGCTCTTTGGGGTGAATTCAGTTCGTCTGGCACCGTAGGTGTGTCTAGCTCAGAGGACTCGCTTGGTTCAATAACATTAGGCTCTGGGGGGCCTGGCTGGATTGGGCTGGTGACTGTGTTTGGATTAGATTTCTGGGTCTCAGATTCGGTTTGTTCTAGGCTCGAATCGACTTCAGTAGGTGATATGTCTTCGAATCTGCTGTCAGGGTCCACATTAGGCTCACTGTCTTTAGCCTGACTATTTTCCGTGTCATCTTTGTCTTCCTTCTCAGGATGCAGTGCTAGTTGTTCTGGTGCTAGTTGTTCTGGTGCTAGTTGTTCTGGTGCTAGTTGTTCTGGTGCCAAGAAGGAATCATCCTGATCCTCGACAGGCACATTGATGACTGGCTCATCGCTCCCGTCTGATTTTGTTGGTTCTACAACTGCTTCTGGAACTGCTTCTGGGGCAGTGGTTTTTTCTGTTTTAGCGGGTTCTGAGCTAGCCGGTTCTGTTTCTATAGGCTCTGTTTCTACAGGTTCTGTAGGTGGCTCATAGTCTGGTACTGCGATTTGCCCGACTTTCTCAATCGGCAGCTCTCCCCGCACAATCTTAGCGAGGGTGTCTTTTTTCTTTGGATCGTAAGTGAAGGTGCGAACTGTGTTGTTAAAGGCATTTTCGATCGGCTGACCTTGCTCATCTATCAGGGTCAGCTGTATCCAGTTTTGTCCTGGTACTAGCCCCTTTAAATAGGTTGGTTGCCACTGGTCGAATACAAACGTTTGGCCGTTGACGCTGCATCGAATGCGCCAGTCGGCAATGTCGTCAGTTGAGTTTGACTGAGCGATCGCATGTAAAGGCGTGTTGTTCAAATAAAAATCTAATAGGACAGGCTCAGCACTGTAGCTGCCTTGGGGGGCTATGTATGTCAGCAGTGGCTGGTCGGGATCGGGCGTGTGTTCACCTGTGTTTGCTAAGACGTG
This sequence comes from uncultured Synechococcus sp., assembly GCA_937911865.1. GTDB lineage: Bacteria > Cyanobacteriota > Cyanobacteriia > Phormidesmidales > Phormidesmidaceae > Phormidesmis. The sequence continues at coordinate 28,235 of CALDSK010000167.1, forward strand.
AAAAGTTGTCTGCGCATAGGCGCCGTCGTTTTTGAAGCTCTCACCCCAGGGGCTGACAGCAACAACTTGCAAAGTGTGGCTGCCAGGGGTTAACTCGTCAAAAATGACGGTATCGTCGAGGTTGTAAATTGAGCGGGCGGGCTGGTTGTCGAGAATAAGCTGTAGATGAGGCCCTAGTGCTAAAGTTTCGTCCTTATAAATAGAAAAACCTTTCAGCTTTAGCTTGACTTCAATCTGCGTCTCTTTGATAACCCGATTGGGTTTTGGCGATGCGATTGTTATCTCTGGGCGAGTTTGTGCTGTCAGCGCCGCTAGGTCCAAAATGACTGCCGGGGGCGCTACTTCACTAATTCCGCCACTGAGACGCCGAGTTTCATTGCCCTGAAGCCGGTCGGGTGGGTCTGGCAGTTCAACCAGTCGAACGGTTTGTGAAGTACTAGCACAGCCCCATAGGCTCATACTCAGAAAGCCACCGAGTAACAACGCGCCGATAACGCTTCGAGTGCGTATTAGCGCTAGTGCTAGCCACTGTCGCCATTGCCGCCACTGCTGGGTAAGCGTTTTGGCTATATTCGAAAGGATCTCCATAGCAACACAGGAATAGCAACACAGAAATAGCAACACAGATACAGCTACACACAAAACAACTGCATAGAAATAACTACAGAAATCACTACACAGTGCAATACAGCGCAATTGTTATCACTTGATCATATGGGACGGGGGTGTTCTGCTGATAATGAATTCGGTATTTTGAGCGCACGCTTGTGTGAGAAAAGTGAGACTACTCAAGCTGATTAAATGCTGAATTTAGACACAAAAGTTATAGAAAATAAAATTAGATTATTAATAGACGCAATTGAGCCAGGTGAGTACTGTCAAAAACAGTCGCTTGTGTAGCTGCGATCGCATCGATTGACGCATTGAAAAAGGTCAATACATAGAAATGTTGCAAATTGTGAAAACAGGCTGCATGCACTTCCCTTTGCCTATATGTCACTTACCCTAAAACCTCGCAGAATCGGGATTTTCGCTGGTTGAACTATTGTTAACTGCTCGTCATACAGTGGCGAAAGCGTGACTATAATACGTGAGAACATTACTTTGTCTGCGCTTGAAATTGCCTGAAGCTAAAGCGTTTTAGTCTGTCGATGAACTGAAGGTCGGCTCGAACGCCTCGTTTCTTTGAGTGAGTGATTTTAAGTCTGCGGTGCAAAGCCTCGTTCTTTCTCTGTCTAGAGAGGAGAGTCTCCATGACAACTACCCCGCGCGAGCGGGAGGCCACCAAAGCCAAGGTTGTGGTTGATAAGAACCCTACCCCTACTTCTTTTGAGAAGTGGGCTAAGCCAGGTCATTTTGATCGGACTTTGGCTAGGGGACCCAAAACTACCACTTGGATTTGGAACCTTCACGCCGACGCTCACGACTTCGATAGTCATACCAGTGACCTCGAAGATATATCTCGTAAAATCTTTAGCGCTCACTTCGGTCACTTGGCCGTTGTGTTCATCTGGCTCAGCGGCATGTACTTTCATGGCGCGCGCTTTTCCAACTATGAAGCTTGGATGAACAACCCCATTGGGATCAAACCCAGTGCGCAGGTTGTTTGGCCTGTGTTTGGCCAAGAAATCCTTAACGCCGACGTTGGCGGCGGCTTCCACGGCATTCAAATCACCTCTGGTTTGTTCCAGATGTGGCGAGCTTCTGGCATCACAAACGAAACGCAGCTATATGCCACCGCAATTGGCGGTTTGGTGATGGCTGCTTTGATGCTGTTTGCTGGCTGGTTCCACTATCACAAGGCCGCTCCCAAGCTGGAGTGGTTCCAAAATGTGGAATCGATG
>CALDSK010000168.1 GCA_937911865.1 uncultured Synechococcus sp.
CAAAACCGCGTCATTACTAATACGCCCAATCGCGCTGACCTGTGGGCTGCACAAACGCCTCAAGGCTTTGAAGTGGAGCTGCTAAAGCAGTGCCATGCTCGCGGTAGACAAGAAAACTGGACGGTGACTGACGACGCTGCGCTTTTGGAGAGATGCAACGTGCCAGTCAGTATCGTAGAAGGGGAAGAGACAAACTTAAAAGTGACGACGCCAGTTGATTTAGCGATCGCACAGTTTATTCTTCAAAAGAGAAAGTGACGATGCCGGGACTAGGGCTCTGTCAAAAAGCGCCTACTAATAAGCGCATCTACTAAAGCCTCTACATAAAGCGCCTCTGCTACAGCTCGCACGATCGGCGCGAACAGCAAAGGCGTTCATTCAATGCATGTTCGTTCAAAGAAGGAATCGTTTAGAGATCGCCGCCTCTTAGCGCGAGCAAAAACACAATCGCGGGGCCAGCGATCACCACCAGAGCCAGCATAGTGAGCTGGGCAATCAACACAAAATCGATATTAGTTACAACAGAAAGAGCACTATCTAACAAAGCTTTTTATCCTCCGAACATCTCAAGCTGAACCACATTGAAGCAATTTCACTTCAAAGTATTGTACCTGTTTGGGGCAACTCAAATTAAAGTTTGTTCACAAAATTCTAAGGTTAGCCAGACGCTGCTGGCAGAAGGCCCATAGGTGTGTCTGCAGCCGCTACAGTATCAAAAACGGGCTGATATTTTCATTATTTATACTAGTTCCTTAACATTGACCGCTTCATGAGGTTGTGGCCTCTAGATAGGTTCATATAGAATGTGGCGGCTACATAATTGGTGGGTCCGCCCAGCATACTGATGGAGAATTAATGATGGCGACCTGGCAGTGTGTGAAAAATTGTGGAGCCTGCTGCGAGCTCACGCCTGCTGATAGGCCAGATCTATCAGAGTATCTGACGCCAGACGAGCTAGCGACATATATGAGTCTAGTCGGTGAAGATGGCTGGTGCATCAACTACGACAAGATCAAGCGCGAATGCACCATTTACGAAGAACGCCCCAACTTTTGCCGAGTAGAGGCAAACACCTTTGAGACGCTGTATCACGTGGACCCTAAAGACCTCAATGAATTTGCGATAGAGTGCTGTGAGCAGCAAATTTCAGGCATTTATGGTAACAAAAGTGCGGAGATGGACCGTTTCTACGACGCGATTGGCCTCGATAATGTCGTGATCGAAATTCACGGAGAAGCGCGTAATAGCGACGACTGATTGCGGTTTTAGGCCACCATCAGAGACAATAGACACAGCCGATAGAAAAACTAACAATCCCTCTGCAATCCCTCTGACACACGTTCAATACTTGCCGATGCCTTCTTCTGATTCAACGCCTTCTGATACACCGTCCGTTATCAGCGAAGAGGTTATTGTAGCCGGTGAGACGCCCCGTAAGAGAACCAGTGAAACATCTGACAAATCCGCTGATCTAAGCAGCAATTCAGCTAGCGTAGTCGGAAGCGGCTTCTGGCCAGTCTTCATTTCTACCTTTGCGACCATTTTTCTAGCGGAGCTAGGGGATAAAACACAAGTCACCACTATGCTCATGAGCGCCGAATCTCAGGCTCCATTAGTCGTGTTCTTAGGGGCAGGCCTAGCGCTTATTTCGACCAGCTTGATTGGGGTGTTGCTAGGACAGTGGCTATCTACGCGGGTGTCGGAAGAAACGCTTGATACCTGTGCTGGCATTTTGTTGATACTGATTACCATCGGTTTGGTAGGCGACATTATGTCTTCCTAACCGTTTTTTCTAACCTGCTTTTTTCTAACCTTTGCTAACACGACCGAAACACGCGCGACTAAGAACGTTAAGAGAGAGAATACTTAAAGATGGATTTAAAGCTATTCCTGGTGAGTTTTGCAGCGGTTTTCCTCTCAGAATTAGGAGATAAAAGCCAGCTAGCTGCGATCGCACTTGGTGGCTCATCCCCTTCCCCCAAGGCCGTCTTCTTTGGCACCGCTAGCGCTCTGATACTGGCTTCTTTTATCAGCGTTGTTTTAGGGGGCAGCAGCTCGTTCTTCTTACCTGAAAAGATTGTCAAGGGCATCGCCGCCATCGGATTTGGCCTGCTCGGCCTACGGCTACTGTGGCCAGAGAGCAGCGAGAATATCTGAGAGAAAGCGCCCAACAGAAGGTGCCCGATAGAAGGAACCTGAGAGAAAGCGCCTGACAGCAAAATACCTGATACTCAATAACAGCATCAGGTATTTTCGCTTGTTCAATTTTTCGTTCGATCTAGATTCGATCTAGACTGGCTGGTCCTTCTACGACGACTTACCGAAAAGCAGCGGCGATGTCGCGGTAGCAAAGCTTAGCGAGGAGCGCTGCGCCTAGCAGCTTCAGAGTCTCAACCCCCCAGTAAGCAAGATGAAATGCACTCATCTCTTCGGCAACAGGCTCAAAGAAACTGCCGCTAAAGCTGCTGTTAAGGTTCAAGCCCAGTGCGCTCATGTGCGGGGTGAAAACATAGGTGTAAAGAAGTGCGATCGCCAGTAAGCCGCCGCCAATCATTACTGCCCACCGGCTGCGCGCACCGCTTTCGACAACGTCAAATTGAGACCGTCGCTGCTGTCTGATGACGAGCAACCCAGTCAAAATAGACGCTGCGCAAAGCACTTCTACTCGATTGAAAACCCAGAATAAGCTGTAGCTACCAGTCGCAAATCCTGGAGCATTCATCATGCCAGACTCGTACATCATCGGCATCATGAAAAAGTCCAGCAAAACACTGCTGCTGAGCCAAAACGTAACTACTATCAGGATCAAAGCATCCCAGTTAAATTGATTGAAAGAAAGCTTAGAAGATCGGTTTGAAATATTCACGATTGCGATCGCTCCGATGGATTGAATGGATATTTTGAGAGCTGTTTATCTTAGTTATCCTCACCCTAACGAAACCGCTCTCTTTTGCCCGTGAATATTTCTTGCAGGCAAACTAATAGACGCAAAACAGCTTCACATGGAGAAACACTTCTTCAAACATCAAGTTTTTAAGTTCATAATTGACAACGGTAATGCGTTTGCATTACCGTTGTACTGAAGCTGTAACCCGTAGCCGTAACCCGTATAAATGATGCGCAGTGAACCTCAATTTGTTGTGGCCGAGTCCACGCTCACAGACAGGTACCAAGTTACTGTTCCTGCGCCTGTAAGAAAGGCGCTTGGACTGGAGAAGCGTGACAAAATTGCTTACTCAGTTAATGATGACGGCACTGTATTACTTTCCCGTGTTGAAGCGGTAGTGCAAGCTTCGTCCGATCCCGTAATCGAAAAGTTTTTAGAGTTTTTGGATAAAGAAATTGCAGCGCATCCTGAACGACTTCAACCTCTAACAGCTGAGTGGGCTAACCAAATACAAGAACTTGTCGCAGATGTTGATGCCGGCGATCCAAATCAGCCCCTTTCTGGAGACGATGATTAACCTACCGTGAGTCAATCACCTCTTGTCATCAATGGTTGGACCATCTTTGCCGATCCCTGTTTCTTAGAATCTGTTGCGGCTCTTCAGCAAAAAGTTCTTCAGCTACGAAAAAAGCACCCAGAGACATGGGTTCTAAAGAATTCTGCCAAGCGCTTGGCCATGATTGTCAGGTTGATATTAAAAGACATTCCTGAAGACCCAACCCGGGACATTTATCGTCAGGGTTTGACTTTGGGCAATCCTTATAAGCACTGGCGTAGGGCAAAGTTTTACCAGCAGTACCGGTTGTTTTTTCGATACCATTCAAAGAGAAAGATCATAGTCATTGGCTGGGTCAATGACCCGGACACAAAACGGGCGTATGACAGTAAAGCAGATGTCTACAAAGTATTCAAAAAAATGCTCGAATCGGGACATCCTCCCAACAACTGGGACGAATTGCTCAAAGGGGCAAAAGCAGAAACCGAGCGATTAAAGACTGTTTTAGACGACATCTAACGACAATCGTGACACGTAGATCTACACATAAATCTCTAAACTATAGATTGTTCAGTAGATTTGTTCTCGATCGTAGTGATGGAGTAGGAGCAGTTTTGTGCAGCAGTCGATAGGCCCAATAGTTAGGCAGTGGTTGACGGTAGTAGCAGTGCTAATGGCGATCGCACTCAACGGTCTGTCTAATATCTATCCGCCTGCTGGGAAAAATACTGGCGAAGTAGCAAACACGGTTTTAGGTGGCGTGCTGATCACGCCTGAGGGCTATGCTTTTGCCATATGGGGCCTGATCTACGTGGGTCTGATTGCCTACAGTATCTATCAGGCACTCCCGGGCCAGCGACACATTCCTGCGTTTAAAAAAGTCTCGTGGGCAGTGATTGGCGCTTGCCTGCTGCAAATAATTTGGCTCTATGTCTTTTTGACCTATCAGTTCTGGCTGTCGGTTGCCTTCATGCTAGGCATTTTGGGCTGCCTGATAGTCGCGTATATAGAAACTCGATCGGTTCGGGCGACTCGGGCCGTTCGCTGGCTGTTGCAAGCTCCTATTAGCGTCTACTTTGGGTGGATCACAGTAGCGGCGGTGGTGAACGTCGCGGGCGCTCTGTATACCATGTCCATTCCAGTAGACCCTATCTCAGAATTTTCAGGGGCTGTAGATGCTTCGACCAGCGGACTGGTTGCAACGGTGGTGATGATCTGTGTAAGCGCAGGCATTGCTGCCATTGTGGCCTTGCAATATAAAGACGCTACTTATCCCGCAGTGGCAGTCTGGGCCCTAGTAGCGATCGCTATTCGTAACGCGGCGCTTACGCCTATTGCCTTTATCAGTATTGCTATGGCCGTCGGCCTGTGCCTAATCATCGCACGAATCAAATTTACCAGGCGCCCGCTACCGTCGCCATAAGCAGTCTCTATCTGAAGTAGGCCTGAGCAGGCTGTTTACCTGTTGCTTATTTTGCCTGTATTCCGTTTAGCTACCATGAACGGTTTTGACCCACTTTAGCCGTTTAGGCCGTACTGAAATCCGCATGGACATCGTACCAATTACTACCAGCCAGTGCAGCATGTAAAAGGAGCCACGGATTGTTTGAATCACAGCGCTCCCAAGAGAAGTTCGCTCAGCCTGGCGCAAGGTGGTAAACATACCGACGCCAGACATTATGACGGCCATCATCGTAATAGGGCCATAGACGGGCATTTGCCGACGAATGAGAGCAAGCGCTAAATCTGGTAGCACGACTAGCGGCATCATGTACTGAATAATCCAAAAGCCCAGCATATCTAGCGATTTGAGCCAGCCTAATCGATTTTTAGCCAGCGGTCGCCAGTAGTCTAAGTAGCGCTGAAAGCCACCTTCTGCCCAGCGATTACGCTGATGCCAAAGGGCTAAAGCACTGGTAACCCCTTCTTCCACGACAGCAGGCATAAATAACAGACCAATGTTCCACTGGTTGAGCTGCAGCTGAATAGTCAGGTCTAGATCGTCAGTGATCGTTTCTTCGTTCCAGCCACCGCACTGAGCAATTGCGCTACGCCGTACAAATTGACCATTGCCGCGCAGTTCGCCAATACCACCAACGGCAATTCTGCGCTGCTGCATGTAGCAATCGAGCGCCATCTCCGCCTTTTGCCCCCGGGTCCAAAAATTCTGGCTGGCGTTGGCGATCGCCTTACGTACCTGCACCGCGCCTGTTTGCTGTCCTCCCTGGGCCGCATCAAACATGGGTACAACGTGGCGGAGCAAATCCTTCGCGACCTGAGCGTCAGCATCAAAAACCGCTAACAAATCGCCCTCCGTTTGCGGCCATACTAAATTGAGCGCACCTGACTTACCCCCAGTTGCGTCTGGCCCTCGATGAATAACGTTGACTCTAGAATTGCTGGCCGCCAGCGCATCTAAGATTTGGGGTGTCGCATCTGTGCTGTAATCGTCAATAATCCATAGGTCGTAGCGGTCTTGAGGATAGTCGAGGTGCAGCAAGTTCTCGACGAGCTGAGCAATCACCTGCGCTTCGTTTTTTGCAGCGACTAGCAAAGAAACGTATGGCCAAGTGGCAATTTCTGGCGGCTGAGCAGGTGCGATCGCGATAGTTGAGGGAAGCGGTGTCGGCGGTGCAGGTGGCTTGGCCAAAATTACCCGCAGCGCGTGAATACTCATGATGCTGGCGACGATCAAAACAAATTCGTGACCCCAGCTGACGAGGTGAAGCACTAAAGTGAGTAGCCATAGTGTTAAGAGTGCGATCGCAGCCTTCAGCCGCCGCCCGTCATAGCCTTTAAAGAACTCAGTATCGAAAACTAAATCTGCATCAAAGTCGAATTCAGACAGGTCAAATTCGGGCAGATCAAATTCGGGTAGATCAAATTCAGACGCAGCGGACTCAGCGAAATCAGCCATATATCGTTTTGTTTAGATCCCTTAACAAATCCTTTCAATTTAACCACATTTCTTCGTATTGAAGATTAGCCGAAAGCCAGTAGAAACACTGAGAAATGAACCATATCGCCGATGAGCCAGCCAAGTAGCAACGGGGAATTCTAACCATAGCAATCAGCACTTTTCTAGCCGCTATGTCTCTTCAGTCTATTCAGCCCGCATCTAAGCCAGAAGCCAGTGTTTACCTGCCCTACTACCAGGGGAAAAAACGCAACGCACTGCCCTACGCCATTGGCCTCTACAAGCAAGGCAACATAGAAGGGGAACGAGCCATCGAAGGCACTGGCAGCATTCCTTTCTTGGCGACGTGGAATGTTTCTATGCTGCCCGCCGACCTCACTCGCTGTCGGATGCAGTTTGACGGAGACGCCGACCTCACCTACGAAATCACAATGGCCAACTACGAATTCGTTGATTTCTTGATTAGCGTTGTCGTTGCCATGAATCAGAATAAGACACCCGACTTCGATAAGGCCTTCTACCGCAAGCTTCTGCGGATAGATGAGTAAAGTCCTCACGATTTGTCATCTGGCTGATGTGGACAAACCACTGGGCATAAACCACTGGGCATAAACCACTGGACATAAACCACTGGACATAAACCACTGGCCTGCGGAGCACAAACCACTGAGCCTGCGGACACTGTGGCCCATGACGCTGTAGCGAGCGCAGACGCTGATCGCAGCCTCTGCGCTTACGAGGCCAGCCGGTAAGACCAGCTGGCTTTTTTTATTTTCTTGTTCGACTCGCAAGCGAACGTGTCAGAATAACCACTAGGGTTTAAGCACAACGCTATAAGTTACAAGGAGTAAGGGCATGCCCCAGGTATCCGACCAGGCATCCGACCAGGCATCCGACCAGGTATCGGGCCGGGCAACGAAGCATTTATTGATCGGGTCCACTGAGCCCTATAGCGGCAAATCAGCAACAGTGCTAGGTCTGGCTTTACAGATGCGATCGCAAGGCATTGACATCGCATACGCCAAACCTATTGGAACCTGCCTAAGTGAAGGCAAAGACGCTTTGGATGAAGACGTTCGTTTCATTGCACAGACCCTAGAGCTGGCACCCGATAGAGTGCGGCCTACTCTATTTGTGCTGGATGAGGCTACTATTCAGCGGCAGCTATCAAAAGAGCAGCGGATATATGGCCAAGAGGTAGACAATCTTTTGGCAACCCAGGGTGAAGATGTCCTGCTAATTGAAGGGCCTGGGAATTTAGAAGAAGGCACTCTGTTTGGGCTGTCTTTGCCTGAGATGGCGAAAATGAGCCACGCTTCGGTGGTCTTAGTCACGCGCTACAGCTCTGCGCTGATTGTAGATAAGTTACTAGCTGCAAAAGAAAAGCTGGGAGAACGGCTCTTGGGCGTTGTTATCAACGATGTTCCTGACGAGCTGATCGAAACTGCTCAAACTTCTGTACGAGACTGCCTAGAGCGGCATAACATTCAAGTATTTGGCATTTTACCTCGCACGGCTATTATGCGCAGCGTTAGTGTAGAAGCGCTGATGGATCACCTCAATGCTGAACTGCTCGTCAACCCTGAGCGCATTGACCAGATCATGGTTGAAGAAATTTCTATTGGTGCGATGAACGCCAACTCGGCACTGCGCTACTTCAACCGGGCACACAACATGGTGGTGGTTACTGGCGGTGACCGATTCGATATTCAGATGGCGGCACTTGAAAGCTCAACGCAGTGTCTAGTGCTTACAGGTCGGCTTTCACCGCGTAAAGACATCCTAGACAGAGCTCAGGATCTAGAGGTCCCCATTTTATCGGTCGATTTAGACACGCTAACAACGGTAGAAATTATCGAAAAAGCCTTTGATCAGGTGCGACTGCACGAGCCCATCAAAGTTGAGTGCATCAAGCACCTGATGGAGCAACATTTTGACACACCACGAATGATCCAGGGCCTGGGATTAAATCAGGCGGTCACGGCATAGCTATCATCTTTTGCTACCGTTCCCATCGACAGTTTGTGAGGAATTCTCAGCTTGGGTCACGACCACCCGTTCAGAAGGATCCGAGCGTTTGGTAGTATAGCTTGGTCAGGTTTTTTTCATGCCCTCTAGCCCCAAGGTAGCCATTGAGTCAGTCAGTCGAAAATCCACTGGATTCTGTTAAGGTAGATGACTTTTTGCAAGAGCTGGCTACCATTCAGCAGTCTGGGTCCAAGCGCATTGCAATTTTGGGGTCTCGTCACGTTCCGATTACCCATCAGCGGTTGATTGAGCTGATGAGCTATGCTCTGGTACTGGGCGGCAACCGCTTGATCACCTCTGGTGCGGCAGGCACAAATTCGGCCGCGATTCGAGGCGCGATGAAGGCGGATCCGAATTTGCTCACGGTTATTTTGCCGCAGAGCTTGAAAAAGCAGCCGCGCGAGTCACGCGACCAGCTGGAGGTTGTTACCAATCTGGTTGAGAATGCAACGAACGATACGCTGCCGCTGGCAGACGCCAGCGCGATGTGCAATCAAGAAATTATTGGCCGGTGTCAGCAGCTTATTTGCTTTGCATTTCACGATAGTAAAACGCTGTTAAAGACCTGTCAGGATGCCGAGGATCAGCGGAAGATTGTTACGCTGTTTTACTTTGATTAGTTGTTCTATTTGACCTGATGGATATCGTCTATTCGCTTCCTTTTGTCTCGCCTGCCAATCTTCTTCTGTGCAGTATCGTTGCGGCTGCCGCCCTCATCTATTTCCCGTATCTTGTCGTAGCAGCTGGGCGCTTTCAGGTGGGGTACGAAATGGGTGCCCCCCGTGGCATGTTCGACAAGCTACCAGAGTTTGCACAGCGAGCGACCTGGGCACATGAAAACGCTTGGGAATCGTTTGCACTGTACGCACCGGCTGCATTGATGGCGTTTGTGGTAGGGCTCCCGGCAGAGCAAGTTTTAGGCGGCGTAGTCACGTATTTGACGGCTAGAGTAACGTATTCACTGTTTTATATTTTGAACGTACCCATCTTGCGATCGCTCTCTTGGGCTATCAGTATCAGCAGCATCGTAAGTCTATATCTCAGTAGCTGTCAGGCAGCGTTAGCGTAATTTTTGTTACATAATGACTTCACAGTCGGTCGTTTGCATTGCGGATTCAGCGGGTCTATCGTTATCATCTAATGCGCGTTTACGGTTTCCACTTTTGTAGTTCCCGTAACGGCCGTGTACGCTCATTTGTTCGCAACTTTTAACTGACCCTATGGCTTCTACTTATTCCTTCGATGTTGTCAGCGATTTTGATCGTCAAGAGCTGGTAAACACCTTGGATCAGGCCCGCCGCGAAATCAAAAGCCGCTACGACCTTAAAGATACGAAGACAACACTAGATCTCAAAGAAAACAGCATTGATGTCGAAACTGACAGCGACATGACGCTGCGAGCGGTGCATGTGGTCATTCAAACCAAGGCAGCAAAGCGCAATCTGTCGATGAAAATTTTCGAGTTTGGTGAAATTGACGCAGCTAGCGGCAACCGGATTCGGCAAGAGATTAAGCTGAAGAAGGGCATAGAGAAGGAAGATGCGAAGAAGATTTCTAAACTGATTAAGGACAATTTGAAGAAGGTTCAGTCTTCGATTCAAGGCGATTCAGTGAGGATATCGGCAAAAAGTAAGGATGATTTGCAAGAGGCGATGCAGCTGATCAAGGCTGAAGACTGGCCGATGGCGTTGCAGTTTAACAATTATCGATAAACTGTATACATAACTCGCATGTGAGGGTTTGAAGATGCGTTCAGTTTACTCACGATTGTCTTTGGTTTTGCTGTCTAGCCTGCTGCTATCTGCAACCGTTGGGTTAAGGTCAGATGCGGCCCCAGAAACAGCGGGCGATGAAAGCGCAGAGACGATTACTCGGCTAGTGCTACGTGACTACGAAGTTGTGGTCTCTTCCGGACGTGATGGCGTCCGTTACAACGTCTACTCTCAAACCGGTAACATTTTAGATGCTGATTTGACGTCGGTTCAGCTGCAGGCCAGTTATCCTGATGTTTATGACAGCTTGCGTCCGGCAGTAGCAAGAGAAGGCAGCACTGGACCTATGATGCTGCTTATGGAACAGCCAATTATGGAGCAGCCAAACCTTATCGATTGAGATAACGCCATATCAGCTTCGAATCCTCCACAGCGCCGGGACTTTGAAAATTTCGGCTGGCTAGGGGTACTTACCTTTTGGTAAGCCCTTTAAGAAAAAAATGAGGGCCACTATCATGCCAAGAGTACTTGAACAACAAAGAGGAAATTGTGCAGATAACAGAAGCAATCGTACTGGTTACTGGCGCAAACGGTGACATAGGTCAGCACTACATCGAAGCGCTGCAAGCAGCAGGGGTCACCAAAATATATGCTGCGGCAAGAAAGATTGACTCGCTGTCAGAGATTGTAGCTGCCGATCCAGATCGGACAGTTGCTGTTGAATTGGACATTACAGATGCTGATGCGATCGCTGCTGCTGCTAAGCAATGCTCAGACGTTACACTGCTCATTAACAATGCTGGCATCGGCTTGATGCAAACATTCATTTCTACAGAAGATATTTCTAGCGCTAGAAAAGAAATTGAAGTGAACTACTTGGGAACCTTATCCATGTGCCGAGCTTTTGCTCCTGTACTAAAGAACAACGGCGGTGGAGCGATTATCAACATGCTCAGTATTCTAGGAAAGATAAATTTTCCGATGAACGCTTCTTACAGTGCTTCTAAAGCTGCGGAAATGTCGATGACTCAAGGTGTGCGGGCAGAATTAAAAGAGCAGGGTACGCTTGTTATTGGTGTGATGCCTGGAACAGTTGACACAAGAGGAAGCGCACATTTTCCACAGCCTAAAGTATCTCCAGAGACTGTTGTAAAAGACGCGTTGCAGGCCGTAGCCGAGGGTGTAGAGGATGTTTATCCTGGAGACCAAGCAAAAGAAATGAACAAGCAACTTCAAGCAGACCCCAAGATGCTTGAGAAAGAGATGGCAAAGATGATCTCAAAAGCCGGGTAAGCTTGTTTTTAGAGAGAGATTGAGGGTCGCTTTACCAGATTGCTTTATCAGACTGCTTTATTAGACGAGGGAAAGAGCCTGTAGTCTCCTTCTTTTGTTTAGTATGGCGTTCAACTCAATCTCTCTATTATCTCTCTACCCTCGTTCTATCAGCGGTAGCTTCCCGAGTCAAAGGCCGCACTATATTTCTAACGACATCCACCGAGCCTGTGGCTGGTAGCCTAGCTTCTGATACAGGTTCAGTGCAGAAAGATTATCCTCGAACACTTGCAGGCTCATTTGCGAATAGCCTTGCGCTTTTGCCCACTGATGCGCGTGAGTCATTAGCGCACTCCCTAGACCGCGGCGTCGATGAGCTTTCTCTACATACAACAGAAAAACATAGGCCTGCTTCTGTCCATTGCGCTGATCGACTGATTCACCCATCCATAGACAGCCCATCGGTTCATGTCGCTGTTGCAGGCCAGGGAGGCCACCAGAAATCGCGGTGGACTGAGGACCAATCAGCCACCAGAGATTAGATTGACTGTTGAAATGACGACCTACTGTATCGGCCAAATGAGTGCCCGTTTCGATTGCACCCAGATCTCGGTAGGCACGCTGCATAAACTTCACGAGGCGAGCGCGATCTAGGCTAGAGCCTTTTTCTAGCCGGTAGTTGGCGATAGGGAAGGGCAAGGTCACTAGCTAAAGAAGGCGGTTGTACCAGGGACGAGAGAAACGGGCTGTTCGGTGAGCTGTGAACCGGGTGCAGGGGCCATCATGTCGCTGGGTAGGAAGATGCGGGCGCTGGTGGCAAGGAGTGCGACCGCAAAAATAAGCACAATAAATAGCGGCGCAATGTATTGACGAAAGAAACCCATGGTGGCCTGCTCCAAAGAAGATAGGTCGATTGAATAAAGTTATGTAAAGTCTGCCTCTATATTAGCGGCTTTACGGCCTTATCCATAGTCATCGCTTCAGCAACTGGCACAAGTTTTTTTACTAGCCCCGGAATCACCGGGCATCCTTCTGTAGTGTTCTCAAACGCCGTTAATGCGCCTGATTCTGTATCAGCAATTAACGCTAAGGATGCTTCTTTTCAATTTCTAGCCGCTTCAGCCCTTCTGAGTGAACTCTATCGTCACTGCACTCATGAAAAAAATAATCGCCGTCCTCTCTCACCTCGTTTTTTGGACCTGGAATCTCATCTTTATCGGCATCGTTGATATCTGGATACTGCCTGAGTTCGGGCTAGACCTGCTTTTCGATACCCGAAATGGCCTAGTAGAACCCACCTTCACGATTAGCTTTCTCATTCTGCTGATTGTGCCGGTAATATGCACCGCCTTGGGCTTTTGGCGATTGCGTAGCCGCCCTACCCTACTATTGCGCTTGTTCTACGGCGTAGAAGCCCCCCTCTTCACGCTTTGCCTGCTCCGAATGTTCATCATTCGTGAGCTTACGCCAGCCAGCGCTTTCACAATAGGTCTGGTTATTTTCTCTATATTTATGTTCGCCATTGAGCTGCTCGCAGGCTACGCCGCGCACAACGAGCAGCTTTCCTGGGTACAAATGATAGGCCACAGCTTGATTCTGCTGGTCGGTGGCTACGTTGGCTCTCTGCTGTTGCTGTACACCGTGCCTGCTCTGGTTTGGGCAGTCGTCGGCTTTTTAGGTGGGCTCTTTTCCGTTCTGATACATGTCAACTTCAGCGACATAGTCGAGCTTTTCGGCGATATTTTGACCCATCCTGGCGAGTACCTAATCGGGTCTTTGTTCTTTTTCTTATTTTCGTCCAGCTTTCTTATTTTTCTCTCTATGCCTTACGCCTTTGTACATCTCTACATTCGGGCGTGGGAGAGAATTCATAAAGCATTTGGTCGGCAGCACAGTGCTTACAACAGCTGGGCTATTACAGGAACAACCCTTGCCATCAGCTGCTTGTTGTTCGTCGGCTTACAGCTTCAGCAGCCTCAAATGAAAGCATTTGAGCTGCTAGAACCTGTTGGGGGCACCAGCGAGATGAACTTTCCGCTATCAGCTTTGGGCATACAGGCACGAGAGCAGCAGCTCCGGCAGTCAGAAAGCATTCGTGCTGGTCTGACAAATGCCTATCTGCATCGCTATCGCTACCTCAGTCCGTGGGGAAATAGCAACAATCTACGGAACCTTTACAGTCCAGTAATTCCAAGCGGCGCAAGAGATTTTTTGCAAAACATTCATA
>CALDSK010000169.1 GCA_937911865.1 uncultured Synechococcus sp.
GGTGCAAAAGCTCTATCACATAAAGCTTTTAGGCGTTGTGTCACCCCTTCAGGATTAGGACAGGTCAGCTTGCTTTTTTGTTTCCTCTGCGAACTCTCCATACGCGATAGATGCAAAAGCAAAGTAACGCCAGTGAGGTCAAAACGGCGATTAGAAAATGGCCCCGCACAATGTTGAATCCGATGAAAATTAGAATGGTGGTTAAAATGATAGCTGAGAGAGCACAGCCGAGTGCAAGCTGTTTGCCTGACATTGTAGAGAGTGGATTCTCTACTTGTTTTTTTAGGCGTTTGGCTTCTGGAGAGTCGGGATGGAGCTTAGCAAGGGCCTCTTGCCAATAATTTTGTGCTTTGAAAGGTTGAATCCGCGCTTGGTGCAGATTTCCCAAATTCATCAGCGTTTGGCCTTCGCCGTGGCGGTCGCCCAACTCACGACATATTACTAAGCTTTGCTGGTACTGTTCAATGGCCTCTTCCCACCGCCCTTGCGACCTGTAAACTGAGCCCAAATTGTTGCGCGTTTTCCCTTCGCCTACCTTGTCTCCAATCTCTCTTGCAGCAGATAGTGCCTGTAGATGAGTGCTTTCCCAATCTTGCCAATAACTACGAGCTTGGAAGAACCTACCTAAGTTCCCAGCAAAATAAACAACCTCATCGAACTTCTTTTGCGCATAGGCCCAACTAAACATTGATAGCAGGTGAATGCGTTCCGCTTCAAACCACGACACTGCCGTTTGTCGAAAGGCTTTTTCTCGTTCTTCTAGCGCAATGGCACTCTTCTGCTGCGCTACTATCTGGCGACGGCGTATAGGGTCGAAGGCCTTATTAAAATAATTAGCCCCTACCCAATACCAGTCAAAGATCTTTTCCTCTACGCTTGTTCTTTCTTCTGGCTGCAACTGCTCCTGCGCGTACAGCCGCATCAAATCATGATATCGATACCGCCGCGTCTGCGTTACATCAATTAGCTGCGCATCTAGTAATCTTTCTACACCTTCTTCTACCGTTTCAAACTCCTGTTCACAAACCGCGATCATTAGCGACATACCAAAATCTAGCGGCAACGTTCCGAGCAAAGCAAACAGCCGTCGATCCGGCTCGCTCAACTGCGCATAGCTCAAGTTAAAGCTCGCTCGCACATTCTCTCCGTTGGGTTGCTGCAACGCATCCAGCCGTCCCTGCTCATTCTTCAGCTTCGGCAAATAGTCCGTCGTTAGCTCCCAATCTCGCCGCCGCTTTAATACACCTCCTGCAATCCGCACCGCCAAGGGTAAATATCCACACAGCCGTACAATCTCCTCAGCTGCCGCTCGCTCAGCCGCTATTCTTTCCTGACCTGCAATCTTCTCTAGCAGTGCCAAAGCTTCCTCTGGCAGCAGCGTTTTTAGCAAAAGCTCGCGCGTGCCCGCTAGGTCTAGCCCTCGCCGACTGGTGACAATGACCGCACAGCCCGACCCACCCGGCAGCAGTGGCCGTACCTGCGCTGCATCACGAGCATTGTCCAATACCACCAACGCCTGCTTGTTCGCCAGCTGCGAGCGAAAATAGGCCGCTCGCGCCCCCAGCTCAGCCGGAATCTGCGCACCATCTATCCCCAACGCCCGCAGCCACTGCTCCAATACCTCACCTGGCTCCTTTGGTTGCGCATCTGTCCCCGGTTCTCCGGCCCCCTGCAAGTTCACAAACAACTGTGCATCTGGAAATCGCGCCTTCATCTGATGCGCCGCATGTATGGCTAATGCCGACTTCCCGACGCCAGCCATCCCGGCCAACGCCGAAATAACCACCGTTCCAGACTCGCCCGACTGCGCCAGCGCCTCATAAATCTGCGTCAGCTCCGTGTCTCGCCCGGTAAAATCGGCCACGCTGCGCGGCAGCTGAAACGGCGAGGTAATCCGCTCCGCTGCCTGCCGAATGACCGTTGGCTCCAGGACTAAATCGCCCTGAATATCCGCACTGCCAATCGCTTTGCTGTTGCCAGCCATACTGCCGATTAGTTGATTGTGATCGCCCTCACTAATCTGCCGAATCCCTAACCGATTCGCCTCATCAGAACCCGTCATCTAGCTCACCCGAACACCGCTGACAAAATTACATCAACCTTCCTATATAGATCTTTCAAACCAAATGCACTCATTCCCGATCGCCTATCAACCATTCTCGCGCATATCGAACTTGATGCCGACTGCTGCGGAACCATTCCCGACCACTGCGCAATCGTTCCCGACCGCTGCGGGATCATTCCCGACCACTGCGCAATCGTTCCCGACCGCTGCGGGCTCATTCCCGACCGTACAGCATCCACTTCCGTTTATATGGAAAGACCTGTGAAAGCGGCTACATCGTCACATTCTCGGTCACTGACCCAATTGCCTTGGCAATTCCACTCATCTGCCCAATCACCTGATTGACATCTCCCGTCACCGACTGCTGAATCCAGGTCCCCTGCGCATCCGCCTTCGCCGCTGCCTTTGCCTCTACCTTGGGCCATAGCCGCTGCTAAATCTTCCCCGCCTGTGCCGCCGACTGCTCGCCTACTTTTTCATCCAACTTTCCGCTGGCTTTTTTGGCGATCGCACCCGCACCCTCTGTTGCCACCTTCTTCCCAAACCCCATCAACCCCGGCAAACAAGGCGCAAGCAAACTTACCAACACCGCAACATCCGTACTGCTAATTCTCCGAATACACGTTCAAACATCAGTAATCTTAAAGGGACCTGTGGATCTACCCTATGGATCTACAATGTGTCGCACGACTTCCGGCCGTAATCCTTCGCCTCGTAATCTTCCGCTCCGTAGTCTTCCATTGGAGAGAAACAATGATCAATATAAGAAAAACCGCGCTGGTACTCAGCATGGCTATGGCCTGTGCCATCGGCGAAGCTACCGTCCGCCAGTCTTCAGCCCTAGCCACTACACCGCCACAGAGCACGCTAGCGCAGCTCCCAGAAGAAAACCCTGGCAATAGCCAGTTAGACGATGACCCGCTAAGCGATACTCAGTCGGTGCCTTCCGAGCCCTCTGAATCCTCTGAGTCCTTTGAGCCTAACGCTGAACCTGTCTCTGACCCAGCAACCAGAGAGCGGATAGAAGAGCTGTTGGCGATTACAGGGGCTGACACCACCATTCCGATTTTGGAGCAAATGATTGCTCAATTTAGAACGCTCACCCCAAACGTGCCCGATGAATGGTGGGACGGTTTTATGGAAAAAGCGATCGCCACTGACTTCAACGCCCTGCTCATTCCTATCTACGAAAGAAACTACACCGCAGCCGAAATTGATGGGCTGATTGAGTTCTACCAGACACCGCTCGGTCAATCCCTGTTGCAAAAAGCGCCCGTTGTTGCGCAAGAAAGTATCGCTGTCGGCCAAGCTTGGGGCATGGAGATTGCTCAAGAGCTGGTAGAAGAACTTGAGGCAGATGGCTTCGTTTTACAGGGTGGTCAAATACCGACGGCACAGCCAGAAGCGGTAGAAACGGAAATGCCAGAAACGGAAATGCCAGAAGTCGAAACACCAGAAGCTGAAACGCCGTAAGAGAGCATCACAAATATCGGAGGAAGAGCACCACCTCCGAGAAAAGTTTTTCATCCTCTGAGAGAAGTCTCGTACTGCTATCGTGGCAAATCACAGAACTCCGCTATGCGCACAAAAGAGATTTGTCACGGCACGAAGTATTTGCCACGGCACGAAGAACAGTTAGAAGAAACAATTGTCAGTCGATAGTCAAGTAACCGACGTTCACCATTTGCTATTCACAATCGTTCATTCGTAGCAGCGAATGCTAGCCTAAGGCTAATGTTCTTTAAACAGGGCTTTTAACCCTGCTAACGTTCTCTCCCATGAGCAAAATTGTCGTCGGTTTATCCGGCGGAGTCGATAGCTCCGTCGCCGCAGCTACTTTACATAATCAGGGCCATGAAGTGATTGGCCTGACCCTTTGGCTCATGAAAGGTAAAGGCCAGTGCTGCTCGGAAGGTATGACCGATGCGGCTCAGCTGTGCGAGGAAATGGGCATTGACTACAAAGTAGTGGATTCTCGCGACGTGTTTGAAAAGCACATCATTAATTATGTTGTTGATGGTTATGCTCAAGGCGTTACCCCTCTGCCCTGCTCGCAGTGCAATAGCACCGTAAAATTTGGCCCGATGCTCAGCTACGCCATTAATGAAATGGGCGCTGACTACATTGCCACAGGTCACTACGCTCGGATTACTCACAACGCTGAAACCGGACGCTACGAGCTGCGCCGCGCCGTTGATCGCAATAAAGATCAGTCCTACTTTTTATACGACTTAAGTCAGGCTCAGCTGGCCGCGACACAGTTTCCGCTGGGCGAAAAGACAAAGCCGGAAACCCGAAAAATTGCCGCAGAGCTAGGCTTGCATACGGCTGACAAACCCGAAAGCCAGGATCTGTGTTTGGTTGAGCAGCACGGCTCAATGAAAACGTTTCTAGAAAAGTATTTAGCGCCCAAGCCAGGCGATATTATCGACACAACTGGCAAGGTAGTGGGTCAGCACGAGGGCATTCACAACTACACCATTGGGCAGCGAAAAGGGCTTGGCATTGCCGCGCCTAATCCGCTGTATGTTGTCAGCCTGAATGTGGGGCGCAATCAGGTGGTGGTGGGTGAGCGCGATAGCGTTACTAACTCGGAGTGCACTGTTCATCGGGTCAATTGGGTGTCGATTGCGCCACCTAGTGGACTGATTGCCGCAGAGGTGCAAATTCGCTACCGTTCTCAGGCGGTAGGCGCGACGATTATTCCTTTAGAAGAGATAAGCGATTCTCCCCGAGAGACGCTATCAGAGCCGCTAACTGGGCGGGTCAAAATCATGTTCGACGATCCCCAATTTGGCGTAACGCCCGGACAAGCCGCAGTTTGGTACGAAAAAGGTGGACGTGTGCTCGGGGGCGGTATTATTGAGCCCATGTGCTCCACCGATGCCCCTTAAAGATGGCACACAAAACGGCCACAGCCCTTTTAGCGGGGCTCTTTTAATAGGCCAGATTAGGCCAGAGTAAGCCAGTTAGCGAGCCCTTGACAGCTACAAAGTAGAGATGAAGATATTTCTACGTATGTGCTGTTGCGAAGACTCAGCTTTACAATCTGAAACGAAAATTGAAAGACGCGAAACACGAGGAGATCTCTTTTGAGCGAAACAAATACCATCGCAGCGCATGGCGGGACGTTAATTAACCGCCTAGCCAGTGCAGAACAGAAAAAAGAATTTGAAAGTAAGGCAGATCATTTGCCCCGTGTCACGCTAGACAAGCGGGCTGCTTCTGACCTGGTAATGATCGCCATTGGTGGCTTTAGCCCACTGACTGGCTTTATGAAAGAAGCGGATTACAATCCGGTCGTGACCGATATGCGCCTCGCTAGCGGCGTGCCCTGGTCTGTGCCGGTTACGCTTTCGGTTACCGAAGCAGATGCTGAACCTTTGCAAATTGGTCAGCTGGTTCGCCTGGATGACGAAACCGGTCGCTTTATTGGCGTACTTGAACTGAGTGAAAAGTACACGTATGACAAAAAGAAAGAAGCGATTAACGTCTATCGCACAGACGAAGACAAGCACCCCGGTGTGAAGGTCGTTTACGAGCAAGGCAACATCAACCTGGCGGGCGATGTTTGGCTGCTTGAGCGCGATGCTCACCCGCTCTTCCCCGACTATCAAATCGATCCGGCTGAGTCTCGCAAGCAGTTCGCTGAGCGTGGCTGGAAAACTGTGGTTGGCTTCCAAACGCGCAACCCCATTCACCGTGCCCACGAGTACATCCAAAAATGTGCTTTGGAGACGGTAGATGGCCTTTTCTTGCATCCTTTGGTCGGTGCGACTAAGAGTGACGACATCCCTGCCGATGTGCGGATGCGTTGTTATGAAATCATGATGGAAAACTACTTTCCTAAAGACCGGGTTATTTTAGCGATTAATCCTTCTGCGATGCGCTATGCCGGTCCTCGCGAAGCGATTTTCCACGCGCTCATCCGTAAGAACTACGGCTGCACGCACTTTATTGTGGGTCGCGATCACGCAGGTGTGGGTGACTACTACGGTACCTACGACGCTCAAGCCATCTTTGATGAATTTGAGCCTGGTGAGCTAGGCATTACGCCCATGAAGTTTGAGCATGCGTTCTACTGCACGCGCACAACGACCATGGCAACGACTAAAACGAGCCCTGCTACGCCTGAAGAGCGAATTCACCTTTCTGGTACGAAGGTGCGTGCGATGCTGCGCGAAGGCAAGCAGCCACCGCCGGAGTTCTCTCGCCCTGAAGTTGCTGCTGAGCTGATTAAGGCGATGCAGGCATAGACCTCAAAGTCAACCTCTTTCAACTCAATGGCTTACCAATAGCCATTCATAGCTTTTAAGTGCTCAAGGATTCAAAAACTTGGGCACTTAAGGGTTTAAGCTACATTAGGAAGGAAATAGGAGGTGTGGTCTTATGGGGTCTCTGGGAAATTCTGAGGCGGGTAATAACCATGCTCAGGCGAGCCAGCAGCAGGGTTTGAGCCGACGTGCATTTCTCCAGCGAGCAGGGTTAGTTGCAGGCGTACTGAGCTTAGCCGAGCTGTCTTTTGATGCCCCTGTTTTTGCCCAGGCGAAGGACTACACTCAGGCACTAGCTGATTCTAAAGGCCGTAAGCTGGCGCTGTTAATCGGAATTGATGAGTATCCTGACGCGGCTTTTGCTGACAAGCCGTCGGCGTCGAGAAAATTAGAAGGCGCGATCGCAGATGTCGCTCTACAAAGAGAGCTATTAATTCATCGCTTTGGTTTTTCGCCAGCTGATATTGTTTGCCTGAAGAATAAGCAGGCCACCCGAGAAGGTATTTATGAAGCTTTTGTAAGCCATTTGCAGCGTCAGGCGGTTGCTGGTGATGTGGTACTGCTGCACTTTAGTGGCTATGGTTCGCAGGTGCAGGTTCCTGATTTGAAAGGGGCGGGGACAACGATGCGATCGCTCGTACCCTACGATGGTTTGGTGCCCACCGAAAATCGCTCTGGGCTCAACGATATTTTGGAAGTAGAGCTGAAGACGCTTTTGAAGCAGCTAAAGACGAAAAATGTCACAACGGTGCTCGATGCCGGCTTTGTTGATATTGCGCTGCCGCTGTCTGGTGGATTGCGATCGCGCGCCCGCTCCGAAGTGATTTCTGGTCAGCTGCCTGCCCCCTTCGATCTGCTGGCAGATAAAAATCTTGAAAAAGAAAGCAGCCCTTTCCCAGGCATACTTCTGCGGGGCGCAGCGACTACTGACGTCGTGCTCGAAAGACAGTGGGAAGATTTCAATGCAGGCGCTTTTACCTATGTCCTGACCCAGTATCTATGGACCGCGCCTGCACCTGTTACGACCGAGCGCAGCTTAGCGAGGGTTCAAGAAACGTTACTACGCTGGGGCGGCAGTAACCAGCAGCCCGTGGTCAGCGGTAGCCGCAACAGCTCAAAGGGCACACCTATTTACAGCGCGCCTCTGCTAGATAGCTCCAGAGGTGAAGGGGTGATAACAGCCGTGAGCAACGATGGTAAAACGGCCACGATGTGGCTAGGGGGCCTGCCGCCGAGGACGCTAGAATATCTGGAGTCGCCTGCGATGATGACCTGCGCTGACAGACGGCTAAAAGTCACCTCACACAATGGTCTGACTGGCAAAGCTAAAGTCTTAGATGCTCCTGGTAGCGGCAGTACAGCTATCAAGGTTGGCCAGCCCGTATTTGAATCGGTCAGAGCCCTGCCGAAAAATCCCAATTTAGTCGTTGCCCTTGACAGCCGCTTGGAGCGCATTGAGCGGGTCGATGCCACTAGTGCACTCTCTTCACTGTCTTTTGTTACCTCTACTTCTGACACCGCGCTGCCAGCTGATTGTTTATTAGCTAGGCCCATTGATTCAGATCCAGGGACGCTGACTGCCAGTTTAAACCCAACAAAATTGTCTCAGGCAGAGCTCACATCACCTGCTGAAGGCACGCCTCCAGACAATCTTGGCAAGGTTGGCTATGGATTATTTTCTCTAACCCGTTCTCTCATTCCCGGTACGCTCTCTCTACAAGAAGAAGCTATCAAGCCAGCCATCAACCGATTGACTAACAAGTTGCGGACGCTGATGGCCTTGAAGATGCTGCGACTAAGCGAAAACAGAGCCGCTTCTGGGCTGGCCGTACGGGTCACCCTAGAACAAATTGGGGACAAAGAAGATCAGCTGCTGATCGGTAGACAAACTTTCAAACTAGAACAGACTGGGAAACGAGCGATTGAAGGTTTTACACCAGAAGTGCCTGTGGGCAGCCGGGTCCGCTACCGTTTGTTCAACGACGGCGAAAAACCCCTCTACTACACCCTCATCAATGTTGATCCAAGCGAGCGTTTATCGGCTTTCTGTCCAGCTTCAACAGATATTTCCTCCTCATCGGCTACAGCTGAAAGCAGTAGTGATAGCAATTCATCTCTGGCCGCTGCGACCATTGCGCCTGGCCGTTCGGTGGCAATTCCTAGCGCCGATTTTGACTGGGCCGTTGAGTTACCTACCGGTCCAGTTGAAACCTATGTCGTATGTACAACCCGTCCGCTCGACAACACGTTTAATCTGTTGCTAAACGACATCAGCAACGGCGGCCAGCGGTTGAACCCGCTTCCCAATCCGCTGGATGTGATTAGAGCTATGCTCTCTGACATTAGCCGAGAGGACGACGCAGACAATTACACGTTGAATATGTCGGATTGGGCTACGCTGAATTTCACCTACCAGGCTGTCTGATGTTCGGCTGGTGTAGAAAAGATGATTACAGTCCACAACAGTCTGTGAGTGGCTGTTGGCCAAAGTCACCGAGTGCTGCCGATTCTAGAAGGTTATTCCAGTCTTCTAATGTATTAGCGTTTTCTCTTTCTGCGTAATATTGCTGGCCCAGCAGTGTGATGGCCTCTTGCCAGATACCGTTTTGTGCATATAGTGCTGCCTGTGCTCTAGGATCTGAACGGTATTGTTCTAGTTCTGCGCTCAGGGCGGGTTCTAACGAGGTGCGCTCTGTCCAGCCTTCAACAAAGGCGGGATTGTTGTCATCGCAGAAGGCCATGAAGTACCAGTGGTACAAGGTATTTGTTTCTAGCTGTGTAGCCTCTTCTGGAAGCGCTATGCTGACGATGCCTGATTCGCTGTTGCCCGTGAAACGGGTTTGGTACAGCGTGTTGTTTTGTTCATCTTGTAGGACGAACTCAATAGGCGTTTCGCTAAGCGTGTAGGGCACGTAAAACCAAAAAGTAGGGTTTGCCTGGCTTGTAAGGCTGAAGACAGATTCGGTGGTTGCTGTTGCCAGATCGGTTTCTGAAAGAGAATTGGCTGTAGCGCTAGGAGTAACAGGGACTAGGGCTGTAAGCGGTAGCTGATTAGGGGTATCGCAACTCCCTCTACTCGCACCGCCACTAGAGCGACCGCCGGGACGACCTCTATCGGGGAGAGGGGGCGGAGAAAATTGGATAGGCTCGTTTGGTGAAGCTGTTGTTTGAGCAACTGTTGTTTGAATAGCTGTTGTTTGAATAGCTGTTGTTTGAGCTATGCTGGTTTCTGCTTTAACTGAGCTAGTGGGTAAGACTAAGAGGCTGCTAAGTAGGCTGCTAGTTAGGGCGATCGCGCAGCCTGTACGTTTTGATATTTTATTTAGACTTGTTTTCAAATCATGGGGGCTCATGATATGTCCTCGTTTCACGTATCTTGACTTTGTCTTTGGAAGGTTTGATTGTTTCGAGACTGGACGCGGTCAACTGCAGCAATTGCGATCGGGGCGATCGCAGCGGGTACCCACGGCACCCAGTAGTGTGCTTTTACGAACAGCACCCAGCATAGGCCAAACAGGCCAACTTCAGTTAATAATAAAGCCGACAGCAGCTTGCGCCCAGAATTGTTACACTGGCGCCTTGATTGCAGAATAATCAAGCTACCTGTAGCTGCTGCGAACAGTATCCAAAGCCATTCGCTCCATTCCGGATAGGTTTTGAGTAAGGGCCTGTTATCTAGAACGGCACCGAGCAAGTGGCTGACCATTTGGGCCTGCATAAACACGCCGTAGGTTTTCTCGTCTACAGCGGTGCTGCGACTGTAGGGCGTTTGCCAATAGTCTTTGAAGCTGGGGTCAACGGTGCCGATCAGAACAATGCGATCGCGAACAGCCTCCGCATTTACCTTCCCTTCTAACAGTTCGGATAGTGTTACCTGCTCTGCAATATCGGCAGGATTCTCTAAACTGCGATAGTTCAACAGCAGCTGATATCCCCAGGCGTCAATATTCTGGTATCCGCCGTCACCCGGTTCTAGGGGTGTCAGAGTCGTTTGGCCCAATTGCAGCGTGCCGTCTGCGGCGGGCGTTAGCTCCATCCCTTCAGCTGATAGATAATTTAGTGCTAGCAGACTGCTAAAACTATAGGCAGACTGACAGGGAGAAGCGGGTTCTGGCTGCATATACAGTAGCTGCCGCCTGACAGTAGAATCAGAATCTTCAACAAAGTCACTAAAGCCAACTCTTGTAACAGGCACTTCTGGCGGTGGATTAATACCTGATTCGTTGACGTCTTCACTGCTACTTTTACAGACGGCGAACAGATTATCTGTGTTGGCTAGCGCTGAGGCTAGTCCAGGCTGATCCGCCCGGACCGGAAAGTCTCGGTAGATATCGAGCCCAATGG
The DNA here is from genome assembly GCA_937911865.1 of uncultured Synechococcus sp. Lineage (GTDB taxonomy): Bacteria > Cyanobacteriota > Cyanobacteriia > Phormidesmidales > Phormidesmidaceae > Phormidesmis. Next base: position 10,684 of record CALDSK010000169.1, read on the forward strand.
CCCGAGGTTCCATAGGGGTGAGCTGTGCTAGTGCTGATGACAGTGCGCGATCAGACAGAGAACCATTTCTTTCTTCCGTGGATTGAGCCTGTACGTCGGCTGCTGTTACGGTGACCACCAGCAGCCGAGGATCGCTCCCTTCTAACGGTCTGAGCCGCATTAGCTGATTGAAGACTTTAAGCTCTAGTCCCTGAAAAAGCCCTAGCGCGTTCATGGTGATAACGGTGAGGGCGATTAGAGCATGAGCGAGCAGAGAGCGTGGCGTATTCTTTGGGTCAGAAGATTGTGTGCCTCCCGATGTTGTTGAATTAGGCTCATTTGTCTGCTGAAGGCGGTTTTGTTGAGGCCCGTCAGAGTGTTCAGTGACGGCAACAGATGAACGATAGAGTGACTGCCATGCGGGCGATCGCTCTGCTGGATTTTGATAGATAATCGGCAGCCAGGAAGCGCAGGGGAACTGAGATTCTAATCCCTGTAGTTTTTCTCTCGCTTCTCTGACTGCCAGGTAAAGGGGCTCTCCGCGTGAAAAAGCTGAGAGAAATGACTGTAGAAAGGTATGAGCCACCCGATCGGGGACGAGTTCTCTCATCACCAGGACTTGAGAGAGATGCAGATCGGCTAGACTTTGGGCGAGTCCGAGACCATCGCAAGAGTTGAAGATGGCGATTTTGAGTCCGCGAGCAACCGCTTTGCTGAGGGCATATTTTAGCTCGGGAATGGTGAGGGTATCGGTGGGGGTGATGTAGAGCTTACCGATACTGGCTGACTGGGTCGCTGACTGGTTCGCTGTCTGGGTCGCTGTCCGGGCTTCTGTCTGGGCATCACCTGCTATCTGAGTGTTACTATGGCCTGCGAAAAATAGAATATCCCAACCCTGAACATCCCAAATCCGCTCGTTGAGCGTAGGGCGGTCGGGCTCAATGAGATAGTGAACGTCAGCGTTGGGTAGATGACTCAGTAAGTCTTGATCGGTCTGGATATTGATGCCTTTGCTGCTGCCTAAGATGGCGAGGATACGGACTTGCTCTCGTAGGGGAAATGAGGCAGCGGCTGTGAGTTCGTAGGCCGGTGCGCTGAGGGCGATTTCGAGATTAGGGAAGCGATCGCACAGCTCCCACTGATGCCAGGGAAAGCGCTGTACGGTGTTGTCTTGAGTTTGTAAAACCAGCTGAACGGTTTGGCTAGGGGCTAAACGCTCTAGCAGCTTGTCGCGTATGGGTCGAAAAGGTTCGCTGCGCAGCCACTGGTTAAAGGTCTCTGCTAAATGATTAGAGATCTCGCTGGTGTCTGCAATGAACGACACGTTGGTAGCAAAGCTTGTATGGGCCTGTATCCTCGCAGCGCGCAGCTGGGCCTGCTCTCTGTAAATCTTTTGCCAGCGCTGATAGCTAACAATTAGCTTCGGGGCAGCTGGCAGATTTGCAGAGAGCTCAACGCTAGGAGCAGCGCCTTCTTCGCCCATCTGTAAAATGGCCCCAAAGCCAGTTTGCAGGCTGCCATTGTGTAGCTTTAGCGTGACCCGGATGTTCATCAGATCGTGGAAGTAAGTGGCTCAATTCTAGATGCAATAGAAATGTTAGATGAAAATTAGACAAACAGTTAGATGCTCAGCTAGACGTTCAAATAGCCTTTGTTCTGGCCAAATTCTCTGATGAGCGGCATGCAGTGACGTTGATAAAAGCTGCTGAGGGTCCCTAACGGAACGTTGAGGCGAGTAGCTAGAACTTTCCAGGGTTTTTCGGGCGGGAGTCTCTCTAGAATCAGCAGCTGAGCGGTGATGTGAGGATATGCGGGGATATGGACCTGGGCGAGATGAGGTGTGTTTCTTGCCCAGGTCTCAACGTCTTGTAATACGGGCGGAATATCTGGCTGAGCGGCTATGCGATCAATCGGGTGAGCAGAGGTTTCTGAGCTATCAGGACTGTGAGCTGCATAGAAGGCTCTTTTTGATTGATGTTTCTTTCGAGTTCTATAGCCGTCTTGCAAGCGGTGTTTGAGGTAGATGTTTAGCCAGGTTGCAACACTCGTCTTTTGAGGGGCATAGACGCAGTCTGTTTTACTTTCACACAGATTTTGACAAAAGTAAATCCATGTCTTTTGCAATGCATCTTCGTAATAAGAAGAGTCTTCTTTCCAGAGTTTTGCAGAGACAAGTTGAATGATTTTGGTCAGATGCTTCTGACGAATAGGATGTCTAGGAGGATAGGCACAAGCCTTCGAAATTAGCGTATTTATATCGTTATTTATCTGTTTACTCATAGGACTTTTAGCGTCTGACGGGGCAGTCAGAAATTAGCGTCTCTTAAGTTCTCTCAGGGCAATGCCGCAAGATTATGCAAAATTGTTAGGAAACAAAAAATATCTGTTTCTAAAAAAAAGATCAAATCTCCTCAGATATCTAATGTAAGACGCTTGGTTATTGGTCATCGCATCAATCGACTGAATGGGTTGCTTTGACGGACCAAGCGAGTGTCTAACAATTCTGAAGAACTTAGGGAGAATGAAGACAATGCCAGCTATTTATGGAACAGAAGCAAACGATATCCTCTATGGCACAATGAATGCGGATATCTCTATCTTTGGCAAAGGTGGTAACGATTCTATCTATGGCAGGGATGGTGCTGACATCGTTGATGCCGGTGCAGGCAATGATACGGTGTACGGCGGTGATGATGACGACACAATTTTGGGTCGAAGTGGCAATGACTTGCTGAAAGGCGAAGATGGCGATGATGTTATCTGGGGCGAATCGGGCAACGATGAGCTGCACGGTGGCAATGGAATGGACTCTTTACTTGGTGGCGACGGCGACGATAAGTTGCTGGGTGTGGCTAGCCGTAACGCCATCGAAATTGACGAGCTTACGGGTGGCAATGGTAGAGACATATTTTAGTAGGTGTCTATTTTCCAACAGCCTAAACTATTTGCAGTTCTCATTACAGATG
>CALDSK010000170.1 GCA_937911865.1 uncultured Synechococcus sp.
ATCATCTGTAATGAGAACTGCAAATAGTTTAGGCTGTTGGAAAATAGACACCTACATCAATAGAGCCTTTTATGACATAAGGCTTTCAGCCTAAGATTTGCACTGCAGCCTTCAGCCAAGTGATAAAAGCGATAGCTCGGTCTGCCGTCAGCCATGCCGTTCATATCGCTAACTAGACAGCTGACCGCCAGTCACATCGATCAGAGCGCCCGTCATAAAGCTGCTATCTGCTGCCGCTAAGAAAACATAGGACGGTGCCAGCTCTTCCGGTTGGCCCGAGCGCTCCATTGCATTGGCATCGTCAAACGTACCAACCTGCTCACGTGTCATCGTAGCCGGAATATTGGGGGTCCAGACAGGCCCTGGAACTACAGCATTCACTCGAATCTTTTTACTGGCTAGCGCCTGCGCCAAAGACTTCGTAAACGTATGTACCGCGCCCTTACTAGAGGCATAGTCTACCAAGAACTTTTTGCCAATCTTACCAACAATAGACCCTGTATTAATAATCACATCTCCTTCGCTCAAATGCGGAGCCGCCGCTTTGAACATATGAAAATAGCCAAAAATGTTGGTCTCAAACGTCTCATGGAACTGCTTGATCGTTAGATCGGCCAGATCCTTTCTCACCATCTGAAACGCAGCGTTGTTCACCAAAATATTGAGGTCGCCAAACTTCTCTACCGTCTGTTTTACAGCCGCCTCGCACTCTTCTGGCCGACGGACATCCATCTTAATCGGCAGGCACTGTCCGCCTCTCTCTTCTACTAGCTCCTTAGTTTTTTGAGCGTCATCATCGCTCGCATTGTACAAAATGGCGCTGCTAGCGCCTTCCATTGCATAGGCGATCGCAACCGCTCGGCCAATACCAGAATCGCCTCCCGTAATAATGGCAACCTTACCCTTCAGCTTATCCGCCGCCTGATAATTAGAGAGATCGCTATCAGGGGCCAGGGCCATATCAGCCTGACTAGCAGTTTTGGCCAGCTGCTGTGCGGGCAGTTCGTCGGGAGTCGGTCGTCTTTCTTGAGTCTGTGTCATAAGAAATATGAATTGAAACGTAAAAGGACTTGTGATCGCATAAGCAAACAAAAGCCGAACACCGCCCAAAATACTGTGCTGGCAATGCTCGGCTTTATAAGGTAGAATCCTCACGCTTACCTGCTTTCAACAGCTCGAAGGCGCTAGATCAGCAAGAGTGCAAGTGCGAGACGTGTGAGTAGAAAAGCACGTTAATAAGAATTCACTACAGCACTGTTCTAACCATGCTGTCCTAACCATTAGTGCTTCTATAAGGAACTATCGAGCTTCAGTACCCTGGTTTGGGCTACCAGCTGTAGTGCCATCATTGCCGGGGGCTTCAGGCTCAGCACCATCGCGAGTTTCTGTTTTGGAGCCTTGACCAGTAGTACGGGTCTTACCCTCCAAAGGCGTTTGCTTAGCGCCAGTTTCTAAATCTTTCTCTTTGTTATCGTTAGCCATGAAAAATCTCCTAGTGCTGTTCACACATATAAGTGACAAATCACACATCTTGCATGCGAGCACCCAATAACTGCCAGGGCGTCCAGAGCACAGCCGTTACAGCTCGACTACTCAACAGAGAGAAAACTCTTCTGTTCGATGTGTATACCTATAAGCGTAAGGAAAATGTTGATAGGTTTGCTCTATCAAGAGAAGCAGTCGCAAAAGAAATCAGGACTGACAAAAGATAGAGATCGCTACGTCCGGGTAGCATCCGTAGACAGCTAACATGAGAGCTAATGTGAGAGCTGACAGAAGAGCTAACGTGGCAAACAGCTTTCGTTGGGCACAGCTGTCAAATCCCAGGTACGTACAGTGCCATCGTATCCACCGCTAACTATCGTATTACCGCTATCGGCAACCGTAACAGAATACACAAACCCAGCATGGCCTTTCAGCGTACACAAAGACTGCCCCTCGGCCCAGTCCCAGGTTTTAATCGATTCATCGTAGCTGCTGCTAACCAACAGCCTGCCATCTGGACTAAACGCAACGTCAGAAACCACAAAATCATGGCCGCTCAACGTCTGCAACAAATCGCCAGTCTCTAGTGACCACACTCTGATGGTTTGGTCGTAGCTACCGCTAGCGACATACTTACCGTCAGCGCTCACAGCCAAACTCACGATCCGATCGGCTCCGTCATCTAGCATACGGATAGTCCGATTACTTGCAATATCCCAGATACGGATCACACCGTCTTGATCGCCGCTCAGCACTAGATTATTATCGGTTGGATGAAACGCCAAAGCATTGATCTGAGGGCCTACATCAGCGAGTATCCACAGCGGTTGTACCGCGTCGCTAACAGACCAAATTTGCAGCACGCCCTTGCTGCTGCCGCTGGCAAGATTTTCACCATCACTATCAATCGCCAGACTTAGGATCCGCCCTGCTCTGCCTCTTACAGAGGTTTCCAAACGGCCTGAGGGTAACGCCCATGTGGTAATTTTCCCAGCACCGCTCCCAGTGATTAACCGCTGTCCGTCTGGTGTAAATACCAGATCATTCACCCGGCCGCTGTGAGCTAATGTTGCTGCCCGCTGGCCACTGCGATCCCACAGCTGAACGGTGTTGTCATAGCCGCCGCTGGCAATCAAAGACTGTTCGCTATCCGTTTCGACACTCAAAACAGTCGCAGTATGGGCACCGAGCGTCTGGGAAACCGAAAGCGTTGGAGCAGCCGAAACAGAATTCGCCTCAGCTTTATTACTCATAACGGGATTGCTCAATGTCAGCTGAGGACCATTGCCGCCCAGCTCATCAGCCAATAGCAAAAAGAAACCACCTACCCCTGTAATTAACCCAGCCGTAAACAGAACGGCAAAAAATGAAAATAAGTTGCGATTTCTTTGATCCATAGGTGTCTTAAAAAGCAGAGAGCGGGCGCTCACCCAATAAATGTACACTGCCTATCCGTATATTCCCTGAACTCTACAGAAAATTCACAGCCAAAATTTCTACCGAATTAAAGCCCGTATTACTAAAGCCGACACTCAGAATTTCACGCCTGAGCCGAACAATCCGATTAATAATTCCTGTTGGCACCTCACGAAGACCAAGGAAATCGTTCCAGCAGAGATAGTCAAATCACAGCTAAAGGCCTAAGGAAAGGGTCCAAAGTAGATGGAATAGCCCCTCTAACTGCATAAGACATTCCTAAAGGAGCGTGGTAATTTATAGGTGTTTTTCGCAGGGGACCACTGCGGTAACAGCGATAACTCCAGCCGCTACACAGGAGATTTTTTAATGAGATTTGTACTTGATCCAGCCATTGCGACCAAGATCGCTCGGATGAAGGAACGAGTACGCTGGCAACATCCTCAGATCGAGCAGCTAGAAATTGATCAAACCCACGTGGTGATAGAAACGTCCGCAGGCGTAGGTAGCGCTGGTGAAGACGTATCTGCATCGCCAAACAACTTTTCTTTTTTGGTGATCGGCGATAGTGGGACCAGTCGTCATCTTAGCGATCCACCGCAAAGGCGAATCACCAAGCTGCTGCTAAAGCATTCACCCGAGTGTGATTTTATTTTGCACACGGGTGACGTGGTGTATTTAGTAGGCTCTAGCGAGCAGTATCCCGACAATTTTATTAAGCCCTATCGTGAGTTTTTGGTCGGTGGACGGGCTCACCGTAAAATTCGGTTCGACAAGATGACCTTCAAGCTACCGTTTTTACCGGTACTCGGGAATCACGACTACTACGACCTGCCGCTAGTCTCTGGAATCTTAAGCAAGGCCTTCTCTCCACTGCGCCGCCTGCTGCGTCGCCGTATCAATTTAGATGTAGGTTGGCATGGCTCTTACCAGGGAGAAGCCTTTGCCAAAGCCTTTTTGGACTATATGCAGCCGCTGAGCGATCGCCAGCTAAAAGCGCACCTAGAAAAAAGGTATACCGCTTCCGTTCCCGCTCAAGCAACTCAGTCATCTAAAGCCGCTCAGTCAACAGACAGCGAACAGAAAGATGGCGCTAAGCGCTGCTTGCGCTATGTTCCTGGCGAATTTACCCGGTTGCCCAATCGGTATTACACCTTTCAAAAGGCAGGCATCGATTTCTTCGCCCTCGATAGCAATACATTTAACTCGCCTCAGCCACTACCCAAGGACGAAGCTGGGCAAGCCCTGCGATCGCTACTCGAAACCCAGCGCGACCAGCTCGAAGAAAAAATGCGATCGCTCACCGCCGAATCACTCACCCTCTCTGAAGACAACCCTGACGAATCTGCTCGCGCCAACAGCATTTACGGCAAAATGGAGCAAATCGAAGAACAGCTCCAAGACATCGACAAACGGCTTAACATCTCGCCCACAGACAGCACAGTAGATGTTGAACAGCTCACCTGGCTCAGCGATCGCCTCATTGCCTCGTGGCGCAACCCTGCGGCCAAAGGCCGCGTTCTGTTCTTTCACCATCCGCCCTACGTCAGCGAAAGCACAAAGTGGGACCAGGGCCAAACGCTCGCAGTTCGCGCCCGCATCCGAGAAGTGCTCGACGAAGTCCAAATGGAAGTTGGTGACTATTCGCGCCCGCTGGTTGACCTAGTGCTCTGCGGCCATGCCCACTGCTTTGAGTACCTTAGAACGGTAGAAACTGGACATGGCGATCGCATCATTCCCTGGGTTGTCTGCGGCGGCAGCGGTTTTAGTCTGCGCCGACAAAGAAAAGAAGGTCCCGTTTTAGAAGAGTACGGACAGCCCGTCGCTAAATCTCATATTTTTCTCGGTCGTGATGGCTATGCCAACAAAAAAAGCCGACCCTATTCTGCCCTTCGAGTAGACGTCAGCTACCCAGCAGAAGATCAAGATATCCCACAATTCACACTTCGTCCGCTCGTTGCAGAGCGCTACCAGGGCGAGTGGCACGAGCACGAGCTAGAGCCCATTGTTTTAGAGACTTACAAAGAGATGTAAGAAGACTAAAACCTAACAGATCAGCTGCCCCGGATTGCCTTCTGTTCACGAGCAACGCGACTGAGCTGTTTGCTATCCACACAAGTTATCCACACAGGTTATCCACACAAGAAGATACCTACAAAAGATCTCTACGCTTGAGGGTTCAGCTTATCCATCTCCCAGGTCGTGTAAGTGCCAATCGGGCTCCACAAAAAATAAGGAATCAGCAGTGCTGCCGCCCAGCCAGAAACCGACATCACACTCAACGTCAGCGCCAAACAAATCGCGAATCCCAAGCCACCGACAAAGCTTGCAGCTTTAAGACTGTGCGACCAAAACAACACTGGCGTAAATGCCACCGTCACCAGCTCTAGCACAATGTAAGCCGCCATCCAGACCCAAGATTGCGTCTGCTCCCACACAATGTAAGCAGACCAGCCGCCGCACACAAAAACAACAGTCCAGATTACCGGAATCAGCTTTTCAAACGTTAGCCAGTCAGGGCGCTCTAGCCGCCGAAACCACTTCACGTCATGAGGTCGAATGATGTTCGAGAGCATTGCGATCGCTAGCGTAACACCGCCCACAACCATCCAAGATTTCAGCATAAGCGACAGGCGCTAACGCCTCCCACGATAGAAGAACTCTCCCATCGTGACGACAGCAAGACACCTAAAGCATCTTCCTCAGTATAGAAATCCGGTGCAAGAATCCGGTGTAGACATTCAAAAATCAGCCGGTCCAAGGCGTACGGAAGGAAGGAAACAGCGTCAAGCCACCATCCACAAACAGCGTTTGGCCCGTAATGTACGCCGCATCGTCAGACGCCAAAAACGCCGCCACCGCCGCCATCTCTTCTGATGCTCCCGATCGTCCCACCGGAATATGGCTCTCAATATCTGCCTTACGCAGTGGGTCATCCTTCCAGGGGTTATTATGCGTTAGTGTCGCCCCCGGCGCAAACGAATTAATTCGAATGTTATCGCGCGCATACTCTAGTGCCAGCGTCCGCGTCATACCTCTCATACCAGACTTACTAATGGTGTAGCCCACATACTGAGGCCGGGGAATCAGCTCATGCACGCTCGAATCATTCACTATAATGCCGCCCCCATTTTCAAGGAAATGTGCGATCGCCTTTCTCGCACACAAAAAGGCTCCTCTCATATTGATGTCGATCATCTTGTCAAACTTATCTAGCGGAATCTCATGAGACGCACCTTGAATCTGCATCCCCGCATTGTTGATCAAGATATCTAAGCCACCAAACGTGCCGACAACCTTCTCAAACATTGCACTCACATTGTCTTCTTTCGAGACATCTGCTTGCACAGTCATATCCTTTAGAGCGCCCTCTTCAATCCCAGCGTCTGCACTGGCCGAGCGCATCATATCAACGGTCGCAGCCGCTTCTTCTTCACCCTTGTAGTAATTCACCGCAACGTTGGCACCCTCTTGTGCAAACCGGATTGCGATCGCCTGACCGATACCACTACTTGCCCCTGTCACCAGCACATTCTTACCTTTCAAGCCCCGCATATCTTGTCCTTAAAGTGAGCAGATTTACGCATAAAGAAAGAGACCCTCTCCCCCGCTTTGTAGAGGTTAGCATCACAAAAAAACTTTAAACTGTAAACAAATGCAACGACTACCTATGGAAAACACAGATACCCAGGCAAAGCAAGCCGCCGTAGACAGCAAAGGCGCCTATGCAGGTGACCTGTCTGCTGAAACTAACGATGAAACTGGTATCGATCAGCTAGGCACCGACGCTGGACTCAACATTCAGCCAGAAGAGCCGCTCGCTGTTACCGAAACCTTAGAAGCCAGAGATGAAAATCGCGCTGAGCTAACCCCCAGTGTTGATGACTTCAAACCTGACGGCGCTAGCCCTGAAGTCGCAACTTTATAAATTGCATTCGTTCTTGGCGACTGTTCGCTCTTACGCGACTGTACGCCTGTGGCATACACCCAGCCTATATAGGCTTTGTGCCTGCTCACCCACTTATCCCCTGTCCAACAACCAGAAACACATATGACTACCGGAACCACAGACAAAGCTGTTGAAGCAACCACAGACGCTGCTCAGTCCGTTTTAGAAACGGCAAAATCAGCAGAGAAAGACGTGCTCGACGCTGTAGATAGCGCACAAGACGCTGTCGGCGAAGTGACCCCTGTACCCACAGAATTTAAGTCTGTTACTTCACCGACTGACATCAAAAAGAGATTGGATTGGGGCGAGCCAGCACTCACTATTATTGATGTGCGTGATCGCGATGCCTTCAACCAGGAACGCATCATGGGCGCTATTGCCATGCCAATGAGTGACCTAGCGAACACAGCCAAACAGTCTCTAGAGTTTGACCGAGATATCTACGTCTATGGTGACGGTGATTCAGCCACTTCTTCCGCAGCCATGAAGCTACATGACGCAGGCTTCAAAAAAGTAAGTGCGATTCAAGGCGGTCTGGCTGGATGGAAAGCAATTGGCGGTCCCGTGGAAGGTCAGGGTCAAGGTCCCAGCCTCTACGAGAGCAATAAGCGCAGCGTGCTAGACCAGTAGAGTCAGCACCGAACTTAATTTGTAAAAAATACCCGAGCAGTCAACAAGGTTGTTCGGGTATTTTGCTGGGATCATTTATTGGACCAACGCCGTTACGCAAATCGGTTACAGCACTCCAGGTACTAAACAGCATTCCATGTTCTAAAAGGATCGGTTATTGCGACTTTTATGGTTCAGTCGCAAGCGATACAGTCATGTGTGAATTAGCACTCGCTAGCTGAGAGTGCCAATTGGTGAAGTACAGTAGATAAATTCAGCACGCAGAAACTCGTAACAATCGGCATATGGCGAAATTAGTATTATTCGATGAAAAGTCGCGCCAAGCGCTTGAGCGCGGCGTCAATGCCTTAGCAGACGCAGTCAAAATCACCATGGGCCCAAAAGGTCGCAACGTGGTACTAGAGAAAAAGTTTGGCGCACCGCAAATCGTCAACGACGGCATCACAATCGCTAAGGAAATTGATTTAGACGACCCTTACGAAAACACAGGTGCTCGCCTAGTTCAAGAAGTCGCGTCTAAAACCAAAGACCTCGCAGGTGACGGTACCACAACAGCCACTGTTCTAGCCCAAGCGCTAATCCGCGAAGGCCTAAAGAACGTTGCTGCTGGCGCTAATCCAGTCAGTCTCCGTCGTGGCATCGAGAAAGCCGTTGCCCACCTCGTCTCTGAAATTGAGGCAGTAGCTAAGCCCGTTGCGGGCAACGATATTGCTCAAGTTGCTGCAGTCTCTTCTGGAAACGATGACATGGTCGGCGATATGATCGCTCAGGCCATGGATAAGGTTACCAAAGACGGCGTTATCACTGTCGAAGAATCCAAGTCTCTAGACACCGAACTCGACGTTGTTGAAGGGATGCAGATTGATCGGGGCTACATGTCTCCTTACTTTGTCACCGATCAGGAACGCATGATCGTCGAGCTAGAAAACGCTCGCGTTCTGATTGTTGATAAAAAGATCAGTGCTATTCAAGACCTTGTACCTGTTCTAGAACAAGTCACACGCTCCGGTCAGCCCTTACTAGTCATCGCTGAAGACGTTGAAGGCGAAGCCCTCGCAACCTTGGTCGTTAACAAAGCACGCGGCGTGCTAAATGTAGCTTCGATCAAGTCGCCTGGTTTTGGCGAGCGTCGCAAGGCACTACTTGCAGACATCGCGGCCCTTACAGGTGGCCAAGTGATCTCTGAGGAAGTTGGTCTTAGCCTAGAGAGTGCTTCTTTAGACATGTTGGGCGTAGCCTCCAAAATTACCATTACTAAAGACACCACGACCCTCGTTTCTGAGAGTGGCAACACAGAAGACATCAGCAAGCGTGTCGAGCAAATTCGTAAAGAGCTGGCAACGACAGACTCTGACTACGATAAAGAAAAGCTCGCTGAGCGCTTGGCCAAGCTAGCAGGCGGCGTTGCTGTTATCAAAGTAGGTGCAGCCACAGAAACTGAGCTCAAAGATCGCAAGCTTCGCATTGAAGATGCGTTGAGTGCGACCAAAGCAGCTGTTGAAGAAGGCATTGTCCCTGGCGGCGGCGCAACGCTCTTGCATCTGGCGAGAAAGCTAGAAGACCTGAAAGGCTCTGTTTCTGACGAAGAGAAAACCGG
>CALDSK010000171.1 GCA_937911865.1 uncultured Synechococcus sp.
AGCCAAATCCGGTAATGGGTTCAGGCTGATTGACAAATAGCTGTACTACGCAGCGAGTCAGGGTCATTTCTCCTAGGTTAAACACTTGGCCAACGCCGCCTGCTCGGCCTCTGATCATTGTCAGACCGGTTTCAGGCGATCGCAAGAACCGATATTCTGGAATATTCTCGATCCTACTGACCAGTACTTCTAACTTTGTTGCAGGGGCCTTTGCTAGTAAGGCTATCCAATTCTGTCGTTTTGCGAGATCCACCATATGCTTGATCTATCTCTTAATTTTCAGAAGAGATAGTCTTTGAAGGGACAGTTTTAGAGATATGCAGTCCTGAATGTATGCAACTGGATGTACCGTCTTAGAAATATATAGACAAAATATATAGACATCTAGATGTCTATATGAATATTAAAGTAGACTATGCTGATATTTAAGTGCTCTTGACTACAAAAGCTGACTTTAGAAACTGAATTTCGTAACCAATGGACGATAGGTCTTCTCCTCTGTATATACAAATTGCACAGCAGCTGCGCCAGAGTGTTCATGGCGGCACTTATCGTGTGAATGAGCGGTTACCTGCGGAGTCTCAGCTGGCTGAGCGTTTTGGGGTAAATCGGCACACGTTGCGGCAGGCGATCGCTCTGCTAAAGCAGGAGGGGCTTTTACGCATAGAACGCGGTAGAGGCACTTTTGTAACTGCTGCGCCCATTCGCTATGCCATTGGTAAGCGGGTGCGCTATAACGAATCGCTGAAGGCTCAAGGGTTGACCGTGAGGTTTGAGCTGGTGCGATCGCTCGAACTTCCGGCAACCGAATCTGTTGCAAAAGGTCTCTCATTAAAGGTGGGTACTCCAGTTGCGCTGGTTGAGCGGCTTGGCTATGCCGATGATGTTCCCATCAGTGTGGGAACGGGTTACTTCCCGCTGATGCTTTTTCCTGACCTGCTGAGCGCTGAGAGTATTCAATCTTTGGAAGCAACGGGTTCGATTTCAAAATGGCTGCGCGATCGCTACGATACTGACCATATTCGGCAGAGCACTGTGGTGTCTGCTCGCCTGGTTCAATCCTCGGATGCTAGGCTACTTGCCTTACCACTCAATCAGCCAATTTTGCTGGCTGAGTCTGTCAACGTGGACCAGAAGGGTCGAGTGATTGAATATGGGGTTGCAAAACTGAGAGGCGATCGCATGGAGATGGTCTTTGATAATTAGCCGATGCCTATAAAGCTACATGACCTGTCGCCGTAGCTTTGCTGAGAGAACATCTAATAAACTCACCGCTACGATCAAGATAATTAGGATTGCGCAGACTTTGGGATATTTGAACGAGCGAAAGCTTTGATATAAGGAGACGCCGATGCCGCCAGCACCAACAATGCCTAGTACGGAGGCAGATCGGACGTTGGCTTCAAATCGGTAGAGCGTGAAAGAGATCCAAAGTGGCATTACCTGTGGTAAGACGCCAAACAAAATCTCTTGTAGCTTGCTAGCGCCGCTGGCCCGTACGCCTTCGATTGGGCCTACTTCGATGTTTTCGATGGCCTCAGAAAAGAGTTTTCCGAGCGTACCAGTGGTATGAACAAATAAGGCTAGTACGCCAGCAAATGGACCTAGCCCTACCGCGACGACAAATATGAGGGCGAAAACAACTTCGTTGATGGCTCGCATGGTATCCATCAGCCGTCGTACGGGCTGTACGATAATTTGCGGACACAAATTTTCGGAGGCTAGTACGGCTAGTGGGGCGGCAACAATAGCGGCTAGCAATGTACCCCAGATGCCCATGGCCACCGTTTCGATAATATCTGCCAGATAGAAGCGCCAGTCAGAAAAGTCTGGGGGAAAGTATCGGGCGGTGTATTCCGCCATTGTGCCGCCGCCTTCGAGCAGTTCTAAGAGGTCGATATCGCTGATTCTGGCTGAGTAAATGAGAATAGCGGTCGCACCTATAAGATACGCAATCCGCACAGCAGTCACTCGCTGCTTTTCTTTTGACAGTATCTCCTTTACCTGAGGAGAAGCGGCTAGGGGCTTTGGTGTGAGCGCTGAAGGGGTCGATTGAGTCTTCATGTCAAAAGAGAAAAGAAAAGCGTGCTATCTTGTGGATTTTAAGTGACAGAAAATAGAACAATAGAAACAAGGCAGTAGAAGAGCACTGTGCTTTTCTATTGCCTTTACTTTTCTACTGTCTTTGCCTGTCCATAGCGATTACAGTTCTTCTAGCTTCGCATTCAGCTCGTCAACTTTCTCTTGCTTAGCGGCCGCGTCTAGGCTGTCATCGTTTTGTACTTCTAGTAGCTCTTTACCGATATTAAGTTCTCTGACTGTGTTCCAGTCTGTGTCGTCTGCTTCGTCGAAGCCCTGCCAATCTAGTGCGCCCAGTACCGCCGCGTCGTCGTAGTTGTAGAAGAAGTCTTTTAGTTCATCCTTTAGGCAGTCGGGCAGGTCGTTGCGATACGCTATCGGGTCGCTAGGAATAACTGGAGATGTCCAGATAATTTGAACCTGTTCGAAGGCTTCTGGGTCACCTTCTTCTAGCACAGTCATGCTTTCACTGTTGTTTGTGGCTACATCTACCTGACCGTTTGCGACTGCCTGAGCTGTTGCCTCGTGGCTACCTGCAAAAATAAGCTCTGAAAATGCTTGTTCTGGGTTGACATTCTTTTCGGCAAATACGTAATAGCTAGGAACTAAAAATCCAGAAGTAGAGTTGGGATCGTTGAAGGCAAAGGTTAGATTTTCTGCATTGTCGGTAACATATTCGTCTCCGTTACCAGCTTCTAAGTCAATCTCTTCTACAATGGGATTCTCTGCATTGGTGATAAGGTGAGAGTAGTAGCCTTTTGTACCATCTTCGTTCACGGTTTGAGCAAAGGCTTCGGCATCAGAACGCTCGGCAGCTTCGATGTAAGACTTGCCCCCATACCAGGCAAGCTGAATTTTGCCTGCGCCCATGGCTTCAATGACACCTGCATAGTCGGTGGCAAAAAATCCATTGACCGTACGACCTAATTCCTCTTCCATTGCGGCTAGGAAGGGGTCCCACTTTGGCTTGAGGTTGTCTTGAGATTCTGTGGAGATGATGCCAAAGTCGAGTTCAGAAAATTCAGGCGCGCAGCTGCCACCTGCTGCACTGTTAACCTCTGTGTCAACCTCTGTAGCCGCTTCTGGGCTATCCGCAACTGTGTCTTCGCTGGTGCCACTGCTACAGCTGACTAGGGTAGCCGCGCTCAGTAAAGAAGCGGCCAGTAGAGCAGTCCATTTTTTTGGCATGTTGCTGAAAGTTGTATTGTTGAAAGTCATGGCGTCTAAAGAATTGTTTGGAGCAATAAAAACTTCGTACGATGTCTTGAAACTGTTTCTTGAAGCTGTTTTTTGAAGGTGTGGTTCAAAGTGGTTCAAAGTTGTCTGTAAAAAGTTACATATCAAAGTTGCCTATTAAAATCACAGGTCAAAATCACAGATCAAAATCACAGATCAAAATCACTGTGGCCGCGCCGGACCAGTTCTTCAGCGGCTGAACCATAAATCTGACTCAAGCGCTCATCAGTTAGCTCTTCGGTCGCGCCGTCGAAGTGAACCTCGCCGCCTTGTAGGGCGATCGCTCTTGGAAAGTAAGCCTGGACCATTTGCACCTGATGCAAAGAACAAATCACTGTGATTCCCTGTTCATGATTGAGCTCTGTAAGCAGTTTCATCACTCTGTGCGCAGACTCAGGGTCGAGCGAGGCAATGGGTTCGTCGGCTAAGATGACATTTGCTCCCTGCATCAGACAGCGAGCGATCGCAACTCGCTGCTGCTGTCCGCCTGAGAGTGCTGCTGCGCGCTTGTAGGCCTGCTCAATAATGCCAACCCGCTCTAGGGCGGCGAGCGCTCGAACTTTCTCGTCTTGGCTGAACAGCCGCAGGGCTGACTTGATTGCTGAGATGCGAGAAAGGTTGCCTATCAGCACATTTTCGAGCACGCTCAGCCGGTTTACCAGATTGAACTGTTGAAAGATAAAACCGATTTGGCTCCGCAGCTGCCTTACGTTTGAGTGCAGCTTACCTTCTGACTGAAGTCGCGCGCCCGCAAGCTCAACTGTTCCTTGATCTGCCTGGTGAAGGCCATTTAGGCATCGTAGTAAGGTTGATTTACCCGATCCAGAAGCACCGACAAGCGCTACCATTTCTCCTGCACTGACAGAAAAGCTGGCATTCTTGACTGCCAAGTTACCGCCAAAAGATTTGGTAATTCTTTGAGCGGTTACCGCGCAGCAGTTTGAAGATGATACAGCGTTACAGGTTGATGACGTGAAATCTACTGGCTTGTTTTTAAGTGAGGTCACGAGAGGTACAACCGCCTTGCTACTAGGCCTACAAGCGCATTCAACCATAGCCTCTATAGCAGTGATTTAAGCCGAGGTAGTCACTAGGTTAAGAGCCTTTAAAGGGCTGATTAAGGGGCCTACGGAGAGATTATTATTCGTGTTTTGGAATAGGGCTGCTGTTAGGCTCATGGTTATGGGCGGTGCTTCTAGAAGGGCGCTTTTAGAAGGGTGCTTTGCTGTGAAAGGATAGCGGTTTCTGAGAAACGGGGTGAGCAAATTCGAGAGAAGTTGCATGTAAATGAAGTCTTACTTGTGAAAAGCTCTCTTTGTTAGTTGCTTTTCCGTAGAGCGTGTCTCCTAAAATAGGAGAATCTAATCCCTTGGGATGTGCGGCATGCACTCGTAGCTGATGGGTACGGCCCGTGTGCGGTGTGAATTTAACTCTGGGCTGCTGCCCTGATGTTAGGATCTTAAAGTCTGTTCGACTTGGTTTGCCTTGTTTGAAGTTGACCGTCTGCTTGGGACGATCTTCTGGATTGCTCCATATTGGCAGCGCTAGCGTACCACAGTCCTGATTTTGAAGTTTAGTGATGGGTCTAGAGAGAATAGCTTCGTAGGTTTTGTTGATCTGCCTTTGGGCGAATTGCTGGCTTAAGGTTGAATGGACATGAGCTGATGTTGCTACGACTAGAAGGCCAGAGGTTGCCTGGTCGAGGCGATGAACAGCCTGTAGAAATGGCTGCGCCGGTAGCTGATAGTGCAACCGACTCAAGACACTGTCTTGCAGGGCGTATCGCCGTCCTGGGACAGAAAGTAGGCCACCCGGTTTGTTGATTACAATGAGGTGCTGATCTTGATAAATGATAGGTAGCGGTGCTGTTGGCTGGACTAGCGGTGCGGGTATTTGCCCTGCGCGGGCTGTTTGATAGAACGCTGTAAGATGCCGACAATCGTTTGGAGAAATCTTATGAAATGGGTTCGTGAGATAGTCATCCTTTGCGCTTGCTCCCCACCAAAATTCTGCTAGGGAAAGAGGCGTTAGGCGATGAATGGCGGCGTGATACAACAGCTTTGTCGCAGCGCAGTGACGACTGTATAAGTCGCAGATGTCTTTGCCAATAGCTTGATTGAACGAGCATTCCTTTTGAGCGATCGCGCGATTAATGCCAGATATCTCGGATCGATAAGCCGTCTGCATTTGCTTTTGCCATGCTTGTGAGATTGTTTTGTATTGTTGTTTGAGGGTTTGTATTTGCTGATCGGCCCGAGTGATTTTTTGTATGCTTGGGCGCAGTCTTTGTGCCTGCTTTTCTTTTAGGCGACGGCGCTCAAGACTATCTTTTTGGCTTTCTGCCTCTAGGGCCGCTAAATACGCTATGCGTACTGCGCCTTGCAGATGCTTTTGAGCGTAGGTGCGCTGGCGATCGCGCTGCTGCTTTCTTTTTCG
>CALDSK010000172.1 GCA_937911865.1 uncultured Synechococcus sp.
GAGGGGTCTGAGTGTGTAAGAGAACATACCTATAGGAAGATGTTTCAGAGGGGTCTGTGTATGTGAGAGAACACACCTATAGGAAGATGTATCAGAGGGGAATGTGTATGTGAGAGGAAACACCTATAGGAAGATCTAACAGATGGAAAAAAGTATGTGATAGTCAAACTATCGAAAGCGTTGTATGGCTAATGTCCTAAGCAACCGGGCAGAAGCTATACGAGTTATTAGCGCCTGTTAGTAATAGAAACGCCTAGAATCACCAGGATAGCGCCTATAGCAATGCTCGGTGTCAGCGGCTCGTGCAGCACAATAGCTGCTAGCAAAATCGCTGATACAGGCACCAAATTAATAAAAGCACTGGCTTTTGCTGGGCCAATGGCTTTAAGACCATCGTAATACCAACAAAAACCAACCGCAGACCCCAACAGACCTAAGTACAGGACGCTCATAGCAGCGTCCAAAGGCATCAATACTAGAGATTGCCACAACCCTTCTTGCCAGGCAAACGGCAGCAACAGCGCAGTGCCAACCCAACAAGCGTAGGCGGAAGCCACCAAAGGCGATAGGGCGCTCATCACAGCTTTGCCAATTAAGGTGTAGCTCATCCAGCTGATTACACAGCCAACTATCATCACCTCGCCCCAACCAAAGCCGCTAGCAGCAGCTTCCGCGCTAGCCGACGCCCCATTTCCCAGAATGTCGCCTCCTAAGAGGCTGGCACCTAAAGTGCTAAGGTCACCACGACTAATCACCCACGCCGCGCCTAGCAAGGAAATAAGAATGCCAGCGCCTTTGCGTTGACTGAGAGGCTCTTGTAGGAAGAGGGCCGCGCCCAGAGCGATCGCTACAGGATTGAGCGCAATAATCAGCGACGCTCTTCCGGCTTCTACCGTTTGCAATCCGCCAAAAAACAAAGCGTTATAGCCAAAGATGCCGGTTATCCCCAGCCCCAGCACAGCCCAACGCTGAGCTGGCTTGAGCGATGGAATTTTGCCATGAACTCGCCCCACAACGATCAGTAAGGCGATAGAGGCGATCGCAAATCGCAGAAACGCGGCAGTAAAAGGCCCCAGGGTCTGCACAGCAATTCTGCCGGCAATGAAGGTGCCACCCCAAATCAGCGCTGTCGCCACCAGCTTGACGTAGATAAGGCTGAGATTTCGCGCAGAAGAGGCGGTCGCCATTCAAAAACCTATGGATAATACCTGATTGCAGATCAGTTCAGTGATATAACGGTTAACCACAAGTGTAATCTCTACAAATGATCTGCACAGACAACCCGCCCAGAACATCATTTTTTAATGTATAGATGGGTAATACTAACTCATCAAACTAATACCCATAAAACTAATGTGGAGCCCTGTAGTCACTATGAATCCGTTCTCAGTTCGCAGCTTGAGGTTGGGTTTAGGTGCGGCCTTGATGACGCTCAGCCCTCTGCCCGTGCTTGCGAATAACCCAGCTTTAAACGTCGAGCCTGCTTCTCGTACGCAGCCGGGTATAGCGCCTGTCGCCACCGAGACACCGCAGCTGCTAGCAGTCGCGCTCGCTGCTCGCAACCTACAAATCGGAGACGAGGGCGCAGACGTTCGCGTGCTGCAGCGCTATCTAAGCAGAAATGGACTGTATCCATTCATGATCGACGGCGTCTACGGCCAGGAAACCGCTAACTCTGTCGCGACCTACCAGCGAATTCGAGATCTGCCTGCGACAGGCATTGCCGATGAAGCCACGCTGCGAGACATGGAGTTTGATTTTTTACCCGCTGCTCAAGCAAACAATAGCGCTATTCCACTACCGCCTAGTAGTTCACCGTCTTCTATACAGGCAGGTAGCTTAGGGCCCGGTAGCTCGGGGACAGACGTTATTGTCTTACAGCAAAGGCTTAACGATTTTGGCTTTCCGGTCTTTGTCGATGGCGTATATGGCTTTGAAACCCAGCAGGCCGTTCGTACCTATCAGCGTGTTCAGGGCCTGAACGTTACAGGCACCGCCGATCCAGATACGCTCAGCGCAATCGGTATTTCGGGAGCATCGTCTGCATCTAGCGAAAATCGCTATGTGGCTGCGGTCATCGCGGATAGTAATCAGCTAGCGAACGTCCGTCAATTCTTTGAAGATGCTTATATCGATCGCGATCGCCGAGGTGAGTTTATCAATATTGGTAACTTTGCCACTCGTTTTCCCGCTGAAGCAAAAGTCAATGCTGCGATCGCTAGAGGATTCAACACCCGCGTTATCTATCGCCAGCGCAATTTTCTCTTCTAATAGTCTCCTCTGGAAACAGAAAAATTGAGGCAATGTGCTAGCGGCTCCCACCCGAGACAGTTCGCCGAGGTCTTCCGCGCCGTCTTGGTTTAAATCCCCGTCTGCGATTCCGCCGACCCGAACGTTTTGCTAGCTTAGAAGCAAGGCTTGACGACCTGTTCCGAGCCGACCTGTTCCGAGCCAATCTAAACCTGCTATACCTAGCAGATTTAGATTTGACAGATTTAGAGCTGACAGATTTAGAGTTGACAACCTTAGTTTGAGAAACGTGAGCGGGTATATCAGTGCCCAGCTCACTTTTTTTGTCCTCCGTTCTTTGAACTTCGTCTTTTTCGCCCTTGGTCGTAGGGACCTTGTGGTCGCTTTGGTAGAAAGATTGGCCGTCATGCAAAGTGGTCATAGCAAGAAGCGTGAACTCAAAAGCTCACAAGCAGCTGTACGATGCTTTGATCTTCAAGACAGCACACATAATTCCGTATGCAGCATTTCCTTGTATGGAATTCCACACAGGGTTAGAGGCTAGGCAAATCAAGCGAACTTATAATGATTAGATATCATCCTCTTCATTTGTTCCTCCATGGCCCAGCCTGATCTCAACACCGTCTCACAGCCGCCCGATCTCGACCTGCTTTCACAGCAATTAGAAACCGGCGATCTGGTTGCTCGTAAGCTAGCGCTAGCAGCGCTACGCGATGTCCCAGCAAAGCAGGCTGTTCCCCTGATAAAAAAGGTGCTCAACGATAAAAATGGGCAGGTGCGCTCTATGGCAATCTTTGCGCTAGGGCTGAAGCCTTTAGAAGAATGCTACGACCTGCTGGTTGAGATTATGGAAAGCGACCCTGACTATGGCATCCGAGCAGATGCCGCCGGCGCGCTGGGATACCTTGAAGATCCACGTGCGTTTGATCCGCTCGTCAAAGCCTTTTATGAAGATGTGGACTGGCTGGTGCGGTTCAGCGCAGCGGTCTCCCTGGGCAACCTCAAGAATCCCAAAGCCCACGATGTTCTGATTGCCGCGCTCAACAGTCCAGAAGTCGTCATTCAGCAGGCGGCGATCGCAGCCCTGGGCGAAATCCGCGATGTCAAAGCAGTCGATAACATTTTGAACTTTGCCCAGGCAGAAGACTGGCTGGTTCGTCAGCGCCTAGCTGAGGCCTTAGGCAACCTGCCCACGACCAAAAGTATGTCTGCGCTGCGCTACCTGGCCAAAGACGACCACTCTCAGGTATCCGAAGCCGCTAAAGTATCGATTGGACGACTCGAAGCATTGGAGACAAAGCAGAAAGAAGAATAAAGCCGCCGCCTCTAGCGAATACGTAAACCGAAAGTATCAATTAGGTCTCAGTACAGATAGAAAAAGCCCTCTTAAGTGGGAACGATAACGCTACGACGTGCTTTTTTATACTGTCCTATGAATCAATATCTGTCCGAGACACCCGAAGCGGGTTCCATCAAAATTCGATGGGCCTGGTTTGCGCTGGGCTGTAGCTGTTTGGTCATCGGGAGCGTTTACCTGAGCCTTGTAGATTTGAACAGCGCTCCCATTAGTGCAAAGCCAAGCAGCGACCAGCTAGCAGTTTCAAAGACTGCGCAGACGACTGCTGAATAATTCACTGACAGCCACATCACCCGACGAAGCAAAAAGCCCTCCGCTAGCCAAAAACGGAGGGCTTTTATCGTTCAGCAAATGTCCTAATGAATTAGGACATTTGCTAGTTGAGTTGCTTTATCTGCTATAGGCTGTAGCCTTCAGAAGTGTCCTAAGCAACTCGACAGAAGCTATAGCAAGCTATTAACACATCTTTCTAGCTGCTAGCTTCTTCAATCTCAGTCCACTCTGTGTGGAAAACACCGTCCTTATCAGTGCGCTCATAGGTGTGCGCACCAAAGTAATCTCGCTGAGCCTGAGTCAGGTTCTGCGGTAGGCGACCACGGCGGTAGCTGTCAAAATAATCCAGCGACGCGCTAAAAGCAGGCACCGGAATGCCAATCTTGGCAGCCGTAGCAATCACCTCACGCCATGCACTCTGACGATCTAGAATCGTTTGCTTAAACTCAGGCGCTAGCAACAGGTTAGGCAATTTAGCATCCTGGTCGTAGGCCGCTTTGATCTTGTTGAGAAAGGCCGCGCGAATAATACAGCCACCTTTCCAAATGCGGGCAGTCTCACCCAGATCGAGATCATAGCCGTTAAGCGCAGACGCTTTGCTCAACAGATCCATCCCCTGCGCGTAAGAGCAAATTTTGGAGCAGTAAAGAGCATCGCGAATTTTGTTGATAAATTCTTTCTTGTCGCCGTCAAAGCGCGCCGGAGGACCTGTGAGCTGCTTTTCTGCAACCATGCGCTCTTCTTTAATCGCCGACATGATACGGGCATTGACAGCTGCCGTAATCGTTGGAATGCTCACGCCTATCTCTAGAGCGCTCATAACGGTCCACCGACCCGTGCCCTTTTGACCCGCCTTATCCATGATCAGCTCGACCAGCGGACCGTTAGTGTCATCGTCAGCCTTGGTAAAAATATCAGCTGTAATCTCAATGAGGAAAGAATCTAGCTCCTCTGTCTGGTTCCAACCATCAAAGATCTCATGCAGCTCTTCCTGGCCGCAGCCCAACGTGTTTTTGAGCAGGTCATAGGCTTCTGCAATTAGCTGCATATCACCGTACTCAATGCCGTTGTGCACCATTTTGACGAAGTGACCCGAGCCGCCTTTGCCGATATAGGTCACACAAGGACCGTCATCAACTTGAGCCGCAATTTTAGTGACAATCGGCTCGATAGAATCGTAAGCCGCTTTACTGCCACCCGGCATCAGGCTAGGGCCGTTCAGCGCCCCTTCTTCGCCGCCGCTAACGCCCATACCGATGAAGTTGAAGCCCGCTGCTTCTAAATCTTTAACGCGTCTTTCGGTGTCGTCGTAGAGCGAGTTGCCGCCGTCGATAATCATATCGTCGGGATCGAGTAGCGGCTTCAGGCTTTCGATCACCATATCAACAGGCTTGCCCGCTTTCACCATGACCAAAATGCGTCGGGGTCGCTCTAATGCGCCCACAAACTCTTCTAGCGAGTAAGTGGCCACGACATTTTTGCCGCCAGCCCGGTTTTTCATGAAGTCGTCAGTCTTTGAACGGGAGCGGTTGTAAACCGCGATCGGGAAACCATTGCGCTCTACATTCAGGGCAATATTTTCACCCATGACCGCTAGGCCGATTACACCAAAACTTTGTGCCATAAACTTTCCTTAGGTTATTCTTTCGTAATAGCTACTTTTCATAGCGCCGATCGCGTTGGCGACTCTTGTCAAATCTAAACTCTTATATTGAGCATTGAGAGAGATATATCAAGCGTTATTGATATAAATGCTACTGATTTTCACTTAAGAGTATTTGCGCAGCTATAAGACTTTAAACAACGCTGCCCGTTTTTTCCATTAAGGCGAGAGAAAATTTTCCTTAATGGAAAGGAGTTAAGCCTTTAGACAAAGAAACTTAAATAGAGAGCCTGTAGACAAAGCCTCTCTACTGACGGCTCCGAGGATAGTTCGCCCGATTGGGAAAGAGCTCGGCAAGCGCAGCCTGTCGCTCGTCTACACTGCCTTCTTCGCTCAGATTCCATAGCGTCTCGTAAAAGAAAAAGCTGACGCCAGAAAAGTCGCGATCGCGCACCGCTTCCACCTGCTCTGCAATCTGTGACATCGGCACAGAGCGCCCCTTCAAACCGCTCAACACCCCTACGCTAGTTGGGATCCGAGAGCGAGCAAATTCAGCAGCTTCTTGCCCCATCTCCCACACAAAGCGACCCAAATCATCGCGATACAGCTGGATAATGAGCTCTTCTACATAGCCTTTTTTCAGCCAGGTATCCCAGTCTTGCAGGTAGTACTCGTAGGCAAACACGTGCGGATTCGGCGATACAGACATCACTGCCTGAGAGCGATTCGCTTTTAGCGTGGTAAAAACGTCACCCATAAAGTCAGTAATTTTATCGGCTCGCCAGCGGGTCCACTCAGCGTCTTTAGCATCGATTGGCGGCGACTGGCCGTCGTGCTCTTGCTGATAGAGTGCCACTGTGTAGGGATCATAGCCATAGGCAAATGGCAGACCCATATGATCGTCTACCTGAAATCCGTCAATGTCATAGTTACGGGATATTTCACCGACCAGGTCAAGAATGAATGACTGCACTTCTGGATGGAAAGGATTGAGCCAAACACGCTCATGAGATCCCTCTGGGGTCGTCAGCGTGCCATCTGCCTTTTGCGTTAGCCAGTCAGGATGGCGGGCGGCTAGGGCAGAATCAGCCGGCGCCATAAAGCCAAACTCAAACCAGGGAATGACCTTCAGGTTGCGGCTGTGGCCCAGTTCAATCGCTTCTAGCAGCATATCGCGATCGCCCTGCTCAGCTTCTAGCTCATCCTGTCGCCCTGTCTGACCCAGGTCTGGATACAGTCCCTGCTTGAAACCCGTCACTCGCTCAGCAACCTGGCTGGGAAAAAGCGTATAGCCCCAGTTCCAAACCGTCGGATACACCGTATTGAAGTTTAGCGCTGCCAGCTGATCGAGTGCTTTTTCAAGATTCGAGCGAGAGAATAGAACGTCGCTGTCAATATTGGTTAACCAAACGCCACGCAGCTCAGTACTAGGAGCAGCAATAGTCGACGGTGGCGTAAACGCGACGACCATTTCATCAGGAATCGTGGCAACGGTAGTCGCATCTAAGCTAGCCCGGCAAAGAAAAGCAGCACCATCAGCGAGGGTAATGCTGCGACGGGGCCGCAGCTGGTGTCGCTCATTTTCGGTTACGCCCTCTTTATCTACGATGTAGCCAGCGGCCAACGCTGCGGCTACCCCTTCACGGGTACTGTCTGGGATCAACAGCCCATCGCGGAACGTTTGGATTAAGGCGCGAGTAGCATCTGCCTGATAAGCCGTCGCTGAACCCGAGGTCAAAATAGCCAGCGCCTGAGCCCGGTTAGCGTACTGTTCTAGCTGGACGTCTGGGCCTAGCGCCGCCATTAATAACGCTTCTGCCTCCGAGCTAGCCTCATCGAAGGTCAGTCCTAAATATTCGTTGTTAGCCGCAAAGGCACCTGGAAAAGCTTTAAGTACGGCTTCGGCATAGGTTTGCTGAGTAAGCGCGCTGCTGGGATAGCGGCTATTGACGGCCCGCTGGTCGAAAACGTTTTGAGAAACCAGCGCCTGTATGCAGGGCTCAATCGGGTGACCAGCGAATCTATTTGTGGTCGCCTGGGCCTGATTGAATCCGAAATAGGTGAAGTTGCTCAGGAGCGCTGAGAAGAAAATGCCGACAAGAAATGCGATGCCGAACTGTTGCCGCCTGTGGGCCATGGATGAACTAACCTCCGCTAATTTTAGCTTTGTAGCCTTTGGCTGTAAGTAGAGTGACGAGCTTAGGAGCGTGCTCGCCTTGAATCTCAATGGTATTGTCTGCTACCGTACCACCCGAGCCACAGCTGGCCTTGAGACTTTTGGCCAGTGCGGCAAGTGTCTTGGCATTATGGGTAAAGCCGCTGACGACGGTGACGGTTTTACCTTTGCGGCCCTTGCGAGAAACCTGCACGCGCAGGTCTTGCTGATTCGGCGGCAAATCGGGTTCGGGGCGAGCGGTCACCTCAGCTGTGCCGAACTCGGAATAGACCACTCTATCGGTAGCTGGGTTGCCAGCATTTTTGCTGCCAGAGCGCTTACGTTTTGCCATGAGTCATCGCCGCTTTTTTATTTCACAGCAGTCAGTTTACCGCTTGGTCGATGCGGCTCGCTTCGGCTACGCATAGCCAACAGCGTCAGCTATCAAAATCAGCTATCAGAATCAACTATTAGAATCAGCCTCGGAAATCACTCACCAGACAGGCGTAAGCAGACCAGCAGATTAAACGTACTTGATGAGTATTCCCTCTCTGGAGGTAGAGCCTGACGCCAGGAAAAATCCGGTAGATTTACGGGTATAGCAAATGGCCTGATGCGTTAGGCCATTTGCTGATCGAGTTGCTTTCCTACTCTTTAGCCGACAGCGCTTAGAAGTATCTTAAGCAAATCGACAGATATTAAAAATTACTGGAGACGCTGGCTGTGGTCCCTATTCGCGATGACAACCCTATTACGATTACACCCTACGTGACGTATGGGTTAATCGGGCTAAATGTGCTGGTGTTTCTGTACGAGATGACCCTCAGCTCAACAGATTTGTCTACGCTGTTTAATACGTTTGCAGTGGTACCTAGCGACCTGAGCTTAAGCTTTAACACTGGCTTTGGCACACCTCACATTTCAGAATGGGGCACGTTGCTCAGCGCTGAGTTTCTGCATGCGGGCTTTTTTCACGTTGCCGGTAACATGCTGTATTTGTGGATTTTTGGCAACAACGTGGAAGATCAGCTAGGCCACTTAAAGTTTTTACTGTTTTACTTGGTATGTGGCGTGCTGGCGTCGCTGTGTCAGTGGTATGTTGCGCCGGGTTCAACGGTGCCTTCTCTGGGGGCGAGTGGTGCGATCGCTGGCGTTATGGGCGCTTACATTTTCCGCTTTCCCAACGTTCGCGTTTTGACCTTCATCCCTATCTTTTTCGCTTCTGTCCGCGTGCCCGCTTTATTATTTTTAGGATTCTGGTTTGTAGAGCAGGCCTTTTACGGTGTCACTAGCCTGGGAGCGCAGGCAGACGTAGGGATGAATGGCGGTGTTGCCTACTGGGCCCACGCAGGCGGCTTTGTATTTGGGGCGATTTTAGGCTATTTGCTCGGCCTATTCAACGATGCAGACGAACAAAATCCCACCTACGCGGCCATTAAAGATGCCGAAAATGCACTGAGCGACTCAGCTGAGTAGGTAGGTAGTATTAGCTTTAGCAATGCAATTACTATCTAGCGGTCGCTATCCGATAGCGCCTTTCTTCTCATATCAATATGGCTCTTCCAAACTTTTTGATCTTCGGCGTTCAAAAATCAGGAACAACCTCTATATATAGTTACCTGAAGCAACACCCGCAGGTTTACACCAGTCCTAGAAAGGAAACCGACTTCTTTTGCCGCGACCTGACTCAACCTGTTCCTGCTGACGAGCCACGGTTCACCAAAGGCGGACGCAAAAGAATACTCACCGTTGAAGACTACGAATCTTTGTTTTCAGGTGTCACCAGCGAACGGGCCATTGGGGAAGCGTCACCTAACTATCTATTTAGGCATGAGCAGGCCGTCCCGGGCATCAAGGCATATGTGCCGGAGGCTAAACTCATTGCAATTTTGCGCAACCCGGTTGAGCGAGCGTACTCAGATTATTTAATGCATGTGCGAGACGTTGTCGGTAACCGCAAGCCACTCGCGACACAGGTAGCGGTCGATGCAGACTCTTCGCACACGCTATTGAAAGGACGCTACTACGAAGGGATGAAGCACTTTTTAGAAGCGTTTGGCCCAGATCAGGTCAAAGTATTTTTGTACGACGAGCTGCGCAAAGATGCTGCCGAACTTATGCAGCAGCTATACGAGTTTATTGGTGTCGATTCTACGTTTGAGGTCGATACCGGACGCAGACAGCAGACTGCACAGGTGCCCAAGAGCCAGACAATTCAGCAGGTCCTACAGACCAACAACCCCCTCAGGCAGGTTGCCGGGTCGGTATTGAGACAGGTAATGCCTATCGAAAAGCGTCAACAGCTGCGATCGCGCCTTCTAGCCGCCAACGCCACAGGCAAAGAAGACCTCCCGCTTTCAGCAGAAGATCGTCAGCTTTTAGAAGACTATTACCGAGACGACGTCAGACGGCTACAAGATTTGCTCGATCGTGACTTATCTCAATGGTTTGCACTCGACTAAGCTGGCTCGGCACCTAGCTAGAAACCCAGTCGGCAGACGCCTATCAGCAGACAGTTGGCAGACGCCCAGTTAGCCAGCGTCTACATCGAAAAGAAGACAGCGCTGCGAGTTTTAACTTACACCAACTCTCTCATTTGCTACATAAAAGTTCCTAGAAAACTCACTGGTGCAGGCAGCATTTCTCCGCGAAAATCAAGCACCTGAACAAGTAGCAGGTATGCGATCGCCAGCAGAACAGACAGCACCCCAGTGCCAATAGCAACTATCTTCGAGCGATCCATCTTTCTACCTCGCAGCTTCAGCTTACTGCCTTAGTTTACTAGAGGTTACTCTTTAGTACTTTTTTACTGTAGAGAGATCTATTTTATGAGTCCGGTTCCTAATCCTGCCGCATCTTCTTCAGCGCCTCCTCCGGCAGGCTCTTCAGCACTGGTGCATCAGCCTATCATTATCGAAACGCAAGATCTGCGGAAGGTCTACAGAACTGGGTTCTGGCTCAAAGCTGCACCGCCCTCTCTCAAACAGTGCTCTCTAGAAATTTACAAGGGTGAAACGTTTGGCTTGCTAGGCCCTAATGGCGCAGGCAAAACCACCTTACTCAAGCTACTGCTAGGCATTATCAGGCCTACCGCTGGCGGCGCAACGCTGATGGGTCAACCCGCAGGCGACAGCGAAACCAAGGCGAACATTGGCTACCTGCCCGAAAATCCCTACTTTTATGACTATCTCACTGGCTGGGAATTTCTTAGCTATACGGCGGGCCTGTTTGGCATCAGAGGAATAGAGCAAAGAAGACGAATTAATGAGCTGCTAGATCTCGTCCAGCTGGACATGCGCTCTGCGAGTAAAAAGCAAATGCGGCGCTATTCAAAAGGAATGCTTCAGCGGGTGGGCATGGCACAGGCGCTCATGAACGATCCCGAGATC
Source organism: uncultured Synechococcus sp. (assembly GCA_937911865.1). GTDB lineage: Bacteria > Cyanobacteriota > Cyanobacteriia > Phormidesmidales > Phormidesmidaceae > Phormidesmis. The sequence goes on from CALDSK010000172.1 coordinate 11,028, forward strand.
GTGTTCTTAGATGAGCCCATGTCTGGGCTAGATCCCACGGGGCGCTATCAGGTACGAGAGATCATTTTGTCTTTAAAAGAGCAGGGAAAGACGCTGTTTTTCAACAGCCATGTGCTATCAGATGTAGAAAAGATTTGCGATCGCATTGCCATCCTCGACCAGGGCGAAATCGTTTGTATCGGTGAGATTAAACAGCTGCTAGGCAACCCTGACTATTACAAAGTACAAGGGAAAGGCGGCAGTCTCGATATTCTAGATCAGTGGCTCGCAGACATTACCTTTGCCAATGGCTACTGGCACGGCACCCTCTATGGCAACCCCTTCGAGTTTATGGCAACGGCCAGACTGATGAATGCCACAGTGGCCAAGTTAGCAGTGGCCAAACCCACGCTAGAAGAATTCTTTATGGAGCAGATTCAGCAGCGACGGCAGCGACGGACCGATGCGGACAGTCAACGACCAGCCGTCAGAAAATTACAGAAGAAAAAGAAAAAACGCACGTTAAGTAAGCCTGTCGCTGGATAGCGGCCCGGCAATGGCCAGACAGTAATAGCCAGACAGTAGCAATAGCCAGACAGTAACTGAGTGATTCTCTCTCACTAACCCGGTGCGTTATCAAACGCGTTACTGACGCACTCTACTAACGCACGTCATTGGAATAAATTACGGTGCAGCGGTTCTCGAACGAATTCGAGAACCGCTGCTTGCGTTGCCTTTCTATTCTTAGCTCGCATACAGCCAAGTAGGGATGCATCCTTACTTGGCGAGTCGGCTACCGGCTGCTACGCAGCGGTTTCAGCCGAAGGTAGCATCCTAAGCAACTCGGCAGAGGTTATATACACAGGGCTTCTAGTCAATGCGTATGAGCCATACGTGTGAGCAAGCAATTTTTAATCTAGCTTTTCTTAAAAATCGTACTGATCAGCAGAACGGACAGTGTAATAAGTTCTATGTGGAGATCCGTGGAACTGCTGAATTCTTTACAAATATTTTATGAAAAGACAGGGCAAAAACACGGCCTGCTGATGTGTTAGCAGCGCATTGGGAGGTTCTGTTCAGCCTTTCTACAGTACCTTGAATCCTTCCACTGAACTTATAGATATTAAGTAGATGTTAAGAGACCAGCCCTATGCTTCGTGATAGTCATTCTCTCTCAACTCGTAAAAGTGGTTTGCTCGACATGCTGTTGGGGGGGGACTCAAGCAAGTTTTTGGAGATATCTAGTGATTTAGTACACTGGAAGGTCTGCATTTTAGATGGTTGCTTGGTCTATGCCTCCTATTCTGTTGTGGGCTACCCAGAGCTGCCTTTAACGAGAGTAACGCAGTGCTTAGAGCGATCGCACCACAAGTCAGCCGCTGCCGTATTGGCCAAAAGCACTCAGCAGACAACCTTGCAAAGCCCCGTTCTGCAAAGCCCCATCGACCGTCAGTTTCCAGGAAATCTGGACTATTCAGCCCTGTGTTGGCTGCTCTATCACAACTACGTCAACCGGACTGAAGCAGGCGCTTTGGCCACCCAGCTATTCGATGAAGCCTTTGAGCTGCTGTGCATTACAGACGGGCCCTACCAGATAGTAGAAATGCCGATCTCTGCGATGCAGGGACTCTATCAGCAGGCACTGCCTGATAATATTCAAAGCTGCCAAGATCGGCTACGCAACTGTCATAAGCTTAGTCCGATTATTCTCTCTGGCTACCAGAGGCTGTATCTGACTGATGAAGAGGCTTTTCTCAGCCAAAATCATCGTTCAGAGGCTCAGCTCAAGCTCAAAAGAAAGCTAGTGCCGGCGCTAGAGCGTTCCTACAGTTTCCGCAAGCTAGCAGCCTTGTTGCGATGTGATGATTTAGCGATCGCTAAATTTTTGTATCCATACATTGTAATGAACGCGATTCAGCTGAAAGAGCCCTCCCCGCCTTTCATCAAGCTGCCCCGGATTCAGCCATCATTTTCAGAGCCCTCACCCTCACTATCACAGCGTACGCTAAACAAAACGCCAGTCTCCAGAGAGCGGCCTTTAAGCAACAATTTATCTCCGCAATCTCTTCGACAGGCTCAACAAAGCGCTGGAGACAGACAGGCTAAGAACGCTACTGGGAGCAAAACCAGAGACAAGTACACCATTGTCTGTGTAGATGACAGCCCTAGCATACTCAACAAAATTGAAAACACGCTAGGAAAAAACAGTTTCAACATATTTAAATTTTCACAGCCTGTAAAAGCAATCGTCCAAATCAAAAAACTTAACGCCGATCTTATTTTCTTAGATATCAACATGCCGAAGATGAACGGCTACGAACTGTGTAAAATGTTAAAAAGTCATCCTTCTACTCACCACACGCCCGTTATTATGCTCACGGGCAGCCAAGACGCACTGGTCAGAATGAAGGCCAGAGCTGCTGGCGCATCAGATTACATTACCAAGCCGTTTACCCGGGCTAATTTGCTAGAGGCGATCGCCAAACATATCAGAAGCCGAAAGCTAAGTTTGGAGAAAGCATCGGTTTAGTAGAGGTTGGGTATGGAACGCTTGCTTTGCAGGCTACGAAGGCTTTGGTAAAGCAATGGAATCATGTGCACAACCTTGGTTTTGGCCAAGTTCTTATGAATTTTTAATTACCCGTCAGGAAAGTCGCTATGAGTACAGTTTTAGTTGTGGATGATTCTCTCTCTGAGTTGGAGCTAGTGAGTAGCTATCTCAGAAAAAGCGGCCATACAGTAATTATGGCCACTGATGCCAAAGAAGCATTAAACAAGGCCATAGAACAGAAACCAGATGTTGTTGTCACTGACCTGGTAATGCCTGGAATGAATGGGTTAGAGCTCTGTCGCAGCCTTAAAACTCACGACCATACAAAAAAAACGCCAATTGTTGCTTGCACCTCTAAAACGCAAGACATCGACCGCTTTTGGGCGATGAAACAAGGAATTGATGTTTATGTGACAAAACCCTTCACCCAAGAACAAATTACCAACGCCGTCAAATACAGCTTGGGCAAATGAACAATCTTGCACTCGTTTCTCAAACCCAGCCGCAAAATCCGCAAGGCACAGACGACAGCAGCGTTTTTCTTCGCTTTCAGATTGACGCAGAGATCTCAGCTGTCTTTCCTATGGAACAAGTTCAAGAGGTTGTGGTAATCTCACCAAGGCAGCTTACGCCAATTTTCAACATGCCTGCCTGCTTGTTAGGGCTGCTCACACGACGTAGCCGTATTATGTGGGTCGCCGATCTTGCTCATCTATTGTTAGGCAAGTCGTACATGAGAGATGGCGCTTCTGCCTTTCAGCGGTATAAGGTAGTTGTTATTAAGGTCGATCCTCAGTGGGTCAACCAAGAGCAGTCTATGAACAGAGACCATCGTCAGGTACTGCTAGGTCTGGTTGTTCACGACGTTAAGGGCAGCGTTCAACTGTCTAAACAGGCTATTCAGCCACCCCAGGGCTACTTCTCTCCTGAAATCGCTCCTTTTGTCCGGGGCAGCATCTTACAAGATAACAGCATGCTGCTGGTGCTAGATGCAGAAGCCATTGTTAGATCCTCGCGACTACAGTCTGGCTTGATGCCAAGCTAGGGCGACAGGTTGTTCTTACGCTACGCGCTTCTTTATCTCTAGGAAAGCTGCTTCAAATGCTTTTGCTCTAGAGGCTGGGTCATCGTTTAGCAGGCATTTACGACCAAGGCCTGCTTGAGAAGTTTTTGGTCGATTTAAGTTTTATCTCACTGTGTAAAGGCTCCTTGCTATGACTTACTCAAAAGACGCTCCCGTTTCAATCCCTTCAGCGCCTACCAATACCAACGGCCTAGTGCCTTTTGCACCGACGACTGCCCCAGCACCCTCCACATTGCCAGCCACAGCCGTTAGCATTCCCGTAGGGCCACGCCCTGAGACAACAGTTAGCCCGGCGCCAATTCCCAGGTGGAAAACGCTAAAAGGAAAGGCCACACTGGTAGCCCTAGGGTTAGGAACATTGCCTGTACTGATTGTCGGGGGTGTTGCAACCGTCATTGCTAACCAGCAGCTCTCACAAACGGTTATTGATAACCAGGAGCAATTGGCTGCAGCTGTCAGTAATGAGATGGCTCAGTTTGTAGAGGATCGACTAAATGATGTACAGTCAATCGCTGATAATCCGCTGATCTTTAACTCTGGCATTCGCAATCGCGCCGAGCCCAATAGTGTACTGGACTATCTCAACGGCTATTTAGAGCGAGACCCCTCCTACTCAGCGCTCACAGTGACAGCGCCCAACGGTGCCTATGCCTATCTAGACGGCAATGTTCCTGTTGTGGTTGGGGAGGAAATACCAGCCGAAGCTCAAGATCCAACCTACAGAATTTTCGCAGAACGGAACGTTCCTTATTTTCTGGCGGTAAGAGATACCCTTCAGCCAACCGTTTCTCCTATTCGTATCTCATCGGCGACCGGAAAATCTTCTTTCTATATTGCTACACCTGCTTTTGCGCCCAACAGCAACACGCTCTCAGGTGTCGTATACAGCCGGACCGTTGCAACTGACCTTTCAAGCGCAATCAACGAGCGGGTAGGCGCGCTGCTGCCTAGTGTTGAAGAAACGGGAGGCGAGACTCCGGTCAAGTTTAGCGTTATGGATCACTCACTTGCCTATTTCGAAACGACCGAAGAAGGCAATGAAAAAGAGATCGTGTCCACGCGTATTCAGCGAGAAGGCGACGCGGTTATTATTGATGGACAGCCTTTTGAACCCGGTGGGGAGATTATCGAGAAAGAGAACCGTGTGTTTGTGACCAGTGACGACCAAGGCGTTGGTGACGAGGCGCAAACGCTCTTTTCTAACTATTCAGCGCTGCGAGAAGGCGGCGTCATCGCTACAGAAACAGAGGTCTCTAATGCAGACGATCAGCGCTATCTAGTGACCTACGCGCCCGTTGAATCAGCTGGGCTTGGAGAAGACTGGGGCATTTTGGTGTATGAGCCAACTGCGATCGCATTTGCCGCTCGTCGTACCCTCATTCTCACGCTAGCAGGCGGCACCATCATTGCAGCGCTACTAGCAGGCTTACTGGCCAACTATTTGGCCAATAGAGCATTAGAACCTATCAGCGAAGCATCCAAAGCAGTCACCGAGCTAGGACAGGGCAACCTTGATGTTCGCCTGGCAGTCACCGGAGAAGACGAATTTGCGGTACTAAGTTCTAACATCAACACCATGGCCGACCAGCTGCAAGAGCTGCTGCTGCAGCTTGAAGAATCTGCCCAAGAGCAGGGAATTATGCAGGCTCAAACAGAAGCAGCAGAAGAGCAAAAGCAGCACAGCGAAGCAATGCAGCAAGAGCTAATTGGCCTAATTCGAGCGGTAGAGGGAGCGTCTGAAGGCGATTTAACCGTTCGCGCTGAGCTTTCGTCAGGAGAAATTGGCATTGTTGCTGACGTATTTAACTCTATTGTAGAGAGCCTGCGGAAAATTGTTGTCCAGGTAAAACAGGCCACGACACAGGTTAATGACTCCATCGGCTCTAACCAAGATTCTGTGCGGCTGCTGTCCGATAAAGCACTCTCTCAGGTAGAAGAGATATCCGAAACGCTGACATCGGTACAGCGAAGGACCGAGCCTATTCAGTCTGTAGCAGACAGCGCACAAAGAGCAGCGGCGGTCGCTCGCGATGCTTCTGACACCGCGCAAAAGGGCGGTCAGGCCATGGATCAGACGGTAGATAGTATTCTAGGGCTGCGCTCAACGGTCGCTGAAACGACCAAAAAAGTAAAACAGCTGGGTGAGTCTTCTCAGCAGATTTCTCAGGTCGTCGCCCTGATTAACGAAATTGCGCTAAAAACGAACCTGCTGGCTATCAACGCCAGTATTGAGGCAGCCCATGCAGGCGAAGAAGGTCAAGGCTTTGCAGTCGTTGCAGGTGAGGTCGGCGAACTCGCAGAGCAGTCAGCATCAGCGACCAAAGAAATTGAGCGAATTGTCCGCAATATTCAAGACGGTACTCGCGAAGTAGTAGAAGCCATGGAGCTAAGCACGTCCCAGGTGGTAGAAGGGACCCAAAAGCTAAGTGAAACCAAAGAAAGTCTGACGCAGATTCTGAACGTTTCAGAAGAGATTGACAAGCTCGTTCAATTTATCTCTGAGGCTACAGTTTCTCAGGTAACCACCTCGCAAACCGTCAGCCAGCTGATGGAACAAATCACAGAAGATTCTCAGCAGACATCTGTCTTCTCAAAACAGGTAGACGATGCACTGCAGAGTACCGTTAGCGTAGCCAAAGAGCTAGAGTCTGCTATCGATAAATTTAAAGTTGGATCGGAAGCTGCCTGAATACCGTCACTGAAACCCTAACCACGCTGTTGCAATTTTGGCTAATCGTCACGGCTAGCTAGCTAACTATATAGCGGCTTATCTGAGAATAGCGGCTTATCTGAGACAACAGCGCTAGCAAAGCTTCAAAGGAGGCTTCCTTTAACCTAACCTCCTTTGGGCCAGAGCTAGCCAGATCTCGCCAGATCTCGATAGAGCAGAAATTGCACTTTCTCAGGCACTCGAACCCCTCAAGAATGGCATTAAAGACGATGGCACAAAATTTAGATCGCCAAGCGCTACTCAACTGTCTCGATGAAATTGATGAGTACTTCGATACGATTGAGACATTTTTTTTAGCACTCACTGCCAACGCGGCGACCGACAGCTCGAACGCCGAGCAAATGGACGCCATCTTGAGAGCGGCCCATACCATTAAAGGGCTCGGGGCAATGATTGGCACTCAGCCCTTAAGCAAGCTGGCGCACCGGCTAGAAGACTATCTCAAAATACTAAAGGCTCGCCAGTCGGTTGAGATCGACAGCGACTTACAGACTTGGCTGTTAGAAGTACTAGACAAAATGCGTCAGATCAGCGCGTTCTCTCGAAAAGAGCAGCCGATGGCGGAAGATTGGCTAGAAAAGCAGGTAGAGCCTGTCATAGCTAAGCTACACGGTCGATTGGGAGAGCTGCGAAAAGAAGATGAGGCCACGCTGCTAGCGCAAACAGAGCGCACCGATATTGCAGCAGTGATGTTCGAGAGTGAAGTTGAGGGGCTACTACAGCGAATAGAAGGGGTGCTTGCTAACCAGACGCTTCCCTGCTTGCGAGAAGAGCTGGATATTATTGCCCAAGAATTTGTCGATTTGGGGCAAATGCTACAGCTTGACGCCTTTGTCAGCCTGAGTAACGCAATTATTCAGCGGCTGGCCATCACGTCTGAGCAGGATGTCGAAGCGATCGCCCGTCAAGCCGTAAAAGACTGGCGACAAACTCAGGCCTTGGTCCTAATTGGACGAACCCAAAACTTACCGGCTCACTTTGAAGTCGAAGGGCTTGAAGGTGAAGAGCTTAAGAGTGAGCGCTTTGACAATGAAAGCTTTGAATTAGATCCTTCGCTTTCAGCAGAAGACTTTTTCTCTATTGACACGGCGGAGCTACCAGCCGAATTACCAGAAGCCGAAGCTTTCGATACGTCAGATATGGATACGGCTTTTGATGAGGCAGATATAGCTGCACTTGATCTAAGTAGTCTAGATGAGCTGGAATCAGAGGCAAACCAAGATCTAGAGTTAGACCAAGATCTAGAGTTAGACCAAGATCTAGCAGCCAGTCTAGAAGCAGAAGCGAACCAATCGGAGCATACCAGTCTTCAGCTAGAAGATATTCAGCTGGACGAGGCTCAGCTAGAAAATTTTCAAGTAGAAGCAGATACTGACTCGCCTGCGCTGTCTGAGCAAGAGTTGCTGGCGCTAGAAAGTGCGATCGCTAGCGATCTTCTCTTTGAAACCGACACTCAAGAAGCAGAATCACATACAGAAGACGACACAAAAGAAGCCAGCAACACAGCGGCAACAGCAGTCCCAGCCGAGCACCGACCCAACAGCCCAGACGGCTTACAACCAGACAGCTTACAAGAGGATACGCTAGATCATCCATCAGAAAGCTCGTCCGCAACGTCCGCCGATTTTGCCTTTGACCTAGACGCCGACACCGATACCGACCCAAGCGCAGACGACATCACAGAAATAGCGGTAGAACCAATCTCGACAGACTCACTCGTACCTTCAGCACTTAGCACACAAACCCTATCGCCTGAAATTATAGAAGAGGTTATAGAGTTCAAGCCTAAGCCTCATCAGGAGCCAGAAAGCCTCTCCACACCACCACCTGCAGACACACCAGAGAGTATGGTGCGAGTACCCGTCAGGCTCCTAACCCAGCTGAACGATCTCTTTGGCGAGCTGATCATTCAACGCAAAACCTTAAACTCCAGGCTGGGAGAATTTGATGGACTGGTCAATCGAGTAGAAAGGCAAACTGAAACGCTAGAGCGCATGAAAGGAGAGCTACAAAGCTTCTCTAATCGAATGGCGATCCAGACAGCGATTCCAGCCATTTCGAAAGAAAGTAGTACCACTCAGCCGCTGAGCACTACCTATCTAGCCAACGCGGCAGTAGCAAAAAACATCGGTTCATCGCCTATAGCGCCCTCTTCCATAGCACCAGTGGTCGGTTCGAATGGCTACCCACAAACTAATGGCCAGCAGATCAGCAGCCAGCAGACTAACGGGTCCGCTGGAAATGTGGCTCAGCTCTTTGACACGCTTGAAATGGACCGCTACAACGAGATTCATTTGCTGTCGCAAGAGCAGGGCGAAACCGTGGTGCAGATGAAAGAAGCCACCGCCGATATGAAGCTCAGCTTGCGAGAGATCAAACAGATTGGCAACGAGCTTGAACGGACTGCTGAAGCACTGCAGGTCAACGTCACGCGCGCGGTAATGCGGCCTCTATCTGACATAGTGAAACAGTTTCCCCGGCTGGTTAGAGACCTGTCTTTACGCTATGGCAAACAGGTAGATTTCCAGGTTCGCGGCAGCTCAACGCTAGTAGACAGATTTATTCTCGAAACGCTAAGAGATCCGCTGATGCACCTTGTGAACAATGCCTTTGATCACGGCATTGAGCCACCTGAAGTTCGTGAGCGCATCGGGAAATCGCCTCAAGGAAAAATTGAGATTTGGGCCACTCATCGCAGCAACCAGACGCTGATTACGATTCAAGACGACGGTCGCGGCATTGATTTAGACGGTCTAAGAGAACGAGCGCTGCAAATGGGCCTCGACCCAGCGCTGCTTAATGAGGTGGAGCGAGAAGAGCTGATTGGGCTAATTTTTGAGCCCGGGTTTAGTACCGCAAGTCAAGTTAGCGACATCTCTGGGCGGGGCGTTGGGATGGATGTTGTGCGTACCAACCTGAGTAAAGTTAGGGGCGATATTAAAATCAGCACCCAGCCCGGTGAAGGAACGACCTTTACGATCAGCGTGCCGCTAACGCTCTCTACGATTCGAGCGCTGCTTATTGAGGCTAACGGTATTCGCATGGCCTTTCCCACCGACGGTATTCAAGAAGTCATCCGGCTAAAATCGCACTCGGTTTACCCCTCAGTCGGCCAGGATATTTTGAGCTGGGAAGGGTTGAACGTTCCCTTAATCCGGCTCGACCAGTGGCTGACGTTTAACTGCGATCGCCGCGTATCCTACCGAGACACAAAACCCTTAATTGATGAACCTATCGCGCTCATTGTCTATCACGGTGACGGGCTAAAAGGTATTTACATTGATAAGTTCTGGGGAGAGCAAGAAATTGTTATTCGCCAGGTTGAAAATATCGTTGAGCTGCCTACTGGCTTTATCGGCTGCACGATTCTAGACGACGGGCACGCAGTGCCGATTGCCGATACCTTCAAACTGCTCGAATGGATTTCGACTCAGTTTACAGCGCAGCCAGCGACTAAACCCAACAACCTGATGAGCTGGAAAAACAGATCGGGGAACATCGATACGTTGCTTCAGCCAGACTTGGTCCTTCAGCCCAGCGAAACGCCATTGCCACCGCAAGCGTCGGAGCCAGTCACTGTAAATGGCGCAACTGCAAATGGCACAGCTACGAACGCTGCGACTACAGCAAACGCTAACCGCGCTAATGGCGGCGCTGCTGGCAAGCGTTCATCAGCACCGATTGAAGCCAAAACTGTTTTAGTAGTTGATGATTCGATCAATGTTCGTCGCTTTTTAGCGCACACCTTGGAAAGCGCTGGCTACCGGATAGAGCAGGCCAAAGACGGACGAGAAGCCGTCGATAAACTCAACAGCGGCCTGTCGGTAGAAGCCGTTTTGTGTGACATCGAAATGCCCAGATTAGATGGCTACGGATTTCTGGCCGAGATTAAAACTCAACCACAATTCAAGCGGCTACCCGTCATTATGCTGACATCGCGCAGCGGTGACAAACACCGTCAAATGGCGATGAGTCTCGGGGCCTGCGACTATTTCACCAAGCCGTATCAAGACCATGAGCTGCTAAAAGCGCTAACCCGCCATCTTAGTCTTGCCGTCAGGTAAATTCATTTTCTGCTTATGATCCTTCGCTTATGATCCTTAAAAGGCTCACGCTATGGCTATTATCTCTCCCAGACGATTTTCACGGACTAGAACTCAGCAGTCGGAGAAAACTCAACAGCTGATTATTTTTGAAGTGTGCCAAGAGCGATTTGCGCTGCCAATCAAAGCTGTCTTTAAAGTAGTGCCGATGGGGACAACCTACGGAGACCCGAACGATGTTGGCAGCAGCATTACAGTATACGAAGGCAGAGAGCTGGTAGTGCTAGATGTTGCCCGTCACGTTTTTGGCAGACGATCTATTCGGACTAGTTCATCGGCGTCTGTTCCATCGGTAAACGTCTTAGAACCCACGCCAATGAACTATTTGATTGTTGCGCGATCGCCTCAAAATGTTTTCATTGGTCTACCCGTTGCCGAATCGCCTACTGTTCGCCGCGTCCCGCTATCGGCGTTCTCCCCGCTGCCGCCCAGCTACGCAGGCAAAGTCAATATTCAATGCGTTAGCTCGCTCATTATCGAACCCGAGAAGCCGCCGCTTTTTCTACTGAATACAGAGCAGCTAACCCAGCTTCCACCACAGCTGACCGTGTCGTCTTAGTCGCTTCCGGCGTTACGCTTCTGGCGTTACGCTTCTACGGACTTGGGCCGCCCCAGCTGAAGATGGGTTGACCAGTCGATAGTCATTATTTTTTCTTCAGGCAAGGTCCCTTTATGAGTTGCAAACTGAGCAAATAGCTTTTTAAGCCGAGCTGTCATAGCCTCAGCTTCAATCGACTGACTGGGAAAAAAGGAGTAGGTGCGCAACAGCTTTTCAAAATATTCACAGGTATAGTCCACCTGAAAATGGTATTGAATAGTCTCGATAGGCGCTTCAATGTAGTGAGCGGCTACGCCAACCGGTAGGTTGGGACTATCGAAACGCTGATGATTAATAAAGCCAATTGTGCCGTGACAGTATGCCGGGCAATGCTGGCGCAGCATCGTATCTAGAGCCTGAGTAGTTGGGCTAGCTTCGCTCATCATGGTGTAGAGAATCGCCAGCTGCCCGTCGGGCTTCAAAATACGGTTAAACTCCGTCAGCGTGGGGGCCAGATCATCTAAAAACCAGTGGGCAGAAGTTGCCGCAATCACC
>CALDSK010000173.1 GCA_937911865.1 uncultured Synechococcus sp.
GATGTCCCTGTGGTGGATCGTGGAGTTAATGTCTCCTGTGTCCTACATTCCAGTGAATACCCCCTGTGAATTCATTCTGAGAGACGGCTACTACTATTGTGAGCACTCCGTTCAGGCAGCGTTTCCGGGCAATAAATTCCTGGTCGATACCCAAACCGAGAGCTACTTAGGGATTCCCCTCTACGACTCCCTAGAGCAAACGATTGGGATTCTCTGCATTTTTGATCAGCAGCCCATCCTCAACCCCAAAAAAGCGGAAAATCTTCTGCGGGTATTTGGTGCCAGAGCCGCTGCTGAAGTCGAGCGTCAACGGGCTCAAACGGCCTTAGAAGAGCTAAATCGTAGTCTCGAAGCGAAGGTCACAGAACGTACTGCTGCACTGCAGGCAAGTCAAGCCTATTACCAAAGCATCGTGGCCGATCAGACTGAGCTAATTTGTCGCTTTTCACCGGATTGCACCTTGACTTTTGTCAACGAAGCTTACTGTCAATACTTTCAAAAATCATCCGCAGAACTCGTTGGTAGTAACTACCTAAACCTATTACTGCCCGCTGATCGAGAAGGTGCTAAGCAAGCGCTTAAAAGCCTATCGCTCGAACGGCCGGTTAATACCTACGAACACCGAGTAGTCGCTCCAGGCTCGCCCATACGCTGGCAGCAGTGGACCGATCGCGCCTTTTATGATGACGAAGGCAACGCGTTCGAATTTCAATCCGTTGGACGAGATATTACCGACCTCAAAGAAGCTACCGCTCAGCTAGAGACTTCTAACATAAAGCTAGAGGTCTCCAACAAGGAACTAGAATCCTTTGCCTATTCCGTCTCCCATGATTTGCGAGCACCATTACGTGCCATTGATGGATTTAGTAAAGCGTTGCTAGAAGATTATGGCAACAGCTTTGATGAAATTGCCAATGGGTATTTTGGCCGCATCCGCAAAAATATCGCGCGGATGTCAACGCTCATTGATGATTTGCTTAGCCTGTCACGGGTATCTCAGGCTGAGCTGAATTATGTCCAGGTTGATCTGAGCCGCTTAGCCCATGAACTCGTTAGCGAACTACGAGAATCAGCCCCAGAAAGGCAGGTCGAGATCGTCATTGCGCCAAATATGACCATTACTGCTGACGTCACCTTGATGAGAATAATGCTCACCAATCTTTTACAAAATGCCTGGAAATTTACGAGTTACCATCCCACAGCGCGAATTGAATTTGGGATGCACCCTCCTACAGAGCCGGCAGCTACTACCTATTTTGTGAAAGATGATGGTGCTGGCTTCAACATGGCCTACATGGATAAACTCTTCGGCGTATTTCAACGGCTACATACAGAAAACGAGTTTCCCGGTACCGGCATTGGTTTAGCCACCGTTCAGCGAATTATCCATCGTCATGGTGGCAGAGTCTGGGCAGAGGCCGAAATTGAACAGGGAGCCACCTTTTTCTTTACGGCTCCTTAATGACTAAAGAGGTAGGCAGAGTCAAAAAGTCGGGCAGGTGGGCGACAGCCTTATTCTTATAGGCGCTTGGTTTCCGGCCCTAACCCAACCGCCACTAGTTGGGTATTTAATGAGCCTCGCGCACTTAAATTATCAAGTTTGATTAACCCCAAAAGCTCACAAAGGTTACGATTTGAAAGGTTGCTCCCGTGATACTACTGAGGCCAACGCTCAAAGGCTAAAATACGTGGCTACCAATCTCAGTAGTTTGTTCAACCGTACTATAGCGATCCGCAATCAGGTCAGGACAGTTGTAGTTTCTGCAAGCACCACACAGCAAGTGTTCTGATGCCGAATTCCGTAGGGCACTGCCCTTCCCGAAGGGTATTCCGAATTCCACATTCTGCTGTAAGCGTAACCCTCCCAAAACTATGATGAATCGCCCAATTTTGTTGGTTGAAGATAACCCAGATGATGAGATGTTAACGATGCGCGGACTGCGCCGGGGTAACGTGACGAATCCGATTCAGGTGGCCCGTGATGGAGAAGAAGCTTTAGAGATGATCTTCTCAGTTGAAGTGATTCCCTGCGTGGTGTTGCTTGACATCAAACTTCCTAAACTAGATGGCCTAGATGTCCTAAAGCATATTCGCGAAAACGAGCGGACCCGTCTATTGCCTGTTGTGATTTTGACATCCTCTAGTCAACAGCGTGACATCATCGAAAGTTATAATCTAGGGGCTAACAGTTATGTTCGAAAACCTGTTGATTTTGAGCAATTTTCCAAGGCGGTTGCACAGCTAGGTTTATATTGGGCACTTCTTAATGAGCCATTACCCAATAAATAGTTGTTGTTTTTTTATTCACATATCAGCAGATACAGTCCTTTCTTGCTGAGCAAAGGTATTTTCTACGCGAGTATAATATGTTTGGGGCATTATTAAATTTACTCGACCAACCTTAGAAATGCTTCGGGGCTTCATAATAATAAGAATCTTTAGCCATAAAAGATTTAGTGGTTGACATGCTTCTAATGTGCTGTGTTGAATCTAGTATCGCCTGTAAATGGGCAAAACAGTTTAGGAGTCATTAGGTTTCTTTGAATCATGACCGCTTCTGCTCTAAATATTCTAATTATTGAAGATTCAGAAGATGACGCACTTCTGGTAGTTCGAGAGTTGTTTCGTGATGGATTTGATATTACCTATGAGCGGATAGAAACGAGCGAGGCGCTACAAGTTTTACTCGAAACACGGGTGTGGGATCTTGTTTTGTCAGACTATTGTTTACCCAAGCTAGATGCACCCACGGCACTTGAAGTTGTCAAGCGAAGTGGTTTAGATATTCCCTTTATTGTCATTGCGGGTTCCATCGGAGAACGCTTGGCCGTTGAGATGATGAAGGCAGGTGCTCATGATTATTTTATGAAAGATAACCTGGCTCGTTTGCCAGAAGCCGTGCGCCGAGAACTAAGGGAAGCCCAAGTTCGCAAGACCCGTAAGCAAGCTGAAGCGTCTCTCCGAGAAAGTCAACACCGCTATGCAACCCTAGCCTCTACTGTGCCGGTAGGAATTTTTCAGCATGACACATCTGGGAATTGTATCTATGTGAATGCTCGCGCCTGTGAAATTAGTGGTCTATCACTCCAAGCAGCCTTAGAAAATCAATGGCGAAATGCCTTACACCCTGACGATCGCGATCGCATTACGGCTGAATGGGAAGCGTCTTTTCAAGAAAATAGCTCCTTGCAGTGTGAGTACCGATTTCAACATCCGGATGGCACCGTGAAATGGGTCTATATGCAATCTGTGGCCGAGCAGGATATCGATGGTCAAGTGATTGGTTATGTGGGGACGATTACTGATATTAGCGATCGCAAACAAGCAGAGTTGGCGCTACAAAACCTCATTTCTGGTACGGCAGTCATCGCCGCAAAAGACTTTTTTCCAGCCCTGGTAGAGCATATTGCCAAAGCTTTGGATGTTTCCTACACCATCGTTACAGAAAAAGTTGACGAGACCACGCTACGCACCATAGCGTTTTGGGCAAATGGGACCTTAATGCCTGAACATCGCTATGATTTAACCCAAACTCCCTGCCAACAAGTCTTAGAAAATGGGGACTTCTATTGCGCTCATAACTTGCAGGAAATATTTCCCCATCTCCAAGACCAGATTGGCTTGCCAGCAGAAAGTTATTTAGGGGTGTTGTTATCTGACGCGCAAGGGCAAGCCATTGGCAATTTGTCGATTCTTCACCAGCAACTGATCTCAGAGCCTAAACGAGCCCAACAAATCTTGCAGGTGTTTGCATCTCGTGCCTCAGCTGAACTCCAACGCCAACAGGCAGAGGTCGCCATCAAACGGCAGCTAGCAGCCATTGAAGCCACCATTGATGGGATTGGCATTCTTAAAGATAACGTTTATCTATATGTCAATCAGTCTTATCTAGATTTATTCGGTTATGACCACGCCGATGAATTAATCAATAAAAGTTGGAGTTTATTATA
Organism: uncultured Synechococcus sp.; assembly: GCA_937911865.1. GTDB lineage: Bacteria > Cyanobacteriota > Cyanobacteriia > Phormidesmidales > Phormidesmidaceae > Phormidesmis. The sequence goes on from CALDSK010000173.1 coordinate 3,951, forward strand.
TCCACCCCGAGAAATTCAACGCTTCGAACAAGTTATATTTCCAGAATTGGCTAGAAATAATGCTTGGCAAGGCGAAACCCTCGCTGTCCGCAAGGATGGCTCTACCTTTGCTCAAGGTGCTTCATTGACCTTGACAGAGGATGGATTATTGATTTCTATTTGTCGTGATATTAGTGAGATTAAAAAAGCTCAAGAACTCATTATTCATAATGCTCTACACGACCCGCTCACTGATTTACCGAACCGAACGCTATTAATAGAGCGCTTAGAACTCGCGATTAACCGTTCAAAGCAAAGTCCAGAATATGTCTACGCTGTACTGTTTCTAGATCTGGATCGATTTAAAGTCATTAATGATAGTTTAGGCCATATTATCGGCGACAAAGTCCTGATCGAAATCACCCAAAGATTCAAGGCTCACCTGAGGCAAACAGACTTAGTTGCTCGTATAGGAGGAGATGAATTTCTGATTCTATTAGAGAATATTAATAGTGCTGAAGATGTCGTTGAAGTTGTTGATCGGATTCTAGCAGAGTCATATTTACCGCTTGTTGTTGACGAGCATAGGATATTCATTGAAGAAAGCATTGGTATTGTCGTTGGTAGTGAAAAATATCATCAAGCGATTGATTTGATTCGAGATGCAGACATTGCTATGTATCGTTCAAAAATTGAGGAACATAACTCTTATAAATTCTTTGATTCGCAGATGTACACACATGTCTTAAAGCGATTAAATCAAGAAACAGACCTTCGAAAAGCGCTTAATAAGACGAATAAAGAGCTTGTTGTCTACTACCAGCC
>CALDSK010000174.1 GCA_937911865.1 uncultured Synechococcus sp.
AAAATCTAGCGACTGAACGGGATTGAGTACTGTCTCTGGCAAAGTGAGCGGGGAGAGTAGCTTACCGCTATGAACTTCGCGGCTCTGGGCAGAAGATCTATCACCATCTCCTTCAACGGTCGGTAAGACAACATAGGGATCTGGCGGGAGGCAGGGCAGTTCTGTTTGTAGTGAAGCGATCGCAGGCTCAATGCTGGCCCAGTCAAGCGTAAAATTGCCAACGAAAGGCAGCGTGATGGCTAGGGTGCGTTTGACTGTTGCGGTATGAGTGCCATCGTCATCGGTAGCTGTCGCTGCGTCGATTAGCGTGAGCTTGAGTTGACCATCGCGGACTTGACCTGTCTGCCTCACCTTCGATTGATTAAACCGGGTAAATTGACTGTCTTCGCCAGTGAGCGAAACCGTGAAATGGATGTTTGGCTGAGGTTTTAGCTGATGACGGATAGCCTCAACCAGTCTGTAAAAGGTTTTTTCGTAGGGCGGCTTTCTTTGCGTGCTCTGGCTGTGTTCACTGTTGGTGAAAGAGGGTGGACTGAACCGATTGGCTTCTCTGGAGTCTGACTGCCGTAAGTTCATTAACTAGCACCTCCAAACACTTCGATATCTTTAAAGGCGCAGACGGGTGAGGCATGGCCAACACGAATCAGCTGATTGGGTTCACCCTTGCCGCAGTAGGGTGTGCCATACATCTTTAGAGTGTTGCGATCACCCACTTCACTCAGGCTATTCCAGAACTTGGGCGTCGTTGAGCGATAGTTAGGATTTTTTAAGAGTGTCGTTAGCTGGCCGTCCTTTATTCTGCGGGCATATTCGCAGCCAAATTGAAACTTGTGGCGCTGATCGTCAATCGACCAGGAGCGGTTAGATTCCATGTAGATACCGCTTTCAATATTGCCAATGATGCTGTCAAAATCCGTATCGCCCGGCTCCAGATTAATATTGGCCATTCGATCAATAGACGGCCTGTTCCAACTGCAAGCTCTGGTACAGGCAACGCCTGGCACCTGTAAACGCGCCTGACTTTCTAATCCGCCCAGACCTCTTTGTAAGACGCCGCCCTGAATCAAATAGTCCTTTTGTGCGGGGGTGCCCGTATCGTCAAACTGATAGCTGGCTAGCTCGCCTGCTAACGTGGCATCAAAGGTAACGTTCATCAGCGGTGACCCGTACACCAGCCGTCCAAAGTCTTCAGGCTGTACAAAGCTCCCCCCTGCGTAGTTACGTTCATCTCCTAAGATGCGATCTAGCTCTAAGGGGTGACCTACGCTTTCGTGTAGCTGCAGCATCATCTGGTCGGGGGCGAGTACCAGGGCTGTGGTTTCATCTGGGCAGTCAGGGGCTGCTAATAGCGCAACCGCCTGCTGGCCAATGCGAGTCGCTCTGTCCCAAACCTCATCTTCTATAAAACGCTCCCAGCCCCCCTGATAGCTGCGGGCCAGATAGCCATTGTCTGTACGTGATTGGGTGACGCCCGGCGCTTGAGCGATCGCACCCAGGTGGCTTTCAATCAAATGCGTGCGCTGATGAATTTGTGAGCCGTTGGTGCTGACGAACCAGGCATCAATGTCGTAAGTGCGAGCGATCGCACTGGTTCTCACAATCGCCGCAGAGACCTTAAGGTGCTCGCACAGCCGCCGCAGCAAGTCGTTGATTTCGCTGATATCTAAACTGTCAAAAGGCTTTTGATACGGCGATCGATAGCTGCCGGTAATCGGTGGACGGACGGCCTGAGTGAAGTAATGTATGGCCCATTTGCTCGCTGCGATCGCCTGCTTGTAAGCCCGCTGCATCGCTTGCCGCAGTGCTTCCTCGGTCAGCTGGTTAGTCGCGCTGTAGCCAAACTGTCCCTGTGCTAGCACCTCCACCATGGCTCCTCGGTTGAGGCTCCTTTCGTTTCGTTGCGGGTGCCCGTCCCTCATCGCTCTAAAACTGCTGGCCTCCTGTATGGCTCGAATGCCAATCCAGTCGGCGGGAATATCGATTCTTTCAAGCGCAGTAGTAAGGGGCCCAATCATAAAAAGCTTCAAGAGGTTGATGTAGATGCGAAGACAAAGCAGAAGGGGGATTTCTGTCTTTATCTTTATTCTGAGGGTATTTTGTAATGTTTTGTCTGTCAGACAAGTGTCCAATGTGTCTTTGTCTTCTTCTTATTTACCCAGATCGCTGTCCTAACCTTTGTAAATCATTCAAAATATATTTTGCTTTCTCCTTTTTTAATTAGTCTTTATTTTGTGAATAGATTGTAAAATAATCTTTTAAGCGTTTTTTCCTTTTTTAATGTCCATTTTCTTGGTGTGAAGTGATTATAATGAATTTATGAATATTGATACGTTGGACCGGAAAATATTGGCTGCTCTGATGGCAGCAGGCCGAGTCAAATGGACCGCACTAGCGGACGAGTTTGGGGTTTCAGCACCTGCGATCGCCGATCGCGTACGTCGCTTAGAGCGAGCCGACCTCATCACCGGCTATGCCGCTCGCTTAAACGCTGAAGCACTTGGTTTCGGCCTCACTGCCTTCGTCACGGTTACGCTCGGTCATCCGCAGTACCGTCAGCCATTTCTTGATTACGTACAGACCAATAGCACCATTCAGTCTTGCCATCACATCGTGGGCGAAGGCGATTACCTGCTGAAGGTTTGCTGTCAATCCACTGCTGAGTTGGAATATCTGCTCAGTGAAGAAATCAAGTCTATAGAAGGCGTTGTTCAGACCCGGACAACAGTGTCACTAAGGACGGTGAAGGAAACGATGGTGCTGCCGATTAGCGAGGCGGATGCTTGATGCTGTTGGTTTTTTTGAAGGGATTTCTGATGGGCGTTGCGATCGCAGCGCCGGTTGGCCCAATTGGTGTGCTGTGCATTCGGCGTACGCTCGCTCAGGGTCGACTCATTGGCCTGGTGTCTGGCTGTGGCGCGGCAACTGCCGATGCTTTTTACGGCATCATTGCGGCTTTTGGCCTGAGTACATTATCTACTTTTTTGGTTTCAAACACAGTTTATCTACAAGTTATCGGTGGTTTCTTTCTCTGCTATCTGGGCGTAAAGACTGCGTTGTCTAAAAGCGCTGTCGCACTTGATAAGTCAGCACCCTCTAACTCTTCTAGGAGCAGCTCTTCTAGCACCTCTTCTGAGCGCACCTCTTCTAAGACCACGCTGTCTGCCTACACAACTACCCTCGCTTTGACGCTGACCAACCCTGCAACCATTCTCTCCTTCGTGGCTATCTTTGCCGGGCTCGGTATTACGCAAAGCGACTACCTGCAATCGGTCACGCTGGTGTTTGGCGTATTTTCGGGCTCGCTGCTGTGGTGGCTAGTGCTAGTGTCAGGGGTGACTTATTTGCGAAGTCGATTGACGCCGGAGCGGTTGCTGCGGTTCAACCGTTTTGCTAGCAAAGTTTTTGGACTGGTTATCTTTGCATTTGGCATAGCGGCTTTAGCCGCCTCTTTTACATAAGCAAGCGTTCAGAAAAACGCTCTAGCTCTCACAAGAATACTGAACCTTGAAAGAACACAGGTGCACCCTATGGTTTTGTGGCACTGGCGCTGGCAGAAAATAAGCCGTTTGATAGGATTGTTTTTCTTGGTGATCGTCTTAACATACAGTGAGATTCACGGTGGCTTTCTAAGCGGCATAGGCCAACCGGTTCAGGCCCAGTCGCCCTCTCTAGAAGAATTGCAGCAGCAGCGCGATCAGTTAGATGAGCAAATAGAGGTTTACAACGAAACCGACGAGCGATACCGAAAGGCTGAAGACCAGACTAATCAGAGCTTACGCGACTTGTCTAAGACCATTCAAAGCACAGACGGCTGGATTACCAACACGGAGTATCAGCTAGCCCAGGCTGAGCAAAGACTCACGCGGCTAGAACAAGATTTAGAACTCAATCAGCAAGACTACGAAGTTGCCCGAACGGCCGTGGTTGGACGGTTGCAGTTTATGCAGCGTCAGCAAGGATCTCAAGGTTGGGCGCTGCTGCTGCAAAGTCAAAATCTCAACGACTTTTTGGATCGTCGCTATCGGCTCAAGCAGGTGTACAAGGCGGATAGAGAGACGTTGGTTCGCCTGGATGAACAGTCGGTAGAACTGATAGATCAGCAGGAAGGCGTGGAGCAGCAGAAAAATGCGATCGCGCTACTCCGACAGCAGCTACTTGTCAGCCGAGAGCAATACACAGCTCAGATGCAGCAACAGTCAGGCTTGATGCAGCGACTAAAAGAAAACAGAGGCGCATTGGCAGCTGCTATGAATCAGCTCGATCAAGAGTCCGATGAGATTACTGAACTGATTTTGCAGCGCGTAGCCGTTGCTGAAGAGGCGGACGCTAAAATTGCCCGAGAAGAAGCCCTTCGTGCGGCTAGGGCCTCTGGCAAAATGCTTGACCCCAGTACTGGTCCCATTACCAGTCACTTCGGTAGCCGTTTTCATCCTGTCTTGGGCTACAGTCGCTTTCATGCAGGCACCGATTTTGGGGCGGCTTCAGGTTCGCCTATCCGCGCTGCAGAAACCGGCGTTGTCATTTTTTCCGGTTGGTATGGCGGCTATGGTAACGCTGTGATTTTGGATCACGGAGATGGCCTCACCACCCTCTATGCTCATGCCAGTCGTCTGTATGTTGCCGAAGGCGACACCGTCAGAAAAGGCGATACGATCGCGGCGATTGGTTCTACGGGCCTTTCTACCGGGCCTCATCTTCATTTTGAAGTTCGCCGTGCGGGTGAGCCAGTAGATCCCTTGAATTACCTTCAAAGAGCCTGACTTTTTCCCTAACTATTTCTGACCACTGATTCTGGTCACTGAAGGGCTGACTTTTAAGACGCCGCCAGGATACCCTATGGCTATGAAATATCAATTCTTTTGCTGTTCGCTGGCCTGCTGTTTATGGGTCTTAGGTCTTTTTAGCCCTAAACTGGCTTTGTCTGCTGAGCCCGTTGCGCCAGTAGATCCCAATTCAGTAGATTCTACTGTAGAGCAGCCGGTAGAAACAGCGCCATCGGTCGAACCCGCTGCCGAGACTTCCGGCGATAAGAATGCAACGACTACTCCGCTGAACCTTCCCCCCGAGCGCGTTGAGCAAAGCCCTGTGCTTCAGCGTTGGCTAGAGTCAGTGCCCAATGTGCAGTCTGATATTCGTAACGATTCCAGCTTTAACACCCGTATTCAGGCCGGTTATACCTTCTTTCCTTCTTCTGAAGGGACAGGTGGCTTCATCGTAGGCGTGGATGATATTTTTCTGGGTGAGACGCCGTTGACGGTCAGTGCTGACTATCAGCAGAACTTTGAGGGCGATCGCACTGCCTATGGAACAGATCTTCACTACTACGTCCTTCCCCTGGGCAGCTATTTCAATTTCTCTCCTATCTTGGGTTACCGCTATGCAGAATCGGCAGAAGACTACAGGATAGACGGTGCTCATCTAGGCGTTCGGGCTCGGTTTGTACCTTCTCGCACCAGCGCGGCTGATATCACTGTCGATCAATCTTGGATTGTCGGCGATAGCGAAAGTTTGAATATTACGCAGATCAATCTAGGCTATGCGATTACGAAGGATCTGCGGCTTTCTACAGATTTTGAGTGGCAAAGTACTCGCGATGAAGGTGATAGTCGCGTCGGGCTCAACCTGGAATGGATGCTTTAATCATGAGCCCTGTAAGCGCGAAACTTCAAGTCTGCTGCATGTTTAGTGCTGCATGTTTAGTGCTTTGTGCTAAACACTCTACGCTGATATCCCTAGCCAGTGTTGGACAATAGTGTCGTAGTCTCCTTCTTTTTTTAGGGTTCTTATTGCCTGATTAATCGTGGCAAGCCGGTTCAGTTCGCCATCAGCGGCAGCGGGTGCTGGCTGATAGATAGCAATACCAAAATCTTGCGTCTCTAATAGGTCTCCGCTCTGTTGAACTTCTGATACCTTTTCTTCGTTAAGTGTGTGTGTTGATATTGCAACGTTGCTCCACAGGTCTTAGCAATAGCCGTAATCAAATCAACATCAAACCCCGTTAGTTGACCTGTTTATCTCTAACTTGCCTGCTGCTAACCTGTCTGCTGCTAACTTATTTCCTGTTCTATCTCTGGTGGGTGTAGAGGTAGATCTCCCCCACGACCAGAATGCATAATGTAGAGCAACGATTGCAAGGCACCTTTAATTACTTATGGCAAAACCAACTCAAGCTCATATCTCTAAGATGATTTCTAAGCGAGAAAGTCCTTTCCTTCGCGATCGCACGCTCAAGCAAACCGAATATTATATGGGCGCTAAACTGCTTGAGGTTGGCGTAGACCCAAACAAAGGCGTTATCTATCGTTGGAAAACTATAGACAAAGGCCCCAAAGAAGAGTGGGTCTACAGTGCATATTGGGGCGAGTCTCGTGCCAAGATCGAAGCCGAAGAGGCCTCAGCCGATTGACTCAGTGAAGCCGGTTGCTATTCAACGCGTAGCTCAATTCATAGCAGCTCAATGCATAATGCTTAAAGCGCAATCTAATATGCCATCAAATCGGCCAGCTAATTACTTGAGGCCAACCAACGTCAGTAGCCCTTTTCCGGTCAGCAGCTCAATCAAAACAAGTGCGGCAAATCCAACCATGGCAGCTCTACCGTTCAACTGCTCTGCGTATTGGTTGAATCCCTTTTTAGGACGGTCCATCTTAGGCACCTTGGTTGGCTGAATGCTAGCCATGATTAATATCCTTAAGAATTATTGCTTACCTATTGTCACCAGGGATGGCGTCTCCAGTCAATGGCAATCACGCAATCGCAGCCGTTGGTAGCTGCTTTAATCTAGCCATTATGCGGCAGGCCCGTGATAGTACAGTTTTCTCGTGTATCGAAAATCGTCTAATACATAAGAATATGAGCACCTAGTCTCTTCAATCGCCTTGTAGGCACCTTATAGGCAACTTGTAGGCATTGGAGAGATGCTTCGTTTTTTGTGTAGTTGTTTCGGCTATGACCATCGGTTTTGGTTTCAGCTGCTAAAAGACTATTTTTTAGAGAGACATTTCTTTGATGCGACGTAACAACCTTAAAAAAGCTATCTACTTGCTGACGGCAGGTCTAATCGTATCCTTTGGGTCTAGTACGCCCGGTTTAGCGGATGGTGGCAGTGATTCCGATTTGAGGCAGGGCTTGCCAGGGCGACGAATTAGTGGTGGTGTCAGAATAGAACCTTCGGCCGATAGCTGTTTTACTAACTTTGACCAGTCGTTGGTCTCTGTAATGCCTCGTACTAACCTGGGGCTGACCGCAATGTCGCACCCTACACTGTGGTTTTCGCTGCCCGAGACCACAGGCTCAAAATCGGTTGAGTTTCAGCTGCTGACTGAGTTGGACGAGCTTGTTTATAGTACGCCGATAGAGATGGGTGATGCGTCTGGGGTAAGTGAATTTCAGCTGCCACCTGCTGCGCCTGCTTTAGCGATGGATAAAAATTACAAATGGAGACTTTCGCTTGCCTGTAACCATGGCTCACAGTCCCCAGTATTAGGCTTAGAGGGCTGGATTCGACGCGTAAATATCTCTACAGCTTTAGCCGATCAGATTGCTGCAGCTAGCTCAGAAGAGCGCGTTTTTCTTTACGGCACGGCTGGATTGTGGCAAGAACAAATCACTGAATTGATGAACTTAAGACGCCAAAATTCTGGCGGTGATGATTTACAACAGGCATGGACAGCTTTAATTGCCTCTACTGGCCTGATGTCTGAAGTTTCTAACGACATCGTAGAGAGCATGATACCAATCGAGGCGACAGCCTCTTCTACGCTGCCCCTTTACGATGGATATCGCTAGCTATCAGCAATCAGTTTCCACGTCTGTGCAACTTGCGGCTTCAAAGGGTATTCAAACGTGATGCAGTAAACGTTTGGATATCTTTTTTTAGGTCTAACAGCTGGTCAAAACAAAAGCAGTCTGGGCATTCTTCTATAGCGTTCGCCACTTAGCTGTGTATATTCTCGACAGGTGAAACCGTTGGTGTGCATAGCGCTAAGTGATCAACAATCGCTAAACGCATCTGGCGATTGATTGCTATATGGCGTCTATCCGGGCGCGTACGATGCTTGAAAGCCGCTGGCTACAGCTAACAACGCGACTTGACCAGCAAATGTTCCAATGCACTAGGTCATCTGCTGTAGAAGTATGGAAAACATTCTTAACCTCTGCCAGGAGGGCCCTTGTCTGTAATTAATAGCTTCTACAAACGCTTGCAATCGCAGCCTTACTGGCTAGTTAGCTTTGTAATCACAGCGCTGCTGATAGCTCTACGCCAGGTTGGGGGGCTGCAACCATTAGAGCTTCTTGCGTTTGACTATATGACGAGACTTCAACCCGATCAGGGCCCTGATCCTCGGCTTTTAGTCGTTGAAGTGACAGAGCAAGACATTCGAGAGCAGCGTGAGTGGCCAATGTCCGATCAATCGGTGGCAGATTTGATCGGTGCTCTTCAGCGTCACGATCCTAAGGTAATTGGTTTAGACATTTACCGTGACGTTCCCCAGAGTGAAGGGTACGAGTCTCTAGCTGAAATATTGCGGGAATCGCCTGAGGTTGTGGCGATTGAAAGCTTGGGGATTGGTATAGACGATAGCATTCCAGCGCCTGCTGCGATCGCACCAGAACAAGTAGGCTTCAACGATTTTGTGATTGATCCAGATGGTGTCTTACGTCGGAGCATTCTGTTTGCAGCGCTAGGGAAAGAGTCGCTCTATTCCTTTGCGCTACGGCTGAGTTTGCAATACCTTGATGGTGACGAACACCCCTTTTCCATTAACAAAAATGCGATCACAATTGGTTCGGTAGATTTCATTCCACTGAATCCGGATTCAGGCGGTTACGACAACATTGATGCCTTGAGCTATCAGATGCTGTTAAATTATCGTTCGTCGAATTTTGTAGCCCGTACTGTCAAGCTGAGTGAAGTTTTAGCAGGAGAAGTAGATCCTGGATGGATAGAGAATAAGGTTGTTCTTATTGGCGTAACAGCCCCTAGTGAAAAAGACTTTTTCTACACACCCTACAGCTCGAAACAGGACAACGAACACGTGATGGCTGGTGTGCTGGTCCATGCTCAAATAGTCAGTCAAATTTTGAGCAATGTGCTCGATGAGTCACCTCCTTATTGGTACCTGCCCAACAGCGTAGAGCTTGGCTGGATATGGGTGTGGTCTCTTGCGGGAGGCTTTTTGGTGTGGCGGATGAAACGCTCAGTCCTTTTAGGTGTGGCGCTGCTAGGTAGCGCCGCTGGACTAGGGGGACTTTGTATAGGTGCATTTGCCTTTACAGGATGGATCCCTTTTGCAGCGCCACTACTAGGCCTTGTTCTAACGAGCGGTGCGCTGATTACCTATCAGGTGTTTCATCAGTCGTTTTATGATGCTCTGACAGGGCTGCCCAACAGGGCGCTGTTTGTCAGGCAACTAAGCCGAACTTTGGAGAGAAATGCCCAGGACAATCTTCATGCTTCTTGCGCTGTCTTACTATTGGATTTAGACCACTTCAAAGCAATCAATGAGAGCTTTGGTCATCGGTTTGGTGACCAGCTGCTGATACAAGCTGCTGATCGAATTCGAGAAAACTTGCCCTTGCGCACTGGGCTAGCTCGGCTCGGAGGAGATGAGTTTGCTGTTTTGCTCACTAACCTAACAGAGGCCAGTCAGGCAACAAAAGTAGCTGATACGCTATACAACCAACTGTATCAGCCTTTTGAAGTTGGACAACAGTCGATCACAACGAGCTTTAGCATTGGTATTGCGTTAAATCAGGCCGACCAGATCAACCAGGCAGAAACTTTGATGCAAGATGCCCACAGGGCTATGGCCAGAGCAAGGGCTTTGGGTAAGGAGCACTATGAGATTTTTGATCCGGGCATGCGAGCCGAAGCCATTAAACGCTTTCAGCTAGAAGCTGAGCTACGTAGCGCTATCGAGCAAGAAGAGTTTTTGTTGTACTACCAACCTATTATCAATCTACGGACTGGTAAGCTAGCTGGTTTTGAGGCGTTAGTCCGCTGGCAACATCCTCAGCAGGGCTTTGTCTCTCCAGGTTCTTTTATTCCAGCAGCAGAAGAGACTGGCCTGATTGTACCAATGGGCAGCTGGATTTTGGAGAAAGCCTGCGGTCAGATGTATGCCTGGCAGCAGCAGTTTCCCCATGCCAAGGGACTGGTGATTAGCGTAAATCTATCAACAAAACAGTTTAATCAAGAGAGCTTGACCGAAGAGGTTGCGACTATCTTGAAGAAGACGCAGCTAGCTAGCCAATGCTTAAAGCTAGAGCTGACCGAAAGTGCCGCCATGGAAGACGTAAACGGTACGATTGAGCAGCTAGTGAAGTTAAAGTCGTTAAACTTAAAGCTGAGTTTAGATGACTTTGGTACAGGATACTCTTCTTTAAGCTATTTACATCAGCTGCCAACTGATACGTTGAAAGTTGATCAGTCGTTTGTCGGACAAATGGAAGAAAAAACGAGAGACGATGGCGAGATTGTAAGAACTATTATCTCGCTGGGCCATCAGCTAGGCATGGATGTCATTGCTGAGGGGATTGAGACAGTGGCTCAGCTGAAGGGGCTATGCGAACTGCACTGCAACTATGGCCAAGGGTATTATTTTTCTAAGCCCTTGCCTAAAGAGATGGCCACGGCCATATTAGAAGAAGATAGAGACTGGCTTGCTGATGCGAATATTATCTCCTCTAACCCGCTGCCGGCTATGTAGCTGTGCAGATAGAAAGACGAACAGAAAGACGAACTGATCTGGTCAGTAGTTAGTTGACTGAGGTGGCTTTAGCGTAAGCTATACGGCAGGACTGTATACGAATAAGAGACGGACAACTATGGCTAATTCTTTGCACTGGACGGCAGAAGCAGAGTCGCTGCTTAAAGAGATTCCTTTTTTTGTTAGACCTGCAGCTCGCAAGAAGATTGAAAAGTTCGCTCGCGAAAAAGACATATCAGAAATTACAGCCCCTGTATATCGAGAAGCAAAGCAACAATTTGGCCGAAAGAAGTAGCTGACGGTTTGTTGTTTTAGTTTCTATATCTATAAGAAAGAACCCGTCGCTCAGCATCATTGCTGCTCTAACGGGTTCTAGTGGGTGTGAGAAACTTGGAGGAGAAAGTGGCGTTTTAGTGAATAGCGTTTTAGTGAATAGGGGTGCTATCGACTTCAACGACGATAGTTGGTTCGCTATTCGCCGTCTCAGGTTCGACAGTTTCTTTGGGTGATACCCAGCTGCGGATCAGCTCAAATCTATTCTTTACGGTGGTGTACTGCTCTCCATAGCGCTTGCTAAGGAGTTCGTCGAGCTTGATTGCTTGAGTTCTTGCCTGTTGTTCTACTGTAGGAAATACGGTTGTTTTGGTCGTTTTAAACAATCGCTTGATCAAGTTGATGAGCCGTTCAGTGGTATCTGGTGCGCTTGCTTCGTCTTTCCATGCCTGGTTAACTGCTTCAGCGGCTTGCTGGCTTTTTTCCTTGACAGTAGAAACAGCTTCAGTAGTGACTTCTTTGGCAAGTGGACTAATCACTGTGCGACCTGCTTGAAACTCTTCGCGAGTTTCGCTCAGTGCCTGATGGAGAATTTTGAAGATGCGCTGTGTACGCTCAGTGCCTTCTTGTTTGAGTGTTTTAAGCTTGTCAACAGTGGACGTTTCGGCCTCTGTTGACGTGGAAGAGAGATTGGTTTCTGATGTGTAAGTCATGGTTTTTACCTGGGTGAGTAAGGTGTGGATAAGTAAAGAATGTGAGTTAGAAATGAGTGAGAACGGTTAGTGCTAGCTATTGATACTAGTTAACCGAGACGGCGTTAACGTTGATAGTTTTGATGCTGTCAGGTTCGATGACTGTTTCGACTTCAGTCGGGTTGGCCACGTTGAAGCGCTGCTTTCGCTTTAATTCTTTGGCAACAATTTGGCTGACTTCAGTAATAAGAAGGCTGGCAATCAAGCCGTCATCAATCCAGCCGAGCACAGGAATCATGTCTGGTGAAACATCGAAAGGGTTGACCAGATAAAACAGCGTGCCGAGAATTACAACCCAGCGATATTTAGAGTGCTTGAGCGCCTTACGGTACCAGTTGTGTAGCACTGCTGAGAGTTTGTTGTTTTTCTGCTGCTTTCTCATGGTTGACCTTTGTGAAGAGGGGCTCGATGTCTTTGTTCAACAAATATATAATCGCATTTTGATTTGTTGGCGTCAGGTGTAGAAAGTACACCGAACCATAGACGGTACGGTCGATTGAACCGTATACGGTTTACCGAAGAAGAGTATCGACAGAGATTGATCTTAGGACTGATTTCAGTTTGGGCCGGGCGGCTTGCTGTGATTATTTTTTCGGGCTCAATAATGTAGTGAGATGTCTGAGCTCTGGAAGGATGAGGGCTTCTAGTGCGAGCTTTACAGCTTTGCTAGAGCCCGGGACTGAGAAGATCAGGGTGTTACGATAGGTACCTGCCGTAGCGCGTGAGGCGATCGCACGTGAACCGATTTCTGTATAGCTGAGCTGTCGAAAAATTTCGCCGAAGCCGGGAAGCGTCTTTTCTAAAAGTGAAGCGATCGCATCGTAAGTCGTATCGCGCGGTGCAATGCCTGTTCCGCCGTTGAGTAAAACAGCCTGAATATCCGAGCGCTCGGCTAAGTGGGTGACCAGCGTCGAAATTTGTGCCGGCTCATCTTTGATAATTTGATAATCGCTAATGCTGTGGCCCGCAGCGGTCAATTGCGATCGCATCAACTGACCGCTGGTATCTGTCTCGGCCGTGCGCGTATCACTAACGGTGATAATGGCGCAGTCTACTACCAAACAGGCATCTGCGTGGGGCCCTTTCTCTGTCATAAAGTCATAAAACGGCTTTAGGAACGGTTTGAACGTTTGTCGATTTGAGCACTCATCTGCTGGCTGAGCTTTACTCAGGAACTTTGCTTAAGCATTCTGCCCGAGTTATTTTGCCTGAGTGATTTTGCCCAAGTCACTTCGCCCGGCGGGTTAGCTAGCCTAGTCGTTCTTGGTAAGGCCCAAACCATTAGCTGCCGCGTAGCGATCCATAAAGCGCATGAAGCGGTCCCACTCGTCTTGGCCGCGCATAACGAACACAGCTTCAATGCCTGCGGGTTCGCCGTTGATAAATTTGCCATTAACATCGCGAGTGGTCAGTTCGCCTTCTTCGTCCACCATGTATAGCCCTGTGACTTCACCGCCCTCTTCTACAAGGGCCTTGGGCTTGTCGAAGTAAAAAGTGGCAGTACCGTCAGAGAGATCTTTAGCGCGGGTGATACGGATATCGGGAACGACTTCTTCTTTGACGCCGCGAGCGAATTGCATTTCAGCCATAATAATTTTAGTGGTTTTTCATTACACAAATTAATCTTTTAAGTCTCTCATCTCAATGAGTCATTAGTCGAGCCCCCCTTTGATAGAAATGGCTGCAAATAGGCCAAGCAGCTGGGCCTTTGTGGTGCTTATTTTGAGGGTGCTTATTCTAACGATGCCTATAGCTTGATTTGATAGCGAGACGTGACTGGCGGCATACGCTCGGCGATGACAAGAGACTGGTAGACCATAGCGGAAACTTCAGCACGCGTGACGGTGCGGTTGGGGCGAAGTTCTGTAGTGATGGGATGATTGAAGACGAGAGAGAGTTGAGTTGCAGAGGCGATCGCCTCCTTAGCGTAGTTAGGAACCGCTCCACCGTCAGTGTAAGCCTGCAAAGAGTCCATCTTCGGCGGGGATTTGTCTTTTAAGTCGAGGCCGCTAACCAGCGCTAAAAGAGCTTGAAGCTTGGTAAGCGGAAAATCAGGGTCGAACGTGAGATCGGGAAAGCCAGAGATAAACTCAGCGCGGTAAGCCTGCTGGATAACATCTGCGCCCCAAAAGCTATCGGGAACGTCTTTGAAGCGGACAGGCGCGCGCTTGGCGGCTGGATTGAATGCGCCGACTAAAAGCACCGCAAACTGAGCGCGAGTCATCGGCGAGTCGGGGCGGAATGACCCATCGCGAAAGCCGCTGAGCCAGCCCTGCTGCACGAGTGGTTCAATGTAGTCGGTTGCCCAGTGGCGGCTGGAAAGATCGGTAAAGCTGGCGGTGTCCGCATCGGGGATGAAGGGAGAGACGATACGAGGGGTTTTGTTGACCGCAACTAGCGCCTGGTGAACAAAAGCGGTGGTTTCTGCGCGGGTGATGGGAATGAGCGGACGTAGTGTGCCAGGGTCAGGGTAGTTCACAACCAGCTGCTTTTCGGTGGCAGCCGCCACTGGCTCGATAGCGTAGCTAGGGACCTGGGCTCTGTCGGTGTACACCAGCAAGGCCTCTGATCGACCGTCTTTGAGCTGGAGCCCACTAACGAGCGCAACAATAGCCTGCACTCGGGTCATGGGTGCGTTGGGCCGAAAAGACCCATCGGGAAAGCCAGATATGAACCCTTTGGTTTGGGCCTGACGGATAGCCTTAGCAGCCCAGAAATCTCTGGCAACATCGGGAAATACCTTGCCAGAACGCTTCGCTTCGATGTCAGGAAACGCGGCAGCAATCAGCGCCGCGAACTGGGCTCGGGTGACTTGAGTGTCGGGCTTGAAGGTACCGTTGAGGAATCCTTTGACTAGCCCTTTTTCGGCTAGCGTTTCGACAAAGGGGGCCGACCAGTGGCCGACTAGGTCATTGAATCGACTATCCAGGCTGAGGGTGTTTTTAGGTTCAGATTCTGAGGCGGGGGCGGGTAAAGGCGTGGGTTCCACGTTGCCTAGCAAGACGCTGGGAACAGCGGCTTCATCCGGAATTTCGCTGGGAAGGTAGGCTATCTGGCCTTTTACTTTGGTCGGTGTGATTTGGTTACCAGCGGTGGCGATAGGCAAGGTTGCATCGTTACGGACATCGTAGGTTTTGCCTTCCAACCAGTTGCCGCCTAAATCTTGAGGTCGCCCGATATCGGGTTGGGCTCTATCTTGCGTCCACAGTCCGGTTCCTTGACTGCTTTTGGCCTGATTTTGCCGTAGAACAGGCCGAGCATAGTCAGTGACCAAAATGCCACAGCGATTTTCTAAGAACTGGTTATTGATGACCAAAGGTGCACATTGCGCTCTGATGGCAATGCCATCACCTGAACGCTTGAACTGGTTTTGTCTAATTTCCCCTTTGGCCTTATCAACCATAGCCAGACCGCTGAGGCCATTGCTGTCAAATTCATTCTCAGAGAAAAAAGGCTGAGCGGTGCCCATAATGAGCGCGCCGTGTTCCTGGCAGCCCAATACCCGATTACGAATGACGATTGCAGCGCCTTCTTTAGTGACGATGCCAATGCCTTCAGGATTAGTCACGGTGACCTCGCGCAGCTGAGCGCGATCGCCCAGTACAACGGCTGTATTTCTTTGCCCGCCCTCGGTGCCTACTACACCGCTGCCCTGAATGGTGGCTGCGCGGGTAGCATCGCCAGCCACCGTGACCCCAGCTGGGACATTGAGTGGAAAGTCTTCTGCTGACTTGTAGAGGCCGGGGGCAAGCTGCACAATATTGCCTGGGCGAGCCTGCTTCAGTGCATGCGTAATCGTAGCCAGCGGGAAGTTAGCGCTGCCTTCATTGCTATCTTGGCCTACAGGACTGACGTATAAAACAGACATTCAAGACTAGAACATTACGTTCACAACACTACGTGACTACGATACCAACCGCACACCTGTAGAAACGCTCTCATAAGAAACCTTGCTACAAACCGGCTGGTAGCGAAGCGTCTGGAATATCTTTAGCACGGTTTCCCGATGCTCTCCGTAGAATGAGCGGTAAAATAGGTACAGCGTCCTCATTTCACATTTTCTTATGGCAGAGTGGCTAGAGCATACCGTCCATGTCGATGTAGATACGCCTGTGGAAGAGGTGTGGCAGCTGTGGTCTGACCTGGAGCAGATGCCAAATTGGATGAAGTGGATCAGTTCGGTTGAAGTGCTAGAAGACAATCCTCAGCTCTCTCGCTGGAAACTAGAGACCGCAGGCATGTCATTTTCCTGGCTGTCGCGGATTGTAAAGGTGGTACCGCAGCAAATTATTCAGTGGGAATCGGTAGATGGTTTACCCAATCGCGGGGCTATCCGTTTCTACGGCCATAAAAGCGGCGGCAGCACAGTGAAGATGAGTATTTCTTACGCACTGCCGTCTGTTTTGGCACGACTGATGATGAGTAGCTCTTTTGTAGATCGGGTGGTAACCTCAACGCTACAGGCAGATTTGGACCGGTTTAAGGCGTATGCGATCGCCCATCCAGCGAGTCCTGCCAGTACCGTCAGCGCAGATGCATAGGCGTATAGCGATACAACGCTGAGCTGGGAGAGATGTTTTGGGAGAGATCGACTTTGAGATTGCGGGTGAACAGCTGCGATCGCATCAGCTCAGCGAGCTATTTACTCAGTCTTTAGGCTGGCAGCCTGCTTCAGCTTTGTTGAGCGTTCAGCAGCATTTTAATCAGCAGTGTCTGCCAATTGCAGAACGTGACGGTGTGATTGTTTGGCAGGTCCCCCTATCGGCCAAAACACGGTTTACACCGATGCTCCGTCATCAGATCTACACGGCCCTCTCTAACAACTCTGCTCCATCTGAGACTCGATCTATCGGTTCTGATCCAAGTATTCCTAAGCCAAGTACTCCTGATCCAAGTATTCCTAAGCCAAGCACACAGACAGCCCATCATCTAATCATTTTTTCGGCGGCTGACCGAAGTCGTAGTCTATGGTGTCAGTCTCCCTGGCAAAGCGCTCTGTATGTTGCGGGCCAGCCGTTAGCGCTATGGCTCTTTCGGCTGCGTCGGCTGCTAGATTCACCTTCAGGCACTTCTCCGAGCCTGTTTCCAGTCGTCTCGTGTGAAAGCTTTCGTGACGAAACCTTTAGCTCGCTTATCGCTGAAATTGAGCAGGCGATTAGTGGCATTGAGCGTATCGCAGATCGCCAAATCTACAGTGTGTTGACGTTGCAGCGGCTGATTCTTTTACAGCAGCTTCAACACAAAGGTTGGCTCAATGGAGAGAATTGGTACTTGCAAACGCGGTTTGGTGAGGCTGCAAGTCAGGGCGAGAATCTTTTTTTTAAGACCTGTTTGCAGCCGCTATATCGCAGTTTAGCGTTGCCTACTCTGGAGCGGCCTTTAGCTTTGCAGCAGCAGGTTGGTGAGGTTCCCTTCATCGGACAGCTATTTCAAAAGCATCGTTTGGAAGAGCTGTATAGCGTAACGGTTGAAGATTATGCTTTTGAAAATGTGCTGGGTTGGCTCAGTGAGCAGACAAATACAGGGATACTAAATCCCTGGTTGGCTAGCGATATAGGATTTTGGCTAGAGCAGTACTGGCGAAGGCGAGATGGAATCGCGCCGGTAAAGGTTGATCTATCGTCATTAGGGTTATCAATTTGCGCGCAGACGCTGGACCAGCTGCTGCTCGATCGCCTAGACCTATTTAGCCAGTCTCGTCGCCGTGACAAACAAAGGTCTGCTGGGGACTGGGATTCGTTTGCACCTCCAGTTGCGATCGCGCCGCAAGAGAAAACTCTTAACGATTTGCTGTTTAATGCAAACGCTCAAGTCTGCCGGCGCTTAATACAAGAAATTTTGCCTGAGCTGCGAATCCTTGACCCTTACTGCGGCAGCGGTGGCCTGCTGGTTGTTTTTCATCAGCGATTAACGGAGATTTTTGGTCTGTTAACAGGCTACATTCAACAGAATCAAGATGCGCAGCTAAAGCTATGGCACTCAGCACTATCTGCGCATTCAGAAGGACGCTCTGCGGACCGAACAGGCATTGTTTTAAAGAATATTCAAGAACGCATTTTGAAGAATACGCTTTATGGCGTTGCTCCTTCTACTGAAATGGCTGAATCTACGCATTTTCAGCTGTTATTGCATTTGGTTGCAACCGCGCAGCGAGTAGAAGAGATTGAGCCGCTGATAGATTTAGAGTTCAATGTGATGCCCGGGAACGCGCTAGTTGGCTTTATTTCTGTAGATGAAGAACGCTTTGATCAGGTGAATCAGGCTGGTGCAGGCAGTGCAAGCAGTGTTTTACAAGGGAACCTGTTGCAGCCGTTGGCCGCAGATAGCTATCAGACGATTTTGCGTGAAAAGAATATTGCGTTAGAGCACTATCAGTCGCGATCGCAGGTACTTGCCAAAGCACATAGCGTTCCAGCCTACGCTAGAGCGGCCCTGCTGCGTGAAGAGATTTTGACGCTAGATAGCAAAGCGCAGCACAAGCTAGATCTGTTGATGCTTAGCCATATGAGTCAGCAGCTGGGCGTTCGATACCGTGAAACGCAGATAGCAGATAAGCCTCATCGTCGTCCGTTAACGCTGTCAGATATTAAGTCACTAGGCCCTTTTCATTGGGGCTATCACTTTAATGCCATCATTAACCGAGGCGGCTTCGATGTTGTAGCCTGCCTGCCGCCGTGGCACACCTTTAAACCGACAGTGTCAGAATTTATCTGTCGGTATCCAGACTTGGCTCAACAAAATGGCCTGAGCGAAAGAACGCTGAAAACATCAAAACAAGCTTTGTCGAAGGCCGATCCTGCGGTTGCTGCTGCCTGGTTTGACTATCAGGATCGGTATGTGTGTGTGTCTGACTACCTCTCTCGAAGTGAGCTATATACCCACCAGTACTCAACCGCTGACGGTAAGTCTGCCCGTCATCAGCCAGCTAGAGAAAGATTGTTTATAGAACAATCTTATAATTTGTTGTCTGCTCACGGCGTCGGTGCTGTCTGCGTGCCGGTAGACATGCTTGCAGATGAGCGTGCACAGCCGCTTTTGAGATTTTTACATAGCTGTAGCGATCGCTGCTATTTCTCGGCTACGCAATGCACTGATCCAGCTGCTTTACTGGCCGTTTGGCGTAAATAGCGGATGCAAAGTCTGTTTTCTGTGAAGTAGTCTGTCTACTTGAGCAAACAGACTGTCGAGCGTTGTTGTGTTGTTAATGACGTGCGTGGCCTGGCGACATTTCTCTTTGATATCTAGCTGCGAATTAATGCGAGAGTTCGCAGCGTCTGCTGTGAGAGCATTGCGAGCCATAAGACGCTGCTTTTGCTGCTCTGGCGTGCAAAAGACAACCCAGGTTTCGGTGACTAAATATGTGAGATTAGCTTCGAAAAGTAGTGGGATAGCGTAAACTAGCGTCTGCTCTGGTGAAAATGTGCTGGTTATTTGAGAGAATTTCGCGCGGACAAAGGGATGAATTTGCTGTTCTACCCAGGTCTTTTCGGTCGCATCGCTAAAGATGATGTCGCCGAGTGCTGAGCGGTTAAGTGTGCCCTCTTTGAGTAAGATATTGGGACCGTAGCGCTGGGCGATCGCAGCTAAAATCTGGCTGCCTTTTTCCACTGCTTGCCTGGCATAAACATCCGCATCTAAGATGGGCAAGTTGTGCGCAGTTGCAAGATACTCTGAAACGGTACTTTTCCCCGTTGCAATCCCACCTGTTAAGCCAATAATCCGCTGTTGCGTTACGCTCGTGCCCATGCTGCTAGCCCTTTAGTGAGTCCATCTAAGGTATGTTCTTCGGCTTCAAACGTGACTTTGCCCAGCAGTTCGCGGCAGTCTCTAGAGGTTTGCGGACCGATAGAAGCCACATCAATATCTTTTACCTGTGACAGCCAATTTTCACCAAAGGTTTGTTCCATCAGCTTGGCAAAGTGACGGACCGTTTTAGAGCTAGCAAAGGTAAGAATGTCAGCGGTTTTGTCTGTCAATACCTGCTTTGCAGCGGGTGGTAGCCGATCTGGACAGGCCGATTCGTAGGCCGCGACTTCTGTGACCTGTGCGCCTTTTGCCGTCATTGCTTTGACTAAAATATCTCGTCCACCGCTTTCGACGCGAGGAAACAACAGCTTTTGACCTGTCGGATCTTCTGGAAAGTGCTCTACAAGAGCGTCTGCTACAAAGGTCGGCGGTATAAAATCGGCGATAAGACCTCGCTGATTCAAAAAATTGTTGGTTTTTCTACCGACGACTGCAATTTTTAGATGAGACAAGGCCCGATGGTCTTTGCCTTGATGCAGTAGCCGGTCGAGGAAGTAGTTGACGGCGTTGGGTGAAGTGAGGATCAGCCAGTGAAAGGTTCCAATCGCTGCGATCGCACTGTCAACCGGGTTCCAGTCTATCGGTGGACGAATGTCCAAAGCGGGTAAATCAATGACACTGGCCCCCTTATCCATCAGCATTTGGCTAAACTCGCTGGCCTGACTCGCGGCCCGAGTAACAACGATCGTTTTTCCCGCTAGCGGCAGTATTGGAGGCTTTGAGGCCGCGATGTACTTTCTTAGCCCAACGACTTCTCCAATCACAATAATGCAGGGAGAAAGCTTGGTTTTATCTACAATCTGAGCCATGCTAAGCAGCGTTCCTGCCCAGATCTTTTGCTGTGGTTGCCCGGCCCATCGAACAACTAGCATAGGGGTCTCAGCGCGCTTGCCCTGATGAAGTAGGCGATCGCAAATATCTCTTAACTGCCTACTCCCCATTAACAGCACAAGTGTTTCTAGCCGTGCCAATGCCTCCCAATCGAGGGCATTCAGGTCGTGCGCAGTAAACACACCAAACCCGCGACTCAAGACCGGATCTGTCAAAGGAACGCCTGCTAGCAAAGGGGCCACTAGCGCTGAAGAGAGCCCTGGTACAACTTCAAAATCACAGTTTTCTGCCTGAAGAGCCTGGATTTCAGCCGTGACACGCCCAAAGATAAAAGGATCGCCTGCCTTTAGCCGAACGACCTGCTTCCCTGCTTTACACAGCCTTACGAGCAGCTGGTTAATGTCTGCTTGGGGTGTGCTGGGCTGTCCGCCTCTTTTGCCGACATGCCACTGTTCGCACTCAGTCGAGATCTCTTGCAGGAGAGCACTATCTATCAGCGCGTCGTACACCAGCGCGTCTGCCCGATTGAGCATCCGCTGCCCGGCTACAGTCAGGTAGCCAATATTTCCGGGTCCTGCTCCTAGTAGATAGACTTTTCCTGCTTTCATGGGTTTCTCTTTTTACCTTTCGCGTCTCCTGTCACTGCCCGCTTGTTCTTCACTCGCGCTGCCTTTGCGCTCTTTTGCAGTTGATTCGATGCTATCAATCCGATGCTATTGATTCGATGCTATCAATCCGATGTAAGCGGTCTGGCGAAGACGCCGAAATGATTGGCAACGGGCCTAAGGTTCATGGGCACCCGCGCTTGAAAAGGTGCATTCAATAGAATTGGGCGGCCGGTCGGGTCACTAGCTGCAAGCGTGGTAGAACCGCCACCGTCAAAGTTTAGAGCGCTATCGGCTCCTAGTTCAATCATAATGTCGGCCAGTTCAGTTAGACTGACGCCTTCGCTATAGCCTGGCTGTCTCCCATCTAGGGCAACCATAAATAGCTTTGTATTGTCTGCATTAATGGCGATCGCACTTCTGGGATACCGCTCTGTAGAATTTTTTAGAATCGCTAATCCGTCGTACAGCTGGCCGTCTTTAACAAATTGAACATCTCCTGCAATGCCCTGTCTGGTCTCAGGTGGGCAATCGTTTTTCGTAATGCGAATGTCCTGATTAGAGATAACGCACAGCGCCGCCCAGCCGCCTTTGGCATCTGAGTAGCGGTCTCCATTAGAGATTGCGACACCCAGAGAACGCACGCCATCGCCTACATGCGGATAGTAGTGAAACGGTGAAACTACCTGATGAGGTGCAAAGTAGCTGCCGTTAATCGCGACCTGGACACCCTGTTTAGACAAGAATCCGGGTACGGTGTCGGCAGAGAGTTTGTAGCCGTCTGTCGGTGCAGGTGGGGTCACTAAGAAATCAATGCCAGGTGCGGTGAGATCGACGGTAATGACGTGAAAGAGAAGCTTGCGGGGGCGATCGCGCACATATCTTTCGTAAGTGATGCCTTCGAAGAGTGTCTTGGTTTGCGCAGTTCTCTCAGGGCGTAAAGCCATGCGATAGAGATAATATCCACCGGTGCCTATTACTAAAGCTACTAGCGTAATACCCAATGCGGACAAAAGTTTGACTATGGTTTTCTTCATAGGTTTTTTCGTGTATCTTCCGCATGACAAGTGATTCGCGGTATGGCTACAGCCTTTGCCTGGTTGCTTAAGACATTGGCCATACCACTGTTTGTTTCGTGATATGTATCACAGCTTGAAGAGTCGTAAAGAATTCCCGTGAGACTCTTTCTTATCTGGCTGAGCTTCTAAGATAAAAGTATCAATAACCGGCAGTCACGGGGCCTTTCCTAATTATTCCAAGGCCATAAGATTGCGCTAAAGACTGAGCTTGAAACAAGCTATCCAATACTCTGAAATTTTAGGAGACCGAGGCCATGACGTTAGTGCGTAGTGCTTTTACCTTTCTTGCAGAAGCCGTGTATAGAATTTTTAGCCCACACGACGACGCATATCCAGCAACCGGTGTTCAACCCTACACTGGCTATGCGTATTCTAAGCGCTCTACTGCCTGGTACTAGCACGCTTCTCTCGCTTAAGATATTTTTCGCTTGAGCGAACCGCAGCGCTGCGAACCTTCAGCGCCTTACAGCTTCAAGACACTACCTTAATAGAGAGGGCCGAACGTATATTGACGCTCGGCCCAATTTTTTGCTCTGTTTCTGTTTTCTTTGTTTCTGTTTGCTCTGTAGCAGCTATGAGTCAGCAGTTAGGCATCTACCATCTTTGTTGATTCTGTTCTTGCCTGCTCACCTCTTACCTGTTCACCCATGGTCATCTCATCGATTACTAGGGCAGAAAGTGCTGGAATAGAGTCATCTCCAGTAATCAAGCGAGCGCCGCGCTGACTGGTGAAGTAATGCCAGCCCCACTGAAGCATGACTAGAAGCTTGTTATCGAATTCAATTAAGAAGTAGATATGAACAAAGATCCAGATGATCCAGGCCGGAAAGCCGGATAGTTTGGTAAAGCCCAGATCAGCAACCGCTTCGTTGCGGCCGATGACCGCCATGGTGCCGTTGTCCTTATATTCAAACGCGCCAACGGTCTTATTCGCTAGGCGCTTCTTAATAGAGCTAGCGAGGTATTCACCTTGCTGCATAGCCGTTGCTGCTGTGCCCGGTAAAGGGTTCTCGGTTCTGTGTGCGTAGTGGGCCAAATCGCCCGCAATAAAGATGTTAGGGCAGCCCGGCACGCTCAGGTCCGCCTCTACAATGACTCGGCCAATCCGGTCTAGTTCTGCGCCTGTTTGCTGTGCGATCGCCTTACCCATTGGCGATGCCTTAATCCCCGCTGCCCACAGCACAGTAAACGCCTGAACTTGCTCCTCGATATCGCCACTTTTGAGGGTGACAGTATCGCCTTCAATATTGGTTACCAGCGTATTGGTGCGAACCTCTACGCCCAGCTTTTCAAGCGACTTCTTCGCTGCTACGGATAGGTCGCCAGGGTAAGGTGGCAGTACTCTATCCATTCCTTCGAGCAAAACGACCTTTGTCTCACCTGGGTTAATGCTGCGAAAGTCTTCTCGAAGGGTTTCGTAAGCAAGCTCTGCCAGGGCACCTGCTAGCTCTACACCCGTTGGGCCACCGCCCACGATGAAGAAAGTTAAAAGGGCTTCACGCCGAGCCGGGTCGCTTTCTTGCTCAGCGGCTTCAAACGCGAGGAAAATTCGACGACGCACTTCCAGCGCATCTTCAATGGTTTTCATGCCGGGAGCGATATCTGACCACTCATCCTTTCCAAAGTAGTGATGGCTAGACCCAGTCGCCATAATCAGCGTGTCGTAGCTAACGGTTTCGCCGTTTTTCAGCCTGACGTGCTTATCGTCTGACTCAATGCCGACAACTTCACCCATCAGTACGCGGACATTCTTTTGCTTACTAAGAACAGCGCGTAAGGGGGATGAAATATCACCGGCTGAGAGTCCGCCAGTAGCAACCTGATACAGCAACGGCTGGAACAGATGAAAGTTGCGCTTGTCAATCAGGGTGACTTGAACGTTGGCATTACCTAGCGCCTTAGCTGCATACAGACCGCCGAAACCACCGCCGACAATCACAACGTGATGGGGCACCTTTTTCGCAGTCGGTGCTGGAGTGGAGACGGGGCGGTTCTGTAAAACTGCTGTCATAGCAAGCAACCAAAATTTTTAACTTAATTAAAGTTTATATCTCTAGTGGACAATTTTTGCCACCACCTGCTCATGACTTCATCGGAAATTGTTATATCCCATGTAGCCTCGCAGGCTGACTCAACTCAGTGGAAGGCTTAACAGTGGCCGTGTTTACTGTTCCCAACGGTTTCTATTTCTACGATGAAAATACTGAGTAATTAGACCTAACTTTGCCGATGGCTGAATGTTGATCGCTCCCGTACAATCGCGTCCTTTCTGCTGGATAATTTACTAAAGCTACGAAATTGTAAAGTTGGCAACAAATGCTGTGTGGTGATGGTGTCATTAAAAGTGTGAGCGTGAGGGAATAAACTGTGGGGTTAATTGTTCAAAAGTATGGCGGCACTTCGGTAGGAAGTGTAGAGCGAATTCAGGCGGTTGCAGAGCGAATTCATCACGCTGTACAGGCTGGCAACTCGGTGATTGTCGTTGTTTCTGCAATGGGTAAGAGCACCGATGTTTTGGTGGGCCTCGCGAACGATATTTCGAGCAATCCTAGCCGGCGAGAAATGGATATGCTGCTCTCGACCGGGGAGCAGGTGACCATTGCCCTGCTGAGTATGGCGCTGCACGAGCGGGGACAGGCGGCGATTTCTTTGACCGGTGCCCAAGTCGGTATCGTGACAGAAGCCGACCACACGCGGGCGCGTATTTTGAATATTAAGACAGCCCGCCTGGAGCGGCATTTGGCCGAGGGTAAAGTGATTGTCGTTGCTGGCTTTCAGGGCATCAGCGGTAGCTGGGAGCAGGGTGAAGATGTGGAAATTACCACGTTAGGCCGAGGGGGCTCGGATACCTCAGCAGTGGCTTTGGCGGCCGCGATGCAGGCCGAGAAGTGCGAGATCTATACTGATGTGTCAGGAATTTTAACTTCGGATCCGCGGGTGGTACCCAATGCACGGCTGATGGACGAAATTACCTGTGATGAAATGCTAGAGCTGGCCAGTTTGGGGGCAAGCGTGCTGCATCCTCGGGCGGTAGAGATTGCGCGTAACTATGGCATTACGCTGGTGGTGCGCTCTAGCTGGACCGATGAACCTGGCACAAGAGTGACCTCGCCAGAGCCCCATCCTCGGCCTTTAGAAGGGTTGGAGATTGCTAACCCGGTAGATGCAGTGGAGTTTGATGTGGATCAAGCGAAGGTAGCTTTGCTGCGGGTGCCGGATCGGCCAGGGGTGGCAGCGCAGCTGTTTGGTGAACTGGCGACGCAGGCACTGAATGTGGATTTGATCATTCAGTCTATTCATGAGGGCAATTCGAATGATATTGCCTTTACGGTGCGATCGCACACCCTGACACAAGCAGAAAGCGTCGTAGAGCATATTGCTCCGGCCTTGCGTACTCAGCCCACTGCTGCAGATGAAGCCGAAGTTCAAACGTCTGGCAACATTGCCAAAATTAGTATTGCTGGGGCCGGTATGATCGGTCGCCCCGGGGTCGCGGCGGGAATGTTCTCTGCGCTAGCAGCAGCGGGGGTAAATATTCAAATGATTTCTACGTCCGAGGTGAAAGTGAGCTGCACGGTGGCTGAAACAGACGGGAATAGAGCGATCGCCACCCTCTGTCAGCATTTTGATGTCACCAGTTCTCCTGCTCGACTCGACCAATCCAAAGTGTTTAAAGCGCCCGATACGCCTTCTGTCAGAGGCGCGGCCCTAGATTTGGAGCAAGCCCAGCTAGCGATTCGCTACGTGCCTGATGAGCCAGGTCTGGCCGCGCGGATCTTTCAGATTTTGGCTGATCGCGGCATTAGTGTCGATATGATCATTCAGTCGCAGCGCAGTCGATTACACAACGATAAAATGACCCGAGATATTGCCTGTACGGTGGCGCAGGCCGATGCTACCTTAGCGCGAGATGTTCTGCAGGCGGCGGCTTCGGAGCTGGGCTGTGGGGCGGTGCTGGTGAATAAAGCGATCGCAAAAGTCAGCGTTGTTGGTATCGGTATGATCCATCGGCCCGGTATTGCCGCTGTGATGTTTCAGTCGCTCTCAGAGGCCGGTATCAACATTCAAATGATTGCCACCTCTGAGATAAAAATTAGCTGTGTTGTTCAAGAAGATAAGGGAATAGAGGCCTTGAACGTGGTTCATTCAGCCTTTGGCCTAGCGGGTAGCGAAGTTGTAGAGGTTCCCGCATGAGTCAGGACCTTTGGCTCTTTATTGGTAGCGTTGCCCTGCTGGTGGCCTATCTTATCTTTTCAGCAAAAACTGAAATGGGGACCAAACTGGGCGCTGGGATTAAGTGGCCTTGGCAAAAGCGAGAGTAGCTGCTTTTTGAGGCTGTTTTGGGGTTGTGGGTTTTTCGGTAGGCTGATGGCTGAGAATCAGGCTTTTTCATGCCATGGAGGGATATCACCACTCGCAATAAACCGCTAGGGTTGAGATAGTAAGTATGTGCTTCGGAGGTGCTTCTCTCACTCTTCTCACCTTTGCTCTAAAAGAAAAAAATAAAGAGAAAAAATTAAGCGCAACATCTGAAAAAGATGGGGTGAATAAGAGTAACGTGAAAAGTCTTTTTTCTCCCTAGCTGTGTAGAACCTTCCTAACTGCTTTTACTCAAAAGAGACAGCCCTCATGAATAACAACAATAACTTGATCGAGTCCTTCTACACCTGGTATCGCGGTGCCTTGCGTCATCCTAAGTGGCGGTGGGCAATCATTTTGGCCACCGCTTTCTATCTGGTGAGCCCATTTGATATTTCTCCGGACCTTATTCCCATTGTTGGCTGGCTGGATGACGGTATATTGGCAACGCTGCTGGTCACTGAGCTATCTTCTCTAGCCATGGACTACTTAAAAAAAGAAAAGAAAGAAGACAATACAACAGTGGCTGATACTGGTGATGTCATTGATGTAGAAGCAGAAGTTAGCTAGTTCAACGATTAGCTAACTTCTGAAACCGTTGAATTTTTCAACAACAAAGCGAGAGAGGTCTATCAGGCCTTCTCGCTTTGTCGTTTTAGTTATCCGATTCTTCAGGCGTGCTGTCTTCTCTTTCTTCGTTTAGTTCTGTTTCGTTGGGGTCGCTGTTCCCTGTTTCTTCTTCTGGTGCTGAAGGCTGCTCAGTAGACTCAGTGGACTCGGTGGGCTCAGTCGGCTCAGTCGGCTCAGTCGGTACGGATTCAGACTCAGCCTCGTCGTTTGCTGGCTGGTTAGCAAGTGTCCAGGTAGCGATATCCCAAGTGCTGGCGTCCCAAGGGGTAGGGTCTACACCTGCGATGCGATCGCTAACTCCATTCGTCACTGCCCTTCTCACCAGCGGAATGACGGCTACATCTTCCATCAAAATAGTATTGAGGCGCTGAAACAACGCTGCTCGTTGGTCGGGATCGATTTCCTTGCTTGCCTGCTCCCACACCTTGTCATACTCTTCGTTGCAATAGCGAGCGTTGTTAGGCTTTTGCCAGTTGTTTGCTTTAGAGGCAATTTCGTCGCACAGCCACCAGCTCATGTAGATAGCTGGGTCGGGGGTGTCACTGCCCGCGTTGTATTCCTGCATGTCTGCGTAGAAGTGATTGATACTGCGAGTTTGCTGCGGATCGGCAGAAAAGAAATCGTCAACAATTACCCGGCGAATATCTACGTCAATACCCACGGCTTCTAGATCTGCTTTCACCATCGACTGCGTTTGCTGACGAACGGGATTGATCGGGGTTTGAAATACCATGCGCATCTCTACGCCACCTTTGTCGCGAACGCCGTTATTGTTACTATCAATCCATCCCGCTTTATCGAGTAGAGCTTTTGCCTGCTCTGGATCGTGGCGATATTCAATCGCAGGATTAGTGTACTCAGTAGGATAGGGCAGTAGCTGATTGGTGAGTTGACCAGCGTTGCCGTAGATATCGTCTGTGATCGCCTCTCGATCAATCGCATAGTTTACAGCTCGGCGCACCTCTATATCGCTTAAGAAAGGATGTGGATTGTCTAGGCTAGAACGCTCACCTTCTTTCGTCACCTTGTCAGGATCGGTCGGATTGAGCATAATTCGCTCGACATACGATCCAAAAGTGGCGACCACTCGGCCGGCTCCGCCTGCAGCAAGTTCCACTCGATCTTCAATGCTGAGCTGCAAATTGTGCACAAAGTCAGCATCTCCATCGCGTAGCACACGTCGCGCTGCGACATAAGGGGTTACACCACCTTCAAGCTCAACGAGATCAAACGCTGGCGTTCCGTTTCGAAACTGCTCGTTAGCCGCGAACGTCCAAATCCCATCATCAAAGGTGATGAAGCGGTAAGGCCCGGTGCCAATAGGCTGTAAGTTAGCTGGCGCTTGCCGGGCGCTAGCACCTGGAAACTCAGAAAAGACATGCTTCGGTAAGATCATGCCGTTCTGCCCAGTGAAAGGCAGCGCCCAAGAGGGGTTAGGTTCTTTAAAGGTGATTTTGACGGTGAGCGGGTCAATCACCTCAACCTTTTGAATCGCCTCATAATACTTTTCGGTTACGGCTGCGACCTGCCGATTGCTGACAAACTCGTAAGTAAAGGCAACGTCTTCTGCCGTAAACGGTTTCCCATCAGACCAGCGCACGTCGGGCTTTAGTTTCCAGGTAACCGAGCGGCCGTCTTCTGCTATGCCGCCATTCTCTGGTGTGGGCACTAGCTCTGCGAGCACCGGTACCATCTGTCCGTCTGCCTCGTATGTGGCCAGCGGTTCATACACAATGCGAGAGGCTTCAAAATCTTGAAACCCATTGGCCAGATGCGGGTTGAGCGTTGTAGGAATGCGACTGTACAGCAGCTTAAGCACCGAAGCTTCTAGGTCAACAGCCTCTGCCTGTGAGTTCTGCGCGTTTGGGTCTACTGACTTTGGTGAGCAGCCTACTAGCCCAGATAAACTACCGAGCAGCAGTACAACAAACAGAAAGGATCTCTTCACAACGATGCGCCAATAAAGCAATAAAGTCAGCTGAATAGGGTTAGGAGCGCTCTGCCGATCTGGAGCAGGCTGAGCAGGCTATTCAAAAAGCTGTTTGAACAAAGGTAAGTCTACCTTAGTGCAAATGGCGGTTTGTATATTTACAGTGCCAAAAAAATAAGTGAGAAAAAGGTTCATTCGTAACCTGTATTCGATAAAAGTATCCTGACTTACCCCTATCAGGTGGGTAGTAATAGCTGGTAGATGCACCCTGATGTTCCCTGGCCATGCCCTCTTTTTGTCGGCTGCCAGGGATTTTTTTGTCTTTCTTCCACCGCCTTGTTCCAGTAGCCTTTTTATCACGACAAAATCTGCCTTATGCTCCACTTTTGTCCTGACCATACCGCTTATGTGGGAATAGTTAGTTGGTAGATGCACCCTGACAATTCCCTAGCGGCTCTTTGAGTCCTGGGGAATTTTTTTGCCTTTCTATGTTTTCTGCCTTTCTATGTTTTCTGCCTTTCTATATTTTTGAGCTGTGTTCTTTGGGCAGACTTAATTAGAAAAGAGCCGCGACAAATTGCCACAAGAAAGGCCGCTAATAAAGCGACCTTTTCTGATTTGATTATTCAGAGAATGTTGGTTGAAAGGACG
Source organism: uncultured Synechococcus sp. (assembly GCA_937911865.1). GTDB lineage: Bacteria > Cyanobacteriota > Cyanobacteriia > Phormidesmidales > Phormidesmidaceae > Phormidesmis. The sequence goes on from CALDSK010000174.1 coordinate 29,629, forward strand.
TAGGGGTGTTGGCTACTTTCTAACTGACTAACGCTGTTTACTCAGCCGCCGTTTCAGTATCTGCGGAAGCTTCAGTTGCTGCCTCGAGCGTATCAGCACTTGCCGCTACTTCAGCAGCGCCTTCTGTACTTTCGACAGCGCCTTCTACAGTTGTTTCAGCAGCGCCTTCTTCAACAGTTTCTTCTGGAGCTTCTTCTGGGACTTCTACTTTTTTGGTCGGTTTGGGGCCCCGCATAAGCGCCGGATTCATGGGGGTTCTGGGTGCGTCGTCCTTACCGCGACCGCGACCCTTCCCACGGCCTTTCCCACCACGGCCACGATCGTCTCGGCGATCGCCACCCTCACTGCTAGCGCCCTTATCTTTACGATCGGCTTTCTTAATCGGCGGAGGAACATTGCTTTTCGCAGCGGGTTTGCTCTCTGTTGACTGACCTTCTGTAGATTGCTGAGCCGCTTCGCGATCGCTCTTCTTAATAGGACGATCTACCATGACTATCTCCGCTGTATACATAAATTGCCAAACAATCGTATCACGGGCTATGCCGAGATGAGACAGCCTCTATTCGCTGACAGCGAGTGCGCCGTAAGTTGGCCGTGAGTCGCCTACGGGCTAGAACATAGCGAGCTGATAAACGGGCTGATAAATTAGCTAAAATTAAGTTGGTGGCCAGCCGTCAACGTCTTTATCGAGAGAGGGCTCGCTGCCGAGTAGGGGTGTATCGCCATCGGGAGACGCATCAATCGTTTTGCCGACTTCACCATTGTCCAAAACTGCTTCAGGATCAAAGTTCAATCCCAGTACATCAATGAGCGCGTCTTCATCAGAGTTGAGCTGGTAAAACGGCACCATTAGGTTAGAAAGTTTAGGCTCTAGGGCGTTGACAACACCTAGAATTAAAAATGAAGAGGGACGGCGACCGCCTTCTGGCGTGCGTACAGAGGTCGTGGCCATCTGTACTTCTAGCCAGGTACGGTTGGCGCGGAAATAATCCAACCACTTGTCTCGAATAACAGAAGTAAAGTTCTCAAAAAAGGCCATTTTTCAACCTGTAAGGATCGTTAGCGAAACATCAAATATCGGCTTTCTAGTTCCATAGCTTACGCCACCATAAAAAAGCTGCCCCTTTATCTGGTCAGGCTATGGAATGAGCGCTTGGTCAAACATGTTTAAACCGTTGCTCTGCGGGCGCACGCTTGTGGGTGCGTGTGACCCAATATCATTGGCGCACTTGTGTGTGCCCTAATATCGCAGCAATCTAACACCCTTCAGACGTTATGACTAGACCAATATCAAATAATATTTATCAAGTTGCGCTGTCAAGTTGCGCTGTCAAGTGAACTGCCGATCTCCAAATCGTTCTTCTTAACCCCTTCCGTAACGTTGAAGATGGGCGGTCTACGTTTTTTAAAGTCTTCAACAGCCTGATGGACGTCGGCTGCGATCGCCTTGTGCGATTTCGTCACCACCGGGTCTGATTTAATGAACTGATACTTGTAGTAGAGCATTTCAGAAAACTCACCCAGATCGCCAGAGAACACCTCCTCCGGCGATAAGTTAAGCGGGCCAGTCTCCATGATTTGCTCAATCAGCTGCGGGCTCAAAATCGATCGAAACTGCTGCAAATAAGCCCAGGCAATAGACTGAACTTCTAGCTGGACATCTTCTTTCTCGGTGTAGCTAGCCACCTTTTGGGCCAAGGCAATCCATTCAGGGGCCACCCATCGGCTCAGCGCCTGCTCAAGATCAAAGCTATCGATCACCTTCTCAATCAGCGCACGCCCGACAGAATTGCTGAGCGATCCGTCGTTGAGCGTGGCGATGACCGTTAGTACAAGGCTTAAGACTTTATCGGATTCCCAGTTTGTTTCTGCTGGGGCAAACTGCTGCAGGTAAGCGCTGATCACATTGCTAACGGTCGTCTCTTGTTCCTTAAGCCATACCGATACCTGTTCTGCAAGCAGCTGCGAGGTGACGTCAACTAATGAAGCGTCCTTACCCACGCTTTCATAGGCAGCGATCGCTTTATCTATAAAGGCCTCTAGATCTTTATTTTCGATCGAAACAGCTGCCAGATTAGCCACAATGGCCCCTACTAGCGATCGCATCTCTAGCTCAGTACTCGGTTCGCCAAACGTGACGATATAGGCTCTCAAGACGTTGAGTACAAGCTTCAGATTTTCAAAAGATGTCGATTGACTTTGGGGTGAACGAGTCGTCATGGTGTCTTTCCCGGCGGTGCTGTTTGTATTGTCTGAGTGGCGGTTTTGATTAGAACCCTCTGGAGGTAAGAGGGTGTCCCGTGAGGGAGGTGTAGACTTTTTGGTTGATTTGGGCGAGCGTCTGAAGACGTTGAATAAGGTACGAAAGAGTCGAAACACCCAGCTTTCCTCTAATCCAAAGTAAAAAAAGTAGAATCAAAAAAAGTAGAACCCAAAACCGGTTGTTAATGTTCCACCTTGTGAGCATACCGATGACTGCTCAAACGCTACAGGCCGTGCGAATAGTCGCTGCTACAGACCGTGCCAGCGCCGTATAGTCGTAGCCGCCCTCTAATCCGAACAGGCTCTTCGGTGTCAGTGACAAACACTCTTGAGTAAACCAGCCATAGTCACCAGGATGCAAACAGATCCCAGCTAGCGGATCGGCCTGAGTCGCATCGTATCCGGCGCTCACAATCAATAAATCAGCTCCGAAATTTGACAAAAAAGGTCGGGCTTTAGTCGTCCAAAGCTGCTGATAGTCTGCTAGCTGGCTACCCGGCGGCAGCGGTAAATTCAGAATATTTTGAAAAGGTCCGGTGTCTGCTGTTTGCCCTGTGCCCGGATAGGCTGGGGATTGATGAAACGAACAGTAGGCTAGCTGCGGTGAGTTTAACACTAACGCCTGGGTGCCATTGCCGTGGTGAACGTCCCAATCCAGGATGGCAACACGCTTTGCACCCAGGTGAGCAAGTGCATAGTGGGCTGCGATCGCCGCGTTAGAAAATAGGCAAAAGCCCATTGCGCGATCGCACTCCGCATGGTGTCCTGGGGGCCGAGCCAGTACAAAAGCTGGACGCTGATGCTGCCAGACCCAGTCAATTCCATCCAACCAGGCGGCTACAGCAAGCAGCCCTACCTGATAGCTACTAGGACTCATCACCGTATCACTATCGAGATAGCCACCCCCAGCAGTTGCCACTTGCTCAAGCTTGGCAACATAGGCCAGACTATGAACTTTTTTAACGTGGTCTATCACCGCTCGGTTGGAAGGTTCAATCCATTGAATATTTTGGGCCCACTCTGCTTCTTTTGTTAATGACTGCTGTAGCGTTTTTAAGTAGTCAACCACCGCCGTTAATCGACCCGCATTTTCAGGATGTCTTGTGCCCGTATCATGACCGGCAAAAAGAGCACTATAGAAAACGGGAAACGGAGAATTCATAAGGGTTTGACGAGTGCTCAAAGTATGCTTGCAAAGCCCAATTTATCCCCGTAAAAACAGGTTAAATTGTGATAGAATATTATGCATATTTAGCATTAATTTGCAGTCTATCAACGCCGCTGAAATCTGGATGATTTTGTCCAGATTTTTTTAGGTTGTTTGTCACAGCCATTAAGGCTGTTTTATACACCCTGTTCAGGTTGTTTTGTACGCCTGTATACCAGCGGGTATGGTTAAGACTCATTAAGCTTACGTTTGGTCAAAAAAAGGTACAACCATAGCCCTCCCGCAAAAGGCGGCTAAAGAAACGCGGGCCTTTGAACAATAGTTTGTATCCATAATTTCCTGGAGTATTCCATATGAGCAGTCCTCAAGAGCGGATCGTTCCTACAGATTTGCGCAATGAGATGTCTCGGTCTTACCTCGAATATGCCATGAGCGTAATCGTAGGCCGAGCCCTCCCAGATGCTAGGGACGGTCTCAAGCCTGTTCATCGGCGTATTTTGTATGCCATGCACGAGCTAGGACTCACCGCCGACAGACCGTTTCGTAAGTGCGCCCGCGTGGTGGGTGAAGTCCTCGGTAAGTACCACCCTCACGGCGATACGGCAGTATACGATGCACTGGTTCGGATGGCTCAAGATTTCTCCATGCGCCACCCGCTGATCAACGGTCACGGCAACTTTGGCTCTATCGATAACGATCCGCCCGCTGCCATGCGTTATACCGAGTCTCGGCTGCAGGCGCTTACCGGCGCATCCCTGCTGCAAGATATCGAATCGGAAACCGTTGATTTTGCCGATAACTTTGACGGATCGCAGCAAGAACCTATCGTGCTGCCAGCGCGAATTCCTCAGCTGCTGATCAATGGCTCCTCTGGTATCGCGGTTGGCATGGCGACTAACATTCCGCCCCACAACTTGGGCGAAGTGATCGATGGCACGATTGCGCTGATCGACAATCCAGAGCTAACCAGCATGGATCTGATGCAGTACATTCCGGGTCCAGACTTCCCGACGGGTGCGCAGATTATTGGCAGTCGGGGCATTCGCGAGGCCTACGAAACAGGGCGCGGCTCGGTGACTATGCGCGGCGTGGCTACGATTGAAACCCAGGAAAATCGAGGCCGCCCTGATCGTGAAACCATCATCATTACTGAGCTGCCCTATCAAACTAACAAGGCGGCGCTGATCGAAAAAATCGCCGATATGGTGAACGAGCGGCGGTTAGAAGGCATTTCCGATCTGCGCGATGAGAGCGACAGAGATGGCATGCGAATTGTGATTGAGCTAAAGCGCGATGCCTATCCGCGGGTAGTGCTCAATAACTTGTACAAGCAGACACCGCTGCAAAACAACTTTGGTGTCAACATGCTGGGGCTAGTGAACGGTGAGCCTCAGCTGCTGACCCTACGCGACTTTTTGCAGGTCTTTATCGACTTTCGCGTTGAGACGATTACCCGGCGCACCCGGTACGAGCTGCGCAAAGCACAAGAGCGCGACCATCTGCTACAGGGCTATCTGATTGCGCTCGATAACTTAGATGCGGTGATCTCGCTGATTCGGGGTTCGGCGGATGCGGCGAGTGCGAAAGAAGAGCTGGTAGAGTCCTATGGCCTTTCGACGACCCAGGCAGATGCGATCTTGCAGATGCAGCTGCGCCGCCTGACCGCGTTAGAAGCGGAAAAAATTGAGCAAGAGCATCAGGCACTGACTGAGAAGATTGCCGATCTTGAAGATATCTTGGCCAAGCGTGAGCGCATTATGGCCATCATTCGAGAAGAGGTGACTCAGCTTCGTGATACCTACGCTAACGAGCGCCGAACAATTATCAAAGGCGATGAAAATGACCTGTCTGACATCTCACTGATCGCTAACGAGCAGGTGGCCATCTTGGTGACTGAGCAGGGCTATATCAAGCGGATGCTGGTTGATACCTTCGAAGCTCAGAATCGGGCGACTCGGGGCAAGTCAGGAACCAAAATGAAAGATGATGATGGCATTGAGCACTTCATTACCTGCTGCACTCACGATCATGTGCTCTTCTTTACTGACAAAGGCGTTGCTTACTCGCTGCGCGCCTATCAAATTCCTGAGAGTTCACGTACGGCCAAAGGCTATCCGCTAGTGCAGATGCTGCCGATTCCCAGAGAAGAAAAGGTTACGTCTGTGGTCGGTGTCAGTGAATTTAGTGAGGATGATTACCTGGTCATGCTCACCCAGGGCGGCTATGTGAAAAAGACAGCGCTTTCTGCCTTTAGTCGGATTCGGACGAACGGTTTGATAGCGATTTCTTTAGCAGAGGGTGATGAGCTGCGGTGGGTGCGAATGGCCCGCGAAGAAGACAGCATTTTGATCGGCTCCCAGCGCGGTATGACCATTCACTTCAAGACCGATCATAATCAGCTACGTCCGCTCGGTCGTCCGACCAAAGGGGTGCGAGCAATGTCTTTGCGCGATGGCGATAAGCTAATTAGTATGGACATTTTGCCCTCTCAGGTTGTGGAGGCGGTAGAAGGATCTGCGGATGCGGGTGATGACGAAGTCGTCGATGCCGATCAGGGGCCTTGGGTGTTAATAGTGTCTTCTGGGGGGCTAGGCAAACGCGTGCCTGTGAAGAACTTCCGGTTACAGAACCGGGCTGGAATGGGGCTCGTTGCCATGAAGTTTCGCAAGAAGCAAGATGAGCTGGTAGCCTTGCGGATTGCTGGGCCTGAGGATGAGCTGATGATTGTTAGCAATCGTGGGATCATTATGCGTCAGGCTGTAGATGCTATTTCGGTGCAGTCTCGGATGGCGACTGGGGTACAGCTACAGCGGTTGGATGACGATGATGCGATCGCCGCTGTTGCGCTTGTTCCGCATTTAGACGACGCTGAAAATGACATGCCCTCTGAAGACGTGGCCGAAGCCGTTGCTGAGGTAGTGGCTGAAGCTCAAGTTGTCTCTGACTTAGAAGAAGGCTCAGAGGCGCTAGCGATAGACAGCTCAGAAGAAAGCTTAGCGGATACTTTGGCGGATTCTGATGAATCGGAGCCTGCTAGCGAAAGTTGATCCGCTCCTTGCAACTGCTTGCTTGTTATGAGGAGTATGGCCAGCCTAAAAATATTTCTAATGGAATATTTTTAGGCTGCTCACTTAAGTTGCTAGTAGTGAACTGAAATGCAAAGCGCTGTGAACGATGCGTAAGTGACTGTTCGCAGCGCTCTTTTGGCATGAATTTGGTGGCATGAATTTGGCCTTGCAAGGTGGATTTTGATAGCTGTCCGGATGCTTGCGATCGCCTTGCATTCAGCTGAAGAATGACCTGAAACAGACAACATCTATCGCAAGATAGATGTACCAAAACATTTTTGTAAAAAAATTGACGCAATCTTTATCTTTTTTTTCTGTAAACAACGTTTAAGCGGTACTCTTAGTCTCAAATATCAGCAAAACTTGCTGATTGCTGATGCTGGCTACGCTTTAGACCTCTCACACAGAAATTAAATATGATTCCTCTGATACCCCCTATAGGGAAGGGTATGCACCTAGCCTGGAGCGGTTTAACTCCAACCCTTGCGCAGGCCGCTGCCGAAGAAAGAAACTTTCTACAAGTTATTCAAGACAGTTTGACGTCTGGATTAGGCGATGGCTTCGGTGAGTTTGTGCCGAAATTAATTGCTGCTGTCGGTATTTTTATCGTCGGCGGGCTAGTTGCCTATATCGCTGCAAGCGTTGTTCGTGGGCTGCTAAGAAAAACCAAAATCGATGACCGAATTGCTTCTTCTGTAACCGGTCGCCCTCCCGAAGATGTCCCTGCCGCTAAGTGGGTTGGTAGCGCAGTCTTTTGGACGATCATGCTGCTGGTAACGATTGCGATTCTAGAGACGCTTGAACTTACTGTTGTCTCTGAACCGCTGAATAACCTGCTCAATACAGTGTTTGAATACCTGCCTAGACTCTTTAGTGCCGGTATCTTGATCGCTGTCGCCTGGGCGATCGCAACGGTTGTAAAAACGTTGGTCAGCAGAGGCCTCGAAACGTTCAACCTAGACGACCGCCTCGCCGAAAATACGGGCGTTGATCCCAGAGAAAACTCTGTTCAAATCCACGAAACACTCGGTAACGCACTCTACTGGTTCGTTTTCTTACTGTTTTTACCCCCTATTCTTAATGCGCTTGAGCTGAATGGTCTACTGGCGCCTGTTCAAAATCTGATTGATCAGTTCCTCGCCGCGATTCCTAAGGTGATCCTAGCTGGCATTATCTTGGGCGCTGGCTGGCTAGTTGCCAAAATTGTGCGCGGTATTGTGACTAATCTTTTGGCCGCGACAGGCGTTGATAATCTTGGCTCCCAGATGGGCCTTTCTAGCAATCCCAACACGCCCGGTCTTTCTCTATCTGGGCTAGCTGGCACGATTGTTTACGTTCTGGTGCTGATTCCAGCGGCGATCGCAGCGCTGAACGAGTTGGATATTGACGCGATCTCTGAGCCTGCGACGAGCATGCTCAACCAGATCCTCGACTTTATTCCTCTACTCTTGGCCGCAGGGGTTGTTCTCACCGTCTTCTACTTTATCGGTAAATTCCTGGGCGAGCTTGTCACTAGCCTGCTTTCTAGCGCCGGCTTTGACGGCATTTTGGATGCGCTTGGCCTACCCGAAATTTCAGGATCTTCTTCCCCGACCGCTTCGACAACTCCCGTTTCTGCTTACGATCCGAGCGTTGGCACAGACCCCATGGCGACCACGCTGCAAACCCCTGAATCCAACAGCAAAACGCCATCTGAAATCATTGGTTTGATTGTGCTGGTGGGTGTGGTTCTCTTCGGCGCAGTTACGGCGACCGAAATTCTTCAGCTCGATCAGCTCACTCTGATTGTCCGCGCCATCATGGAAATCGCGGCTCAGGTCCTAATCGGTGTGTTGATCTTTGGTATCGGTGTCTATATCGCTAATCTGGCGTTCCGCTTAATTAACACCAGCAGCAGTAGCTCTTCTAATATGCTGGCGCAGGCGGCTCGCATTTCTATCTTGGCTTTTGTCGGTGCGATGGCACTGGGCCAAATGGGCGTTGCCCCGAATATTGTGAACCTAGCCTTCGGTCTTTTACTCGGTGCGATCGCCATCGCAATTGCGATCGCCTTTGGTCTAGGTGGCCGAGATGTCGCGGGTAAGCAGCTAGAAGAATGGCGAAATGAGCTAAAGAAATGAGCTAAAGAAATAAGACCCATTTCCTTACATAGCATCTGTTGAGTTGCTTAGGATACTATCGTTGGCTAAAACCGTTATTTAGCAACGAGCAACTCAACAAAACAGAGCCCGCCACCGGAACCTTTCGACGGCGGGCTTTGCTTTGTTGCTTTTGTTTGTATGCAGTACTACGCCCATAGGGGCCGTATTCCAGATATGCCGAAGGGATCAAGCATTTCCTGAAGCGCTCCTATATAATCAGCACTGAAGGAAAAAGTACGTAAAGAGAAGTACAAAAGGGCTGAATGAACAGTGAAGATCTCGCCAAATATATAGAAGCAACAGATGGTATCAGTAAGCCCTGGCTGCTCATTCAGCTTAGACTGGCCAAGCTAAAAGAGCGCCGACAAGAGATGACCACCGAAGCGTTTAACAGTCAGCTTGCTGAGCTGCATACCGAGCTGATGAAGCTGGGTGAATGGTGGGTTGGTCAGGAAAAAGATGTTTTTTAACGTCTCCGCGCGTTCAGTCACAAATTTTGGACCTAAATGTTTAGAACCGACCGTTTAACTTTTAGCTGACTAACCTTTAGCTAACTAACTTTTAGCCAATCAACTTTCTAGCTAACATTAGAAAACAGAGTCATGAGTGCAACCCCTTCCGGGCATAAAGTTTCTACCGATAAGGCTTCTAAGGATTCCCCAAGAAAAGGGAAGGCAAGATCTTCTAAAGCAGGATCCACCAAAACGACTCTTCATCACGATGATGACATTCCCTACAAAATCGACTTAGAAGATGCCCAGTGGTATCTCAGCCGAGAGCTTAGCTGGCTGGAGTTTAACCGCCGTGTGCTGCACGAAGCGATGGATGAACGCACGCCGCTATTAGAAAGGCTCAAATTTCTTGCCATTTTCAGCTCCAACCTGGACGAATACTTCATGGTGCGTGTGGCAGTTACCAAGCAGCAAATAGACGCAGGGGTTAACAAACGAACCCCCGATGGGCGTACGCCCATCGAGCACTTAAGCGATATCAGCGCTCGGTTGCGTCCTATGTTTGTAAAAATTCACAGCTATTTTCAACATGAGCTGCGCCCACAGCTGGCTGATGATGGCATTCATTTACTCAACTACGCAGATCTTTCAACGACGCAAACTGACTACCTCGACCGATATTTCAATGAGCAGGTTTTTCCTGTCCTCACGCCTCTTGCTGTTGATTCTGGCCACCCCTTTCCCTATATCTCCAACCTCAGCCTAAATCTAGCGGTTGAGATCCAGGACGATGAAGAATCGCACTTTGCACGTGTGAAAGTTCCTAAGGTTCTGCCTCGTTTTGTCAAGCTGCCAACCCAGCTGCAAAGAGACATCAAGCTGGTAGACAACTCGTCCAATCAAGAGATGCCGCCCTGTCACTGGGTAGGCGTTCCGATGGAGCAGGTAATTTCTCACAACATCGCTGCGCTGTTTCCAGGGATGAGTGTTAAAGACTGTTTCACGTTTCGGATTACGCGAAACGCGGATCTTTCTGTTGAAGAAGACGAAGCCGATGATCTGATGCTGGCGATTGAGCAAGAATTGCGCAAGCGACGACTAGGTGGCTCTGTGGTGCGCATGGAGATTGAGTCTGGTATGAACGAGACTATGCGCACGACGCTTATGAGTGAGCTGCGGCTGAATGAAGAAGACGTTTACGATGTAGATGGCTTCGTTGGACTAGCCGACCTTATGAGCTTTATGTCTTTGCCGCTGAGCGATCTCAAAGATCCTAGCTGGAAGCCGGTGGTCCCCAACGTTTGGAAAGCGGCTAGCTCTGGCGAAGGCGAAGACGTTTTTTCAATTATCCGACGACGCGATCGCCTAGTCCATCATCCCTATCAGGCTTTCTCAGGCACCGTTCAATCCTTCATTACGCAAGCTGCTCTAGATCCTGGTGTGTTGGCGATTAAAATGACGCTATACCGCACTTCCGGTGATTCTCCAATCGTCAATGCCCTCATCAAAGCGGCAGAAAACGGCAAGCAGGTCGTCGCCCTGGTCGAACTCAAAGCGCGTTTCGACGAAGAAAACAACATTAACTGGGCCAGAACATTAGAGCGCTCAGGCGTTCACGTCGTTTATGGGCTAATGGGCCTAAAAACACATACCAAAGTAGCCTTGGTCGTTCGCCGTGAAACAAATACTATTCGTCGCTATGTGCACATCGGTACCGGTAACTACAATCCAAAAACAGCCCGTCTATACACGGACCTGGGTTTGCTCAGCTGTCGAGAAGAGCTAGGGACCGATCTGACGGATCTATTCAATTACCTTACCGGCTATTCTCGGCAGCACTCTTACAAAAAGTTGCTCATTGCGCCGGTTAGCCTACGCGATGAAATTACTCAATTTATCCGCCACGAAGTGAAGGCTGCACGCCATGGCAGGACGGGGCGTATTATTGCCAAAATGAATTCGCTGGTCGATCCTAAGATTATTTCCGAACTCTATAAGGCTTCACAGGCGGGTGTGGAAATAGACCTGATCATCCGTGGTATTTGCTGTTTGCGCCCTGGGGTCAGCGGAATCAGCGAAAATATTCGGGTAATCAGTGTAATTGGGCGCTTCTTAGAACACTCTCGAATCTTCCATTTTCACAATGATGGCGATGAGCGCTTCTACATCGGCTCTGCCGATTGGATGCCCCGCAACTTAGATCGCCGAGTTGAAGCGCTGGTGCCAATTGAAGATGCTTCTTTGCGTTCTGAGCTAGTCGATCTTTTAGAACTCTGCTTAACTGACAACCGTCAGGCCTGGGAAATGCAGTCTGATGGATCTTACGTTCAGCGTCGCCCTAAAAAAGGGGAACCAGAAAGAAGCACCCACAACATTCTGATGAAAAAGGTCCGAAAGTCAGGTTGAGGTCTTCTCTGAGACGTTTCACCTTCTAGCTGTAATACTTCTAGCTGTAACAGTTGAGCAACGTTGATTGAGTAACTTTGGTATCCCCGTGCCGCAAAATTCGCTTGCAGAACGGGTTTGTGCAAACTCTAGTCAAACTTCTCTATTCAAATTTCTCTAGCTGTTCTAGCTTGAGCCAAACGTTAGGAGTAGGCACTCGACCAAACTTAACTAGCCCGTAGTCGTCGCGCACTTCTAATATTTCGCCCTTTGTTTCAAATACATAGCTTGAAAGTCGGGTATCGCTCGCCTTTGCCTCTACGCTGTTTTCAAACTTGTCTCGAACCAGACGAACAAAATCTCCTTTCTTTACGGGCATAGCTTTCTCTCAAAAAATTAATAGTGAACAGCGCAATCGCACGAAGCAGGTGTTGTCCAAGAACTATTGTATCGTTCTATTCGCTTTGAACAAGCTCGTTTGAACGCCAGCTCTGTGAAGCCGTCGGTCCTTAGCCTGCTGCTTATGCCTTCTGACATTTTGCGCAGTAGTGGGCCGATCGACCCGCTAGCTTAGTTCTGGTGATGTCGTTGCCACAGGTTCTGCAGGGTTCACCTTCACGGTCATAAACCCAAGCAACACCGCCGTAGTTGCCGTTGGTGCCATGGACATCGCGGAAGTCGCTGAAGGTAGTGCCGCCCGACTCTATGCTGGTTTTCAACACGTCTATGATGGCAGCATGAAGTCGGGAGATTCTTTTTTTCGTGAGGCGATCGCACCTCACCGTCGGCCGAATTCCGCTCAAAAATAGCGCTTCATCCGCGTAGATGTTGCCAATTCCCGCTACCAGCTTTTGATCAAGCAGTGCATTCTTAATAGGCTTTTTTCTGCCCTTTAAAGCTTCAATCAAATACTTGGCTGAAAACTCCTCGGAAAAAGGCTCTGGTCCTAGCCTTTGTAACCCGGTCATGACCGATTCTATCGCCACATCCGGCGGGACCCACCACAGTCGCCCAAACGTCCTTTGATCGACATAGCGCAACTCCTTATCGTCATCAAAAAACAGTCGCACACGACAGTGTGTTTGCACGGGCTCCCGCTGAGACACCCACAGCAGCTGGCCCGTCATTCGCAGATGCACGCCCATCCATCCTGCATCTGCCTGCGAGTCTGACGTTTCTAGCTTAGCCATCAGGTACTTCCCGCGCCGATGCCAGTCGCCTAGCTGCAGACCAACAATCCCCCGCAAAAAATCATCAGCCAGCTCAGGGTAGGCAATGGTACGTGCTAGACGTATTTCGCCACCTTGAACTGGCTGATGCAGTGAAACTCGATTTAGGCCCCGGCGAACGGTCTCTACCTCAGGTAGCTCAGGCACAAAGAGTCCTCTCTAAGCATCTTCTTTGAGCATCTTTGGTATAGTCATTCTCTGAATCTAGGCGTTTCTTGAGATTGCCCATGCCCAGCACCTAACCTCTGTCGCCTTGTTAGGCCTTCTTCTTCTTCGGTGCTTCTACTTCTACTAGCTCCGCTTCAGCAAAGTTGTTAGTGTTCACACCCGCATAGTTAACTTTGTTGAAACGAACGACAACAGGGTATTTGATCCCACTTTGATCGACAGAAGCCACTGAGCCTACTTCTCTAAACCAGTAAGACTCTGGGCGAAGAATTCTAACCTTAGAACCACGCTGAACCATGAATACTAACCCTCTCAAAAATTATAGATAAAGGTATTTAGCTATATAAAAGCTACTCGCTATCAAGGTTACTACTCTGCTGGGGTTAAATCTCTCTTTTTAAGTTTTGTTTCCTCATAAAGATAACTTTTGCAAAGTTCCCTGGTCGCAACAGCTCCAGACTTTGCGCTGATAACATTTGTTGTTCAGCGCAAAGCCGTCTTATTTTTCAACAGGAAAATAAGACGGTTCCAGATTTGTTGGGCTTTAGCTTATTAGTTGTTGACTCAAGCGGCTTTTACTCATAGCCTCTGCCGAGTTTATCGATGCGTTGACTGCAATCAACTGTATCGACCTCTCGTACGCAAAATCGTTAGGCCTGTCTAGGAACGGCTATTTGCAGGTTAGGCAGTATGGCCTGGGAGCTTGTTTCAGGTGGTTGTAGCAGCAGACTGCCTGGGACGAAGCCTGGTGCGGGTAGTGCATTACTAGAGGGCGCTGGCGTGGAAATAGCCGGGAGTCTTGTTGGCGCTGCTGTTGCATCTGCCGGTAAAGGCAATGTGGCTAACGGCGTAACTGCACCGGGGGGTACGAAAGGCGCTTCTGCTGGACCGTCTGTTGATGGAACGGCTGGTGCTTCCGCTGGGCCGCTAGCGGGTGCTGCCTCTGCGTTTCCTTCTGCCGCGCCCCCATTGCCAACCGGGCGAGATACCTCAATGCCGTTCTCTTCCAAGATGACCTGTGGCTCGAAAGCCATGGTGTTAATGCGCTTAACTCTTACACTGCCACCTGCAAGACGATCGCCTACTCGTACATATCTCTCGGGTTCACTACCTGAGCTCACAATGGCGTAAGGCTCACCGCCAAGCTGAATAATGCCGGAGACAGAAATAGTAGGTGCGATAATCGGCTGCGGAATTCTTGGCAACGATACGATAGGCGATGGTCTAGATACCGGTTGATTATTTGGGCGTGCCAGAACAGGCGGTGCCGTAGGTGCTGAGACAGGCTTGGCCGTAGCAGTGGTAGCGGTGCCGCCGGAGTTTCCTCCCCGGCTGGTCGTGTTGTTACTGGCAGTAACTGCGACTGGTTCAGGTGCCAGGGGAATAGGCAGCACTGCAAAAGGATCAATCCGTGATTGTGATACCTGCCGAGTTCGCGCCTCAGGATCCGTTGAGCGAATTAGATCGGCCGTGACAGCAGTCGGCACCTCTGGCGCCTTAGCTACAGGTGTCGACTCTTCTGCTGGTTCAGTGTCAATCGACTCTATAATAACTTCACTGGTTTCAGCGATGGTGTCACCAGCTCCCTCAAACGGATCAGGAATGGCAACGTCTTCGCCGGCGCTAAGAAACTGACAGCCAGTTAATGGTGCCGTTGCAAGTAAGATAAGCAGCAAACGCCGCATAGTCTGATCCCTCCTGGGACTGGTTGGTTGAAAGACTAGAAATAGCCTTTGTAGCCTTAGAATAGACACAAGCACTGGTCAAACTAACGGGCTCAAGCAAAAACTATCAAAAAACTGTTGATATAAGCTCAGCAGTAATGTCGGTGCGAGGACGCTAGCCTATGAGTCTCCAGCCTGATGCATAATCACCTGCAAGTGCTTCAGCCCCTTTTTTACTCGTCTAGAAACCGTTACAGAGCTAATTCCAAGTTTCTCGGCGGTTTCTTTTTGTGTTAAATCGTGCAGAAAGACAAACTCTACGACTTCACGCGTTCGTTTTTCTAGCTGTGAGAGGGCTTGCTGTAGCCTTAATTTGTCTTCCTGGGCTAGCTGGAAGCTACGGTAGCGCGCATCGGGCAGCAGATCGCCCAGGGATGACGAGCCATTATCGCTTTCTTGCACTGGTGCATCCAAGCTCAGTAAATTGCGATTACTGCTGGCGATTCTAACCTGCTGCCATTCTTCGACGGTGATATCGAGCTTAGCCGCTACCTCTTGATCGCTAGGCCGCCGATTCAAATCTGATTGCAGCTGACGAATGGCACGAGCGGACTGGTTTTGCAGCGTTTGCCAGCGTCTAGGAATACGAACAACTGTACCTTTATCTCTTAAGTAGTGTTGAATCTCGCCTCGAATGTAGGGAATTGCAAATGAGCTAAAGGCAAACCCTTTCTGCAAGTCAAACCGTTCGATGGCTCTAATTAGTCCTAAGCTACCTACCTGCATTAGGTCGTCGAACGTTTCTCCAGAGCTATGCAGCCAGCGATGGGCTTCTTTGCGCACTAGCCCAATGTTTAGCTGTACCAGACGGTTTCGCAATTGCAGTGAGCGATCTTTTTGATAGGTGTTTAAAATCTCAAGTGACTGATTTTTAAGAACCTTATGGGTCGGAGAATGCATATATTAAGGGCCTAGAAGTATTAAGTAAGGCCGCTTTGGCAGAGCGAGTAATTATCAGCTGCCATTGCTAAGCATGAGCTGCGACACAGGCGCTTAGTGTGTCACGCTGACATGTTCAGCCTAATGAAGCATTTTTCCCTCAACAATCGAGTTTCTACGGAACTAGGCCCTTTCACTTTTCACTTAAATGAACGCCTTCAAACGAATGTCCGCAAAAAAAAGGGGCGTCGTAAAGACGTCCCTTTTGTAAGTTATTCGACTGGTATTTTCTCGGATGGCTGGCTAGATAGACGCCACCGTATCATTAGCCGACGTGATAGTTACGATTGAGGCATCGCTCAGAAGTTAGCTTGCTTAAGCGTCATAGCCGGTTTCAATTCGACCGTAGAAGACACCTTGCAGACGTACGTCATCAGCCGCAGCCGTTCCCATGTCAGTATCGGATGGCTGTTCAGAGATGAATGTTCCACCGATTTCACCGGTATTGCTATCTACCTTAGAGACTTGCAGAGAGATGTTACCTTGACCGACGTCGAATGCTTTGACGTTCTCACGGGCAAGATCAACACCGTCAGCGCGAGCGGGTAGGGCCACTGCGTTGTCATATCCAGTGGTGAGACCGCGGGCCTTAGGATCTAGGAAGTTAGAAGTGCGATAGGAAGGGACTCGGAAAGCGCCTTCAAAGTCTGTGGATGTAGTGACAGCGTTTAGACCTGGCTGAGACTGGGCCTTGAGACCTTTGATAGTAAAGAGGAAGGGAATTTGGTCTCCGCCGGGTAGTAATACGGTAATGGGCTGAAAGTCCATGCCGAGCTTTTCATCAAAGAGAAGACTGCCATCCTTTTCTAAGGTGATGTCGCCGCTTACCTGTTCGATGGATGTGGTGTAGCGAGTGAGTGATTTACCCGCGACAAATTCGGCTTCTTTACGCTTATTAGCAGCTTCTTGCTTTACAAAGAAGCTAGTGGGCTCTAAGCACAAGTCAACTAGCTTGTACGTTGTGCCGTCTTCAATGGGAATTTGACCGCGGCGAGTTTCGTCTACTTGAGGACAGCTGTTGGCCAGTCCGGTATTTCGAATTTGGTCGTAGGTGAGTGGAATGTCGCTCGTTGCGGAAGGAGCTTCGCTACAGGCTGTTAGCACACCTAAGCAAAGGGCAAAAAACGCAGCGAGCAGAGCGCGATACCTCATGGGCAACCTCAAGACTATGAATTTATAAGGGCTATTTAGTACATAATTTTACACTGCGTTTGGTCGGTTTCGTTGGCACAATCACTTGCACCGTAGTCAAGTAATCACGTAGTCTCTGACAGGTTGATATGTATCTGAGCTGCCTAAATACAGCACAACACAAGGTGAGCGAGCTTTTGTGTGAGCTATGATTTCTGGTTTGATAGTTACCTTTGTCAGTCCTACCAATGTAAACAAGTCAGTTACAAAAGTTAAAAACAGTGAGCAATTCTGCCTCCTTTTCTCCTATGGCTTCTCAGAATCTTCCACCCGATCTTATAGACCTTGTTCAGACTATCCGAGCAACGGCCCAACAAAAGGAGGGGGATTGTTTGGCGCTGCTGGAGCTGCTCCGGCTTCTAGATACGCTTCATTTTGAGATTAGAGACACGCTGTTTCGAGAAGCTCTGCCAGACAATCGGCAACGGTTGTATCGGTTGCTGAAGGATATTGAGCAAGAAGGCGGATGGCCATACATTAAGCGAATGCAGCTGCGAGAGCTGTTGGTCCACATTGAAGAAGATGGTGAAACGGAGCTTTCCTCACTCGGTTGGCAAGAGTCAGGCCAGAGGGAAACAGGTGAGCATTCTCCAGGCTGATATTTCTAAGCTGATATTTCTAGGCTGATGTTTCTGGGCCGATATTTATTGGGAGCACTGTTAGGAAGGCGCACTGTCAGGAACACCGTTTGCGCGTCTTCTAGGATACGACTGGCCAGGACATGACTGGCTGGGACACGACTTTGCAAGGGTCAGAAATGCCAATATCTAAAGTGGTTCAAATATTCTTAGGGTTTACCGGTTTCTTACTGTTTGCCGACTTTTAGCGTTGTAGAGACTCAATAGGTGTCACATCTAGTGCTTTAACTATCCTAAAAGCGCCGTAGGGTGGTTGGGCTTGGTAGGGCGAGTCTTTTTGGTATGGCAATCTATAAAATGGTCTACCGCATTTCCGGACTCTCAAGGCCAGCGGGCACGTTATTTACAACCAGCTGGTGAGTCTCCAACTAGGCCAGTTGACGCAGTTTAAACATCGTATTTCTGAGTGAATCCGAGCAGCTATGATCTTAAAAACTAGAAATAAAAGTGGATATAGCTGCTATCGTCAGCTGTGGTCCAGCAATGTTCGGCGTGTTGCGAGAAGCATGGCATTCGGGGGCGTAGCATTATTGTTGCACTCTATCACCGCGTTGCCTGTTGAGGCTGCTAGTGTCAATCGATACTGTCAGCTCTCTCAAAGCGACGTAGATGCTAAAGAGTCGCTAAGAGTCGCTGCGCTATCAGGCGATGCAACAGCTGAGCGGCAGTATCGAGAGCTGTCTGCGCAGCATGTGGCTGAAGTTCAAAACTGTCGGCGATCGCAGTGGCCAGAAAATCAGGCAGTTTGGCTACGGCTATACCCTTGCGATTTGCAACCAGGCCGGCTAGACGCGGTGATGGACCGCATTGTGAACTTGGGCTACAACCAGGTCTATATAGAAGCTTTTTCAAACGGTCAGGTCCTGCTGCCCAAAAACGACAACCCGACCGTGTGGCCGAGTTTGGTGCAGGCCCCAGAGTTTGCCGATCGCGATCTGCTCGCAGAGGCCATTGATGCGGCTCATGATCGCGACCTTCGGGCCTATGCCTGGATGTTTACGATGAATTTTGGCTATTCTTACGGTCAGCGTTCCGACCGTAGGCAGGTACTGGCTCGCAACGGTTCTGGGGCCGATACGCTAGATGTGGCAGACCAAGGCAATAGCGGCTCTTCAGAAGATGCTTTTGTCGATCCCTATAACCAGGTGGCTCAAGCTGACTATGCACAAATGGTGCGCGCCGTGATTGCGCGTCAACCAGACGGCGCACTGTATGACTATGTTCGCTATCCTCGGCTGACGGGTGCGGGCTCTGTTGTGAGTAATGTCAGAAACCTTTGGATTTATGGCCCGGCAGCGAACCAAGCGTTCATAGAGCGAGGCACTAACAATAAAGGAAAAGAGCTGATTCGTCGTTTTATGCGACGGGGCTACTTGACTGACGGCGACATAACACAGGTAGATAATCTGTATCCTACAGAAGGCGAGCCGCTATGGCAGAGCCGAAATCCGCCTACGACCGATCCTAAGGATTTGGCTCCGGCTTCTGAGCGTCGCCCAGGTTTGCAGAATGAGCTTTGGCGGCTGAGCGTAGCGCATGCCATTCAAGGTGTGGTGGACTTTTTGCAGGCAGCGGCAACGCCCGCCCGACAGGCTGGCCTGCCGACGGGAGCTGTCTTTTTTCCCTATGGTAATCGGGCAGTCGGTAGCGGCTATGATGCGCGTTTGCAGCACTGGAACCGGTTCCCGAGCTGGATGGATTCGCATCCGATGGCCTATGCGGTCTGTGGTAATACGGGCTGTATTATGAACGAAGTGCTTGAAGTGGTGCGAGTAAAAGGTGCTGCTAACGTCAAGCCCGCCTTGGCCGGGCGGTGGGGTGTCACGGAGAGTAATCGTCCCTCTTTAGAGTCGCAAATGGATGCCTTGCAGCGAGCGGCCCCTCAGATAAATACGGTGAGCCACTGGGCGTTTTCCTGGCAGGATGCGGAGTTTGAGCGATCGCGTAAATTCTGTCAATCAACGTCACAGCAGCCTATCGATTTGGACACTATTCGCGAGGGCTCGGCTTCTCGGCTCTCTCTACCTGTAGAAGAAGCTACGGAGAGTGCGAATAACAATCTGGTTCCTTAGCCTAGTTCCTTGATCAAGCTCAAGTCTGTTCGTGTAAGTCTCCGAGGTAGCCTCTGGGGGTGATGAACCAGCCTTTATGCGCTCGGCTGCTGCGATTACCGATGATGACGGTGGTAAGCATATCGATAGGACTGCCGAGCATTGCCTCCAGGGTGGTGAGGGTGATATTTTCGTCCGGGCGATAGAGCGATTTTGCTAAAGCCACAGGCGTTTTTGGGCTGCGGTACTGTAGCAAAGTCTCTTGAGCGTAGACGATTTGTGTTGTTCTTGTCTTAGACTTTGGATTGTACAGTGCGACGATAAAGTCTCCTTCTGCGGCAGCTTTTAGTCTTTTCTGAATGACTGGCCAGGGTGTGAGCAGATCGCTCAGGCTGATGGCACAGAAGTCGTGCATGAGCGGTGCACCGACCCGCGACGCGGCAGATTGCAGAGCGCTGACGCCAGGAAATGTTTTGACATTAGGCGTTTGACCATCCCAGCCGTTTGCCTGAAGCTGCTCAAAGACGAGCCCGGCCATCCCATAAATGCCGCAGTCGCCGGAGGAGATAACTGCAACTGTCAGTCCCCAGGTTGCTAGCTGAATGGCACGTTCGGCTCGCTGGCGCTCCTGGGTAATCGGCAATCCTTCGACAATCTGGCCGGGACGTAGCAATGGCCGGATCAGATCGACATAGAGCTTGTAGCCAATGACGACATCGGCGTTGGTAATGGCGGCTTTGGCCGCAGGTGTGATTTGGTTAAGATTGCCAGGCCCCGTGCCGATGAGGTGAATCTGACCAGTCCGCCCGGTGTATTCGGTGGAAGATTGAGCGATCGCAACTGTAACCGCGCCCTTTGCCCCTGCTTGCTTGACGATCTGCTTCTTAACCCTGAGGCTGTGCATGTCGGCTGCTTTAGCCGCAGTTATCGCGGCGGCCTCTGCTACGCTGGGCGTGCCTACTTCCTTTGCCACGATGTCAGAAGGGGTAGGGACTTCAATGGATTGAAGCGTTTCAGCGGTGAAGCACTTCAGCGGCCAGCTCTTTTCTTGGGTAAGCGCTAGAAGGCCGGGTTCGTCGGATTTTAGCTCTAAGGTGGCGATGCCAGCGATCGCACCCAGTGCTAAGTGATTCTCCCTGAAAACTTTCTCAATCGCGTACTCAATGAGTGCCTTATCAGTATTGCGTTCGCAGCCAATACCTATCCACAGTACGCGAGGATGCCACTGTACTTTAGAAGGGCTTGACTCGGGTGCAAAGGTTCTCTGAATCGGACTAATCCACACACGCGCCTGAGGGTTTTCTCTAGTGTTGCGCTCCTCAAATTCAGGAAAGTCGAATTGATAGGTATGGCCGTCGGGAAGGTATCGTTTCCACAGCTCGCTGCCTGCTTCTTGAATGACTTGGTCAGGGGCTTGATGCGCGATCGCGCTGCTTACTGCTAGCCATTCACCTGAGCCTTTGCTGCTTCCAATTGGGTCTCCGACTGTGTCGATAGCAGGAAGATCTAGCGCGTTGGATGCGCCTGTGAGGACGGGTTGGGCTTCGAGAAGTTGGCTGATTTGATGGGTGATGCGATCGCCTCCCCCCTGATGCCCACCACATAGACTAATCGCAAATTTACTGGCCTGATCGACTACAACAACCGCTGGATCAGTCGCTTTATCAGACAGCAACGGTGCAATTAAGCGAACGACTGCGCCGCTTGCTAAGCAAAAGATAAAACCATCGTACTTTGACCAGTGTGTTACCAGAAACTCTGCTAGCGAGGATTCGTAGAGTTTGTGTGGATGCAATAACTCTTTGGCATCTGCCTGTAGCTTTGGTGGAATCCACAGCTGCAGGTTGTCTAATCCATCTAGTAAAGGTGCAAGTGTGCGTAAGCCCGCAGGCGTAGTTGTGATAGCGGCAAAAGAGGGCATACTTTATTTTTTTATGCGGGTCGACAGGCTGAAGATCTGCCAAGCTTCTCGATTTTACCTGCTTGCTGTGTGTTAAAAGTCCCAATAAGTCTACAAAGTCATTTGGTAGTGAGTGAATTACCATCAGCACACAATCTAGTCGACGTGATAGGCCGTAATAGCTACTTTCCCGTCATTGCTGTAGATAGATTCAATCCGTCGATGTATTTTGTGTCGCCACCAAATCTTTATACGGTTTCCCCTGGCAGGTGCCTCTCCTCTTCTTATGTAACCTGCTTCACTCAACTGTTTTTCAAAGTTATCTATGGGTAGTGTTTTTTCTTTAATTTGCGGTATGCCCTCTAGCTTGTGCTTATCGAGGGTCATAGCTATCTTGATAGGTGCTATAAATTCTATACCCAGGTAAGACTAATGCCATTCCCATGAGGCTATGAATTGTTCCGGAATAATTCTCTTCAGGTAGGCTACCCCAAAGCCTTACCCTTATAGGGCCACACCACAGATAAATCCCAGGAATGAGGGCATCTAAACTATAGGCAATAGCTTTTAGTTTTAGCTCATCTGACTGAGCGACAGATGTTGTTGCTGAGTTAGATGGTTGAGTGGAATCTTTAGGAATTTGCATAGTATGGATAAATGAAGTGGTTGCTTTAGATAGGTCTAAAGCAACCACTCTCCTTAATTCTAAAGACTAGAGAATTGTGATTCCTACACCATTTCGGACTGCTTAGCGGCAGGCTGGGGCTGAGGTTGGAATTGGAAGAGCGTGTAGACGACGTTACGGCGAATGCCAGTCATCATTTCTAGAAAGACTTCGTAGCCTTCGCTCTTGTATTCAATCAGCGGATCTTTTTGGCCGTAGCCGCGGAGGCCAACTGTCTCACGTAAGGCATCCATCTGTTGCAGGTGCTCGCGCCAGAGGGTGTCGATTTGTTGAAGAATAAAGAATCGCTCGGCTTCACGCATTAGACCTGGCTTGATCAGGTCTACTTGAGCCTCTTTAAGATCGTAGGCAATGCGAACCTGCTCGGAGAGAAAGGTTTTCATTTCTCCCATAGAGAGATCTTCTAATTGCTCAGCGGTTAAGTCAGCGAGCAGATAAACGAACTCTTGAACCTTGCTAACCACGCTGCCGAGATCCCATTCTTCTGAAGGCAGTTCTGGGTTGACGTAGGCCTCTACAATATCGTCCATGGTTTGAATGGCGTAGCCTAGAACGAGTTCTTTTAGCTCTTCGCCTTCTAATACACGGCGGCGCTCGGCGTAAATGGCTCGGCGCTGGTTGTTCATTACCTCGTCGTATTCAAATACCTGCTTACGGATGTCGTAGTAGTAGGTTTCAACTTTCTTTTGTGCGCCTTCGAGCGAGCGGGTGAGCATGCCCGATTCAATAGGCATGTCTTCTTCAACGCGGAAGGCGTTCATCAGGTTGGCAACGCGATCGCCGCCAAAAATTCGCAGCAGGTTATCTTCTAGACTCAGGAAAAACTTAGTTGAACCCGGGTCTCCCTGGCGGCCCGCTCGGCCTCTGAGCTGGTTGTCTACCCGGCGCGATTCATGGCGCTCTGTGCCGATAACGTGTAGGCCGCCTAGCTCAATGACCTGATCGTGAGCAGCAGAGGTAATGACTTCGTAGGCGTCGAGGACTTCGTTGTAAATGTCTCTGAGCTTTTGAATTACCGGATCGTCTGTGGGCGCTTTTTCTGCTGCGACGGCGATTTTGTCTTCGGCCTCAAGCTCTGAAAGGCTTTGGGCACCGTAGGTCTTAACGGCAAAGTCTACGGCTGCCTTTAAGTTCTCTTTGGTCTGTGGTGATAGATCGGTTGGGAAGATTTGGGGGGATGCTTTCCAGGTCTTTTTCTTTTTTTTACCCTCAGCAAATCCCTGTGCTTGCTTAGCGTCTTTGGTGTTGGCAATCTGTGCGACGGTAAACTTGTCGTCCTCTTCAGGCTTGACGATGCGAGGCATGAAGTATTCACGGACTTTGAGCCTGGCCATATAGTCAGCGTTACCGCCAAGGATGATGTCTGTACCGCGTCCGGCCATGTTGGTGGCGATGGTTACCGAGCCGCTACGACCGGCCTGGGCAACGATTTCTGATTCACGCTCTACGTTTTCGGGCTTGGCGTTTAATAGGTTGTGCTCTACCTTAAGATCGCTCAGAAGCAGCGAAAGGACTTCAGACTTTTCTACGCTGGTCGTCCCGACTAGAACCGGACGACCCGTTTCGTGCATCTCGGCGCATTCCCCGGCGATCGCATTCCACTTCGCATTTTCAGTTTTGTACACCACATCCGCCAAGTCACGCCTTTGGGCTGGGCGATTTGTGGGGATAATTGTGACTTCTAGCTTGTAGATTTTCTCGAATTCAGCTTCTTCTGTCTTGGCTGTCCCTGTCATTCCTGACAGTTTGGGATATAGCAGGAAGAAGTTTTGGTAGGTAATTGAGGCGAGTGTTTGCGTTTCGGGCTGGATGTCAACATGTTCTTTGGCTTCAATCGCCTGGTGTAAGCCATCGCTCCAGCGTCGACCGGCCATGACACGGCCCGTAAATTCGTCGACAATGACAATCTCGTCGTTGCGCACGATGTAGTTCACATCTTTGGTGAACAGTTCCTTTGCCTTAATTGCATTGAAAATGTAATGCGCCCAGGGATCTTTGGGATCGAATAGGTCTTTGACGTTTAGCAGCATTTCCGCTTTTTCGAAACCTTCGTCGGTGAGCAAAACGTTTCGCGCCTTCTCATCGACTTCGTAGTCAACCTCGTCACCCTCTAGCTGTGCGGCTACTTCGGCGGCCTTAGTGTACTTCTCGCCAGGGCGTTCTACCTGCCCTGAAATAATTAACGGCGTACGTGCTTCATCGACCAGAATAGAATCGACTTCGTCGATGATGCAGAAGTTAAACGGGCGCTGCACTACATCGGCCATTTGCGTGGCCATGTTGTCGCGCAGGTAGTCGAAGCCGAACTCGCTGTTGGTACCGTAGGTAATGTCGCAGGCGTAGTTCTGTTTGCGATCTTTGGGACTCATGCCCTGCTGAATTAGACCGACGCTAAGGCCCAAAAATCTGTGGACCTGACCCATCCATTCAGCGTCACGACGAGCGAGGTAGTCGTTGACGGTAACAATGTGAACGCCTTTGCCTGAAATGGCGTTGAGGTAGGCAGGCAGGGTAGAAACAAGGGTTTTTCCTTCACCCGTTTTCATTTCAGCGATTTGGCCATCGTGGAGGACCATGCCGCCGAGCAGCTGTACGTCGTAGTGGCGCATGCCCAGTACGCGCAGCCCGGCTTCTCGTACGACAGCGAACGCTTCTGTCAAAATATCGTCGAGGTCTTCGCCGTTTTCGAGTCGTTGCCTGAACTCTGCTGTTTTGCCAGTTAGTTCTTCGTCCGAGAGAGCCTTGGTCTCTTCTTCGAGTAGGTTCACCTCTTTGATATCGGGCTGATATCGCTTGAGTTTACGAGTATTAGGATCACCTAGAAGTTTTTTTAGCATGTCAGGCCACAAAAGGAACGGGCAGATCTATTTTCTGTCACATAGCTTACTCCATTGCTAAAGGTTGCGGCCTTTATTCTAAAAAAGCTATGCGACTAACAATCAGCCAACAAGATCGGGTTGATTAATTAATTCTATCTAATCTTATACGGATACAATGCCCACGCGGAAGGCGGTGATCTGGGCGGGTTACCCTACAGCGTCGGATTGATACTACTGCTGGCTGGTTGCTGGAGTGGCCTTGGGGGTGACGTTTTCTGACGGCTCAATTTCTGACGGCTCAATGAAGCTGTAGTCTTGGTTGCTGGCGTTGATGTGACAGCTGGTACAGCTACGGAGATTGACGGGTTGAGGCAGTTCGACGTTGGGATGTAGTGCCTGAAAGTAGTCTGAATCTTTGACTCGGTAGGGTATGGGGTCGCTGCCTATGTGACGACGTGAGTAGGTTTGAAGATAGTTCACCATGAGCTGCTGATCGAGCTGGGTGAGATTGAGTTGAACGCCGTAGTGAGCGGTGTCAGTGACCAGAGTTTGCCAGCTTTCTATCGGTAAGACGGCGGGCGGCAGCGCGACATGGCAACTGGCGCACTGCTCTACATAGACGCTGTAGTTGGCTTCGTAACGAGCGTCTACTGGGTCGACCATGCCATAGGGGGATTCGACAGCGCCTGCAAACTCTGCGCCTAGTACTGCGCTGAGTGCCAGGGCGAAAATCCAAGCAAGCAAACTCAAGATTAGCAGCCGGGCTTTAGACAGGGCTGTCTTAAGCGGTTGAATGATCCAGCTGAAGCACATATCGCGTTGTCTCTAAAAACTTCTGATTAAATCTTGTGAGCGAGCCAATGTCATCATAAGCTCATGAAAGGATGGCCTGAGTAGAATACTGTGGTTGCTGATAACTATTATTCTAAGAATGATCAAAGACGTTATCCCATTACTCATTTATGGATAGTCGGCATATTCAGTTTCGCTATACTTCTGCTTTTACAGATAGTCGGCTCGCTCAGCTTTGTGAGCTATTTCGAGCAGCGGCTTTTTGGGCGAAGGATCGACGACCTGAAGATATGAAGAGGGCGATCGCACACAGCTATCCTGTGGTTACTGCCTGGGACAATGAGCGGCTAATCGGATTCTCTCGTGCGACCTCTGACGGGCTGTTTCGCGCCACGATTTGGGATGTGGTGCTGCATCCTGACTATCAGGGCTCTGGACTGGGTCGCCGACTGGTAGAAACGTTGATTGCCCATCCTCATATGAATCAGGTAGAGCGGACGTACCTGATGACGACGCACAAGCAGAGCTTTTATGAGCGTATTGGCTTTGAGCAGAACAGCACGACGACGATGGTGCTGCACAATAAGCCGATTGGTGAGTGTTTGATAGAGGTCGCAGCGGAGCGAGAAAATGCGGATGTTTCGGCGTAGCAGGTGAGCGCTGGGTTAGAGATGAGGCCGGTTATGATTTCCAATAGCGTTTTTCTAGGCGATCACAATATGCCATCAAGTTGTCAAACTGTTTAGCGTAGTCTGACAGTTCAGACGGCATCTGCACCCGGCAGAGGTTAGCCAAAAATCCATAGCCGGTTGCGTCTAGACTGGTTGGGCGATCGCCTAGCAAAAAGGGCTTACCGGATAAAAAGTCGCTGAGCGCCTTAATATCTCGCTGGCCGATTTGATAGATTTCTGCCCGGCTATGGCGACCGATGCCGTGGCCGTCTAGCTTTTGCAGCGTATCTTTGCGCACTTGGCTGGGAATGAGCGTGCGTAAAATTGGAGGCAAGTCAGAGAAGTAAATGTCGCGTAGTCTCTTCCAATTGTCATCCTCTGCCCAGCGACTGTAGACCATCGCCCAGTAAAGGTTTTCTTCCATCAGACGGCGGAACGCCAAGGAGATGCCCTGTTCTGGTAAGGACAGGTTTTGATCTAACGGATCGCCGTAGGTTTGTTTGAGATAGTCGATGATGAAGCTAGAGTCGGCAATGGTGCGATCTCCATCTGTGATGTAAGGCAGTTTCTGTTTCGGGGCTTTGCGAACGTCTGCTGCGTCGGCAACGGTATAGGGTAGTTCTGTCATCCGTAGGTAGGATTCTAGCTTCAGGCAGAAAGGGCTCAGGTTTTGGATACCAAGACAAGGCTGAAACTGATATAGCGTAATCATGATGTCCTCTTGAGAGTGTTCTTTTATAAGCAGCGCTGGCCAAGCATAGAGAATTTTTATGGCTAGAATCTTTACGGCTAGAATCTTTATGGCCATGGGCTAGACACAATTAGCAGACTAGCGGAGACTTTAAACGCACTCAAGGTTATCAATCAGACTGAACAAATAGGCCGTGTGTAGCCGTGTATATAGCTGTTGAAGCATGGCTTAAGACACCTACTAAAGGTTGCACCCCTTCGCAAACAAGCCATGCTTCTGCGCAAACGTCTTACATGCATTAGGACGTTTGCTACATAAAACAAAAAGCCCCCTCTCGATAGCATCGAGAGGGGGCTTTGCTTAATCTCTAGTTGTGGAGCCTTTACAGCTTCTAATAATGGTCGTTTATTAGCTGTCGCCTTCAGAGAATTCAGCGTCAATCACATCGTCTTCACCACTGGAATCACTGCCTGCGTCAGCATCACCTTCAGGCGCTGCGCCTTCAGCACCTTCAGCTGCTGCGCCCTGCTGGTACAGGTTGCTGCTGAGTGCATAGAGACCTTGCTGCAAGGCTTCCATGGTGGACTTGATCTTGTCGTTGTCTTCTTCGGAGAGTGCTTCTTTCAGGTCCTTTATTTGACCCTCAATTTTCTCCTTGTCTTCAGCAGGGACTTTGTCACCTAGCTCTTCAAGCTGCTTTTCAGCCTGGTAAGCGAGGGAGTCAGCCTGGTTCTTGGTGTCGATAGCTTCACGCCGGGCCTTATCAGCATCAGCGTTCGATTCCGCATCGCGAACCATTTGATCCACTTCAGTATCAGAGAGTGTCGAAGCACCTGTGATGCTAATAGACTGCTCTTTGCCTGATCCTTTGTCTTTCGCGGTGACGTTCAAGATACCGTTGGCATCAATATCGAAGGTTACTTCGATTTGAGGCACACCGCGCTGAGCGGGAGGAATGCCGTCGAGACGGAACGTCCCTAAGCTCTTGTTGTCGTTAGACATTTCACGCTCACCTTGAAGAACGTGAATTTCTACGTTTGTTTGACCATCGACCGCGGTTGAGAAGACCTCTGACTTTTTGGTTGGGATGGTGGTGTTGCGGGTAATTAGCTTGGTCATTACGCCGCCCAGGGTTTCAACACCCAAAGATAGCGGTGTTACGTCAAGCAGCAAGATGTCTTTGACTTCACCTGCCAAGACGCCGCCTTGAATGGCTGCACCGATAGCAACCACTTCGTCAGGGTTAACGGTTTGGTTAGGCTCTTTGTCTAGAATTCGCTGAACGAGGTTTTGAACCGCAGGAATACGGGTGGAACCACCGACCAGTACGACTTCATCAATGTCGCTCTTACTGAGCTTTGCGTCTTTCAATGCGTTTTCTACAGGAACGCCGCATCGCTTGATGAGATCAGCACACAGCTCTTCGAACTTGGCGCGAGTTAAGGTGGTGTCTAGGTGCTTAGGACCGTCTTGAGTTGCGGTGATGAAGGGCAGGTTGACTTCTGCTTGGGTAACGCTGGAGAGTTCGATTTTGGCTTTTTCAGCAGCTTCGGTTAAGCGCTGAAGGGCCTGCTTATCTTTGCGCAGGTCGATGCCTTCTTGCTTTTCGAACTCTTCTGCGAGGTAGTCTACGAGCTTTTTATCGAAGTCGTCACCCCCTAAGTGTGTGTCACCCGAGGTAGAGAGTACTTCGAATACGCCGTCGCCGACTTCTAGGACAGAGACGTCGAAGGTACCACCGCCCAAGTCAAAGACGAGGATAGTTTCGTTGCTTTTCTTGTCTAAGCCGTATGCAAGAGCAGCTGCCGTAGGCTCGTTGATGATGCGTAGCACTTCAACGCCTGCGATTTTACCGGCATCTTTGGTTGCTTGGCGCTGTGAGTCGTTGAAGTATGCAGGAACGGTGATAACTGCCTGGGTTACTTTTTCGCCGAGGTACTTGCTGGCGTCGTCAACTAGCTTGCGCAGAACCTGAGCGGAGATTTCTTCGGGAGCGTATTGCTTGCCGTCAGAGGTTTCGATTTTGACGTTGCCGCCAACTTTTGCGATTTTGTAAGGGACTTCACTGGCTTCGTTATTAACTTCGTCATACTGACGACCGATGAAGCGCTTTACAGAGTAAAGCGTATTTTCGGGGTTCATGACCGCCTGACGCTTGGCGATTTGGCCGACGAGGCGCTCGCCCTCTTTCTTAGCATAGGCAACTACAGACGGGGTTGTGCGAAAGCCTTCGGCGTTGGCAATAACGCTGGGCTTACCCCCTTCCATTACGGCCACGACCGAGTTGGTCGTACCAAGGTCAATTCCTACAACTTTTCCCATGTGTTTGCTCCGAGTGGAATAAGAATGATGTGTTCAAAAGGTTATATACATAGTGCTCAATGGGGGGTGGTTTGCTGAAGGGGGGGTTACCGAACAGGAGGTGTCGGGCGCGTTGGCGGCGCTATATTGCTGGTGTTGAGTTGTTGTGGATTGAGTGGCTGTGAGATGGGTTGCTGTATTGCATAAGTTCTACAGGTGCGCCAACGACGCTTTTTTGCGACATCGACGACTTCTCGAATGAATACGAATGCTACTGTGATCGCCATGTCAAAAGATTGCCCTATGTGGGTAAAGCGAATGATATGTTTTTTCTTTGATTCAATGACAACGATCCACAGCTGTTCTAGCAGAACGAGTCCATCAATTCGCCTGCGTAAAACCTCGTTACTATTTCCTAGTGCTTCTATTTCAACTGGGACTTCAGCTCTAAATTTGTAGGGCGTGCTATAAAACCCTGCTAGTTTGAGTAGCGGCGATAGGATCACTAGCTTGATGGTTTCTTCTAGTAGCGCACCATCGGAGATTTGGTACAGATAATTTTTTCGGACCGCGTCTAGTCGTGATCGCACCGCCGCTGGCAAGTCGGATAAGTCCTCACTCCACTCTGGGAAAAAGGCTGGGTCATCACTGAGATAGAGCCCTAGTTTCTCCTCCACCTGTCGGAAGGTCGTCATTGCCTCTGAAATAGCTAGGATCTGAGTCATGAGTCTTTACGATTGAGACAAAATTTGCTCGTCTAGTGAAAAATCGACTTCTGCTTTGTTTAGTCCGTTTGCTATGTAGTCGCTTTCAAAGGCGTCTTTGAGCCCTTCGATGAGGTCGAACTGTGGTTGCCATTTTAGTTCAGACTTGGCTTTGCTGATGTCGGCGAAGAAGTGTTGGACGCGCATGGGGAAGGCTTTCTTTTTGCCGAAGTCGAAGGCTTTGGGGTCGTAGTGGACGATTTCGATTGAGGCAGGATCTTTGCCAGTTGCGATCGCACAGGCCTTAGCCAATCCATCAAACGTAACGGCCTTATCACCAGAGATGTTGTAAATTTGACCGATGGCTTGGCTATTGCTGAGAACAGCAACCATCGCAGCGGCTAAGTCTTGGCAGTGCCCGAGGTGAGTGAGGGCCATGCCGCTGCCGGGAATGGGGAGGGGGCGACCTGCCACAAGTCGATCAAAGAACCACTTTTCTAGTGGGTTGTAATTTTGCGGTCCATATATATAGACAGGCCGAATGGCGGTGAAAGGAACGCCTTGCTCTTTTAGGTAGTCTTCGGTGTGGAACTTGCCTTTGTGGCGGCTGTTGGGATCGACCGCGTCGCCTTCTGTGTGCGGCATTTGATCGCTTTTGGCGTAGACACCGGCTGAGCTGACGTAGATGAAATGCTGAAGTGAGCCCTTGTAGAGGTCGGCTAGTGGTTGGGTGTGGGCGAGTTCGCGCCCGTTGTTGTCGAAGATGGCGTCGAAGGATTTGTTCGCTAAGGCAGCTTTGAGGGCTTCTGGATCGGTGCGATCGCATACAATCGTTTCCACTCCATTTACGGGCGCTGGATGATTGCCCCGGTTTAAGAGCGTGACATCATGCCCCTTCTCTACTAACAGCTTGGTTAGATAAACGCCGATAAACCGAGTGCCACCAATAACTAAAACTCGCATAGCGTGATGTCCTTGTGAGCGAATACTTCAATAGCTCTAGCCTGGCAGATTTTGTGCTTGATTTTTTGGGATTTTGTATTGAAAGAGCTCTAGACTGCAACAGAAAAAATGTCAATACTATAGGCTCACCTTATAGCAGTGATAGGCAATTGTTTTTACCGTTCTGCCCCTTAAATGCTTGCGCTCTGTAACACAAATAAACGCCAAAGGTAATGTGTCAATTTATGTCACATATAGGCGCTATCTCCCTCCAGACATAGGTTTTCTGGTAAAACTTAGAACAGCTATGAAAGCCAATTGTGGTATGTCAGAAGGTTTATTTACCTTAATTCCATAATTTTGTAAACAATTCTTGCTCAGCGTAAATCGAGCGTAAACAGTTGTTCTCAAAACTCTAGAGCGCCTCGCCATCGCTAATGATGGAAACAACAGCGCTAGAGAAAAGTAACAGACATCTCACCCCAGGAGTTCACACGCATGTTCACCCAAGTTCGACCCACCGTAAGACACGTCGTGCCAGAAGAGCTAGGAAGTCGCTCTCTGGTTAAGGTGGTTTATGTCGTTCTGGAGCCCCAATATCAAAGCTCCTTATCTGCCGCTGCTCGCGCCATTAATGGCGAAAATTCTCAGATTGCCGTGGAGCTGAGCGGCTATTTGATTGAAGAGCTGCGCAACGAAGAGAACTACGAAGCCTTTAAGAAAGATGTGGCTGAAGCCAACATTTTTATTGGCTCACTGATTTTTATTGATGAGTTGGCCGATAAGGTAGAAGCGGCAGTAAAGCCGATACGTGAGCAGCTAGACGCGGCTGTGGTATTCCCTTCCATGCCCCAGGTGATGCGCCTGAATAAGCTGGGCAAGTTCTCGATGGCGCAGCTGGGCCAGTCGAAGAGTGTGATTGGCGAGTTTATGAAAAAGCGCCGTCAAAAGCAGGGCAGCGGTTTTGAAGATGCCATGCTGAAGCTGCTGCGGACGTTGCCAAAGGTGTTGAAGTACTTGCCGGTAGAAAAGGCACAGGATGCTCGCAACTTTATGCTGAGCTTTCAGTACTGGCTGGGCGGGTCTGCCGAGAACCTAGAAAACTTTTTGCTGATGCTGGCCGATCAGTATGTATTAACTGACGTTGACATTGACGGTGCGCCTAACGATGATCCGTTGGCCTTTGAGCAGCCGGTTACCTACCCTGATATGGGCATTTGGCATCCGCTCGCGCCTGAGATGTTTGAGGATATTCGCGAATATTTGAACTGGTACGATTCGCGTACGGACCTTCCTGAGATTTCTCGTAATCCGCTTGCCCCTTGTGTGGGCATTGTGCTGCAGCGCACTCACCTAGTGACTGGCGATGAGGCGCACTATGTCTCCATTGTGCAGGAGTTGGAGTATTTAGGTGCAAAGGTCATTCCCGTGTTTGCAGGTGGTTTGGACTTTTCTAAGCCGGTTGACAAATACTTTTACGATCCGCTGAAGCCCAATGAGGCGATTGTTGATTCTGTTGTTTCTTTGACTGGGTTTGCGCTGGTAGGTGGCCCTGCTCGTCAGGATCATCCCAAGGCAATTGA
The DNA here is from genome assembly GCA_937911865.1 of uncultured Synechococcus sp. GTDB lineage: Bacteria > Cyanobacteriota > Cyanobacteriia > Phormidesmidales > Phormidesmidaceae > Phormidesmis. Next base: position 62,133 of record CALDSK010000174.1, read on the forward strand.
GTCGCTGCAACGGCTGAACCGGCCTTATATGGTGTCTTTGCCGCTGGTATTTCAGACGACTGAAGAGTGGGAGGCGAGCGATTTGGGTTTGCACCCCGTGCAGGTAGCGTTGCAGATGGCGATTCCTGAGCTGGATGGGGCGATTGAGCCGATTATTATGTCAGGCCGCGATGGTATGACGGGCCGAGCGATTACGCTGCAAGACCGGGTAGAGGCGATTTCGACGCGGGCGCTGAAGTGGGCTCGGTTGCGCAAGCTGCCTCGCGTGGATAAAAAGCTGGCGATTACCGTCTTTAGCTTTCCGCCGGACAAGGGGAATGTCGGTACGGCGGCCTATCTGAATGTGTTTGGTTCTATCTTCCGGGTGATGGAAGAGATGAAAGCGCAGGGCTACACGATTGATGAGATGCCAGAGAATGCTGAAGCGCTGATGCAGCTGGTGATCAATGACGCGCAGGCGCAGTACAACAGCCCGAACTTGAATGTGGCGCATCGGATGTCGGTGGCGGAATATGAGGAGCTAACGCCTTACTCGGAGCGGCTAGAAGAGAACTGGGGCCCACCGCCAGGACAGCTAAATACTGACGGCCAAAATCTGTTGGTGTACGGCAAGGCGTTTGGCAATCTGTTTATTGGTGTGCAGCCAACCTTTGGCTACGAAGGTGACCCGATGCGGCTGCTGTTCTCGCGCTCTGCGAGCCCTCACCACGGCTTTGCGGCGTATTACACCTATCTGGAGAAGATTTGGAAGGCGGATGCGGTGCTGCACTTCGGGACCCATGGCTCTTTGGAGTTTATGCCGGGTAAGCAGATGGGGATGAGCAGCAAATGCTATCCCGATAGCCTGATTGGCAATACGCCTAATTTGTATTATTACGCGGCGAATAATCCTTCGGAGGCGACGATCGCTAAGCGTCGGGGCTATGCGAATACGATTAGCTACCTAACTCCACCTGCGGAAAACGCCGGTTTGTACAAAGGGCTAAAGGAACTGAGTGAGCTGATTGGCTCTTATCAGACCTTGAAAGAAGGCGGTCGAGGATTGCCGATTGTGAACGCGATTGTTGAAAAGGCGCGTCAGGTGAATCTGGATAAGGACATTGAGCTGCCGGGAGAAGATGCGAGCGGGCTGAGCAAGGAAGAGCGCGATACCCTGGTGGGCAAGGTTTACATCAAGCTGATGGAGATTGAGTCGCGGCTGTTGCCCTGTGGTTTGCACGTGGTGGGTGAGCCGCCGACTGCGGAAGAGGCGATCGCAACCCTCGTTAACATTGCTGGACTCGACCGGGTAGAAGAAGAACAGAAGAGTCTGCAACGCATTATCGCTGAGAGTATTGGTCGTGACATTGACCAGATTTATAAGCGTAGCGACAGAGGCGACCTGGAAGATGTTCAACTTTTGTACGACATCAATGCGGCAGTTCGCGCGGCAGTGACCGCAATGGTAGAAGCTCAGTTAAATGACGATGGCCGAGTGTCGATGAAGTCGATGCTGTCTGTCTTTAATTTTGGTGGGACTAAAGATCCTTGGACGAAGGCGATTCACGATCTGGGCTACAAATCTGTTGAAAATGACGCGTTGAAGCCGCTGTTCGAGTTCTTGCAGTACTGTCTAGAGCAGGTGGTAAAAGACAATGAGCTATCTGCGCTGCTGAGCGCTTTAGACGGTGAGTACATTTTGCCGGGGCCGGGTGGTGACCCTATTCGTAACCCGGATGTGTTGCCGACCGGTAAGAACATCCACGCGTTAGATCCGCAGTCGATTCCGACGTCTGCGGCGGTGCAGTCGGCGAAGATTGTGGTGGATCGGTTGCTCGACCGGCAGAAGGCTGAGAACAACGGTGCCTATCCGGAGACGATTGCGGCGGTGCTGTGGGGGACTGACAACATTAAAACCTACGGTGAGTCGCTAGCGCAGATGATGTGGTTTGTAGGTGTGAAGCCTGTGCCCGATTCTCTGGGGCGGATGAATAAGCTGGAGCTGATTCCGTTGGAAGAACTGGGTCGCCCTCGGGTGGATGTGGTGATTAACTGTTCGGGTGTGTTCCGCGATTTGTTTGTGAATCAGATGGCGCTGCTAGATAGAGCGGTGAAGATGGCGGCTGAAGCAGATGAGCCGCTGGAGATGAATTTTGTGAGAAAGCATGCACTGGAACAGGCCGAAGAATTTGGCATGTCTTTGCGGGATGCGGCGACGAGAATCTTCTCTAATGCGTCTGGCTCTTACGCGGCAAACGTAAACCTGGCGGTAGAAAACAGCAGCTGGGAAGAAGAGCAAGAGCTACGTGATATGTATTTAGCGCGTAAGTCTTTTGCCTTTAACTGCGATAATCCTGGCATGATGGAACAGTCTCGTGGCATTTTAGAATCTTCACTGAAGACGGCGGATGTGACGTTCCAGAACCTGGATTCTTCTGAGATTTCACTCACGGATGTTTCTCACTACTTTGACTCTGACCCCACCAAGGTAGTGGCTAGTTTGCGAGATGATGGGAAGAAGCCGACATCGTTTGTCGCAGCTACGACGACGGCGAATGCTCAGGTGAGGTCTCTTTCTGAAACCGTTCGCCTTGACGCACGCACTAAGCTGCTGAATCCTAAGTGGTATGAGGGTATGCTGTCTAACGGCTACGAAGGCGTGCGCGAGCTGTCGAATCGCCTAGTGAATACCATGGGCTGGTCGGCAACGGCTGATGCAGTGGACAATTGGGTGTATGAAGACACCAATGACACGTTCATTAACGATCCTGAAATGTGTCAGCGGCTGATGGATTTGAATCCGAACTCTTTCCGCCGGATGGTGACGACGCTACTAGAGGTGAACGGTCGCGGCTACTGGGAGACGAGCGATGAGAACATCGAGCGCTTGCAGGAACTCTACGAAGAAGTAGAGAACCGGATTGAGGGCGTTGAGTAGGTTTGATGCTGGCGTGAGTAACGCTGGCTAAATAGCTGAAGTAAGGAAGGGGCGGTGAAATGCTGCCCCTTTTTTTGCGTGTGGGTGGTGTGCGCTGTCCGAGAGTCCGTATTTGTCGTCAGGTGTAAGGAGATAGGGCTGTGCCAGAGTGTACGCGTTATTCACCTTTTCTGTAACGATGATTCCGCTTTTACCCTTGGCTACGACTGCGATTCTGTTTTACCCTAGCGCTTCGCCTGCTCTGTTAGCGAAGTCTGTTATTGATGAGTCTCGTCAAGGCGTTGTTGTTGCTGGCACGGTAGATGGAAATCAGCAAGTTTTAGATGCGTATCGCGCTCGGCAGTCGGATGTGATTGTTGAGAATGTGGTGGGTGTGGTGGAAAGGCTGCTGGCTGATGATAACGAGGGCTCTCGGCACCAGCGGTTTATTATGCGGATGGGGAATGGGAATACGCTGCTGGTGGTTCACAATATTGACCTAGCGCCGAGGATTGATAGTTTGCGGGTAGGCGATCGCATCTCAGTCAAAGGTGAGTATGAGTGGAACGATCGCGGTGGGCTGGTGCATTGGACGCACCATGACCCGCGCGGTGTGCATGAGGGGGGCTGGATTGATCATGAGGGCTGGCGCTATCAGTAGGCGAAACTGCTCAGCTTTGTAGGAAGCCTTGCACACCTTTGATGATGACTGATGACGACCTTGGAAACGGGGGGATAAATAGCTTGTTCTCGCGCTTCATCGCCTGCCGATTGGAGCGCTTTTACTGTTCGTTGTTTTAGGGTTGAGTTTTGTTTTACTTCAGCTAGTGCCGCTTCTTCTATTTTGGCTTGGCCCTTGGGGCTGTTGGGGTTGTATTCTTTGGAGAGTTTTTAAGAGTTTCACCCTGCCTCGATACGAACTGCGGCAGAGCAGTGCTCTGAAGGGGTAACACAATTTCCAAGTTAGTCAGATTCTCTTGCTACCCTTGAAAAGAAGAGCATGGGTGCTGCTATGGAATGGGGTGATTTGAAACAGCTAGATACATTGATTCAGCAAACAAAAGCTTTAGGGGCTGATGTTGAGGAGATTGGTGTATCGGGCGAGGGACGAGCGATTTATGCAGTGAGCGTTGGGGATAAACAGGCAACTCGTACAGTGGTGACCGTGGCTGGACTTCATGCTGCTGAAGTGATCGCTCCACTCACGGCAATATCTATTCTTCAAACGCTGACAGAGAATCCGCTCCCACCTGTGCGGTTCTGTATTGTGCCTGTTGCAGATACAGATTTTGTGTCTCGAAACGCCAATGATCTACCGAAGAACGTGACCTTACAAACTCTGCTCAATCTCAATCATCAGCGAGATTTGGAAGGTCACTTCACAACAGATACGTATCCTGAGTGTGTAGCCATTCGCCAATGGCTTGAGCATTTTGATCGAATTGATGCTTATTTCTCTCTCCATTCTGCCCACTGCATTAGCCCAGGATTGTTTTTTATGTGAGTAGTAAGTCTAATTTAGGCTGGGTGAACCAAGTTGCGAGTCAGATTAGTGCTGCAACGCCGAATTGGATTCCGCTTTTATCTCAAGACCCAACAGGGCTTTCCCGAAAAGTTCTGTCTCCAGGATTTTTCGAGTTAGAGATTCCTGAGCGTGAAAAATTAAATGGTGCTACTCCTGGCAGCTCACTTGCTTTTGTAACACAACGATTTCAGCCTGAGTACGTTGGAGCTTCAGAGATGCCTCTGGCAGTTTGCCCCGCTTTGACTAACGCTTCACTAGCGGAAATTGACCAGTGTAACCAAGCTGTAAAACAGGAAGGACGAACAAGTTACTCGTTTCGAGAAATCGACTTAAACACCAGCAATTCCAAATTCCAAGGTACAGACAGGCTAAATCGTTTCTGTCATCTGAA
>CALDSK010000175.1 GCA_937911865.1 uncultured Synechococcus sp.
GAAGGATACGCCTTTTTTTATCTCCTATGCTGTACACCAGAAATAGTTATAACTCCTTCAACCCCACCGTTTTTGACACATGCTTGCAGAACAGCAAAAAAGCTGCTTTTTGGACCGTTTTTGTGTGTCAAAAGTTATGTCATTATCTATGTGTCTATAAGCACCCCCGTTTGCGAGTTTTGGTACATGAAGGTGGGATACGCCCGAACTAGCACGACTGAACAGCGCCTCGATCTACAACTGGACGCTTTGAAGGAGGCTGGTTGTAAGAAGATCTACAACTGGACGCTTTGAAGGAGGCTGGTTGTAAGAAGATCTTCACCGATGAAGGCATCAGCGGTGGCACGTCAGAGCGGCCTGGGCTAACTGAGGCGCTGAAGTATGCTCGCAAGAAGGACACGCTTGTTATCTGGAAGTTGGATCGGCTTGGGCGATCGCTGAGTCATCTACTAGAGATCGTCGAAGGACTCAAAGAGCGTGGCGTGGAGTTCGCTAGTCTTCAGGATGGCTTCGACACTGCAACGCCAGCGGGAAAGATGGTGTTCTCTGTGATTGGCGCGATGGCAGAATATGAGCGCAACCTGATCAGGGAACGGACGATGGCAGGATTGAAAGCAGCTCGTGCCCGTGGCCGTATGGGAGGCCGTCCGAAGTCGCTGGATAAGAGTCAAGTGAAAGTGGCGATCGCACTGGCTAATGAGGGAGCGCTGACGATAAAAGAAATTTGCGAGCAGGTAGGTTGTAGCCGCTCTACTTACTATCGGCAGGTTGCACCTCAGCTCAAGCTAAAGTAATTTAAGCCTTCTTCTGCAACCCTTTTCCCGTCTGATGGCTTGCCGCTACAATGCTGAGGCAGCACTTAGTCGAGAACAAAAGCGGCATGGTCGCAATCCCGAGCTATATCACGCACTACTACAGCGAAGGTAGCGAGCTTTTCAAGAATATCTGCTCTCAATGGGGTACGGCCCCGACTATTGCAAAATCCAGCCATAAGGCTAGAATCACTGCCATGACTGGATCACAGGCCCCGATTTTTAGCCTATCTAGGAAAAATACTAACTAACGTACGTTCTGAAGTGCGTTAGTTAGCCACGCAGCTGGCGTTTTGCCTTTTTTGACTGAGCGGATCTGTCTGGGCGGCAGCAGCTAACTGAGGCTTCACTCGCTCAATCCTCCAGGTCATCAGCCCTCGGGTCTAAAATATAGTGGCAAAACAGTAGCTTTAAACGTCTCTTGAAAGCATTTAAAGTATAGATAGTTTGATTTGCTACTATGAGCTGATCAAGTGAATCATTGGTTCGAGACGTCAGTTTTCACCTTCCTCTCTAAGTTCCATATTAGGTGAAAGTTTCTCAATAAAGAGGATCCATGTAACCGTTTCAAATCGAGGGCTATATGGATTAAGTAGGATAGAAGAGATTACGTTTACGAACGCATTTAAACCACTACTTTCTATTCGTAAAAGTTTTCTATTTTTACAACACGTACCAGAAGCATTTGCTCAAATCGAACATGTAAACTTACCAATTAAGCTAGCCTTTAAAAAGTTACATTCTACTGGCGCAAAGTATTCGTTATACTCTGTGCCAGTAAAGTGTGACTAAATCCAAAAACGGCTGCGATCACGCCGTTCTGTCTGTTAGTTAGTACTTTTTCTGATAGGTCTCTATTTCAGGCTCTGTACCTCAATCATTGCAAGGCTTTCAGCCTTATGGCCGGATTTTGCACTAGTCGGGGCCATACCCCTCAATCCGATGATGTTGCAGAGGACCTGTTATCTGCTCTTAAAGAAAGCGGTCAGCGGACTTGGTTACATCCTGGCTACCTTGAAGAACGTCGAAGCGTCGAAGCATGGCTCCACAGCGAGTTCGTGAAGAAAGGCAAGCAGCCACATCTCAAAAGTCCTTTGTACTTCGTTTTAGGCGAGTATGATGACTTCTTCAACGAGGGCGGTTTCTTCAGTGGTTCAAGTCCAAAGAAGCTAGAGCTTCCCCTGTCTTTGTTCGACAGCGATATGATTTCATTCACCTATCCTGACAGTATGCCAAGTCTTGCAATCGCAACAGACACGACTGGGCGAGGAGACGACTACCGCAAACCAATACACGGAAAGGTGTTTACCGATGAAGAAATAGTTGATGTGATTGAAGAGTACGGAATGCCAGGAGACAGGTGGAAGACTGAAGAGTACTGGCGCTTCGATAGATTAGTTGCAGTTCAAGTGTGGGATGATAGACCCGTCTGGCAGTTTATGCAGAGTGATCAGGCTTAAGCTTCGAGTAGCAAATGGTTAGTCGTCACACTCCACTGAATTGTTGTGCAGAGACTTCCTGACTGTCTGCGCCCCCGGCAGCTATTCACGTATCTTCGGTCTCGTGACGACTTCACCAGTGGATATCACTTGTTCTATAACATCACAGGCATAGTTAACGCCGTCTGTTTCTTCAATAGCTCGTTTCAATCGCATAGCATTTTGCTTATAGGTAGGTATATTTAGAACCTTCTCTATTGTTGCCTTCAACAAAGTATCTAGTTGAGAAACAGACACCAGTTCGCCTGCGCCCGTCCACCTAATTCGCGTTGCTACACCAGGTTGGTCATCAGTGATTGGAATCGCAACCATTGGGACCCCATAGCTAAGGGATTCTAGAGCCGTGTTAAGTCCCGCGTGAGTGATCGTAAGACTTGCTCTTCTAAGTAACTCTAGTTGGGGAGCATAGCTAACTACGATGGGGTTGCCAGCCAAAGTCGGTAATTCATCAGGGGTCAGCCCACCCCCTAAAGAAATAACTAGCTGCGCCTCTAACCCTACGCAGGCCCTTGCAATCTGTTGAAAGATAGAGACAGAGCGGTTTTGTAGCGTTCCCATAGAGGCGTAGACTAAGGGCCTGCTATCTAACTGCTCGTAGGGAAACGAGATAGATGAGCGGCTCAGAGAACGATGGAACGGGCCAGTGAAGTGAAAGTGTGGCGGTAGTTGACGAGGAAATTCAAACTCACGGATATGCCGAGTAATAATTGCTAGTTCAGAGAAGTAGTCATTGTTGTTGGTCTGAGGTGGCAACTGCCATCGTTGACGATAGCTGGCAATCACCTGCTGGATGGGACGTACCAGCTCTCTGGATAGTCGATAGGCAAACCAATTGCGAAGTTTGGACCACCCACTGAGACTATATGGTCGAGTCGTAAAAATAGGTGGAACAGCAACATCTTGATAAAAAGGCAACAGGCAGCATACGGTAACGTAAGGTACACGTAGTTTGTCTGCGATTGTGCCACCCTCGAAAACCGATAGATCTACAAGCAGCATGTCAATGCCGCAGCTCTGAATGATTGCAGGTGCGTTTTTAAGTCTAGACTCTGCGACGACTGCGAAATCTTGCAAAGTACGACGGATATTAAATAACCCGCCTTTTGATTGCTGCTGGTTGCCTGAGTTCTCGTTAGAAGATGAGTAGTTACTGCATACTGCTTCAAATCCAAACCCAAATGCTTCTACTTTAGGCTGAACCTCTAGGGAACTGAAGAAGGTAATGCTATGCCCACGCTGTTGTAGTTCTTGTGCGAGTGGTAAAAAGGTATTCAGATGACCAGTTGCAGCAAGGCAGAGAATGCCAATCTGAGACATAACTTCTTTTTCAATCAGTCCGATGAGTTTGGGCTCTTGCTAGGCAGGATAGTGTGCTTCGTCCTAAGCCCCTGTCTATAGCTGTCCAGTTCAACAGGCTGCACACTACAGATTTGAGCTATTGGATGTTCTGCTCATAGAGAAGGCGAAGCCTATTCAAGCGTTTCGCTACCTTTAAGAGCTTTTGAGAACGCTATTGTGAGACACAGAATGAGACGTTCTTTTCACAGGCTTCAAAAGGTCTAAGTTTTGAGACTGTGAAGATCCGAAGTACTAGTGGTTTTATTCTGAAGCAAAGCAAGCGGAAGTATGCGATATGTATGCTTTGCTTCAAGTCTCACAAAGGCTTCTGGCCATGGAACAATTTCTTAGACTTCTAAATGATGGAGAGGCTCCAGACCTTTGATACCCTGGGTCCGTTCAGAATTAAGAGCCTGTAGTATGGAATTTTCCTTTTCGAAGGGGACTACAAATAACCTAAAACTTGGAAGCTGTTTAGTCGCTTGGACTATGAGGAGTTTTACCTAGCTAACTTGGCCACCCCTATGATTTCTTGATCGTGCTGTAGCTGTGCAAACCTTTATCACACTACCGCTAAAGAGAAGTGTCTCAGTTTACGGTGTCGACTTTTTTTTGGAATAAGCAGTACTATCCGCAAAGAATTGAGCTGTAGGGCTTAGTTTTTATAAAATTTTCGGAATACTGCTATGACCAACCTATGGGAGACAGGAGATGAGTGGCCCGAGAAGTATATTGTAGATGCTTTCGTAGAGAAGATGAGGGCTTTTCAAAGCGAGCTTACAGCTGCTGAAAGTGCTTATCCTCAGCTTTATAGTGATTTCCAATATCTACATGGGCAGGTAGAAGACCTGATACGCCAAATAGAGAGTAATAGGGAAGAAAGCGTAGGAGAATTTGATGAGTACATACACGGGAAAAGAGAAAATGAGCAAGAAGAATCATTATGGTAGGCTCCTCATAAGACCAGCAGGTGGCTAAATTGATGCTTGCTATTTTGGACGGCCTATCATCCACCTTGAGTCCAAAACGTTGTATTCACAAGCCACCTAGTGAGTATAAGCGCACAAAGATCCCCAGAGTCTACCATTACTTGCTTTGTAAATACATATGTACTATAAAAGAGTAGTGGTATTGATAATGCTGTTTAGTTTTTTGTTGGAGCGGTTGTAACTATGGATATGACAAATATAGAAAATGCACTAGAAAACGCCCAGATATCCATAGATGAAATGCTCCGGCATTTCATCTATGATGAGCCTACTCCAGCAATGAATGACCAACTTTTAGCTGTTATGGAGTCAGTTAGAACAGTCCTCTCCAAATGCAAGAATTCTCGTAGAAGAGATATATCAGATTTCAATGACTTCATTAGCGAAAAGCAGGCGAAGAGAAGTAAGCAATTAGTTCGTTGATAAAAAGGTTTATTTCATCTGCGGATTTGTCAGTGAGTTCTCGTGAAATTCTTTCTTTTTTGATAAACCTAAAAGCTTCTGAAAGAAATAATCCTGAGACTCTAGGTTTGAGCTGTATCTCTTTCAGACTAATAGGATAACCTTTTCTGAGACTCCACCACACCCAGTCTAAATAATCGTCCATATCGTGTTCTAGTATGGAAACCTTTGTCTCTTGAGGATATTTCTCAGAAATGTGTTCAACTGCCCCTTTCACTAAGGATTTCTTATTGATTTCTATCCAGTTTTCTGCGACCCTAGCTCTTTTAGTCCTCTCTTGCAGATTGCTAAAATTCAATAAATATTTCTTAAATATTTTTTCTCTTGCTTCAAGCTCCTCTTTTCGTATCAGCTCTATATTAATAATTTCTTTGTCAGCATTCTCGATTCTCAGTTCTTCAATCTCTTTATTCTGATTATCAACCTGTGTTTCTAGTTTTGAGATCTCTGTTCTTAGATCTTCGACAAATGTGTCGGTAGCTTTTTTAAGTTCTGAGTAAGTATCGTATAGAACCTCAGGTGACTTGAGCCGCAGGTTTGCGTTCTCGCTATCAAGTTTTCTAATCTCAAGTTCCTTTAAGTCAAGCTCAAACTTTTTTTCTCCCTCTAAGCTTCTTATTTTATCTTCTAGTTGGCTTTTGACTTCTTGTAAGTTTAGAGACCTCTGGTTTATCTCAAAATCTTTTTCCTGAAGCCTTCTTTCATAATTGCCGCGTATCTCTGCTAATTCTTGATTTTTTTTAGATTCAAGCTCTCTATATTCAGCTTCTTTTACTCGGTTTTCTAACTCTCTCCTACTCTTTCTATTTTCTTCTGCTCTTTTGAATACAAAGCCAGTTAGAATAGCTGATATAACAGCACTTATTATAGGGATAATAACAGCCCAATCAGTCGTTTTTTGACCGGACTGTTGAACTTGGGCGTTTATTAATAACAATAATCCGTATAAGTAATCATGGAAAATATTACCCATAGAATTGCTTATTTCAATCTATTAGTATTGTACCAGTCTTCTTGCAAGTCTAAGATCTTTCGGATTAGCTTTAGATCTACTTCGTCCTGCTCTGCTTTGCGTATCCTCTTTATGATGGACGATGCTGTGTTATTCGTTACTTGTATTTCTCGGGCCAAACTTCTCACGCCTTTTTTTTTAAAGAAAGGACTATGTATATGGCACGAAACCATTTGTCCAAGCTTATGTGCGTCTTATGCAAAAATGTTCCTACGGTCACACTGTATGACGTGTAGCAAATATTGCAGTGATGTCTTCGTCCTTCCTCTATAGGGGATGAGTTGGTTGAGCTACAGTAGGGACACTGAGGCATCCCATTCCATCTGATTTCTTCTAGCGCAGTAATGAGTTCTCTATGACTGCGCATAATCTGTTAGTTCATGTTCATGACATCCTCGCTATGGTATAGAACTCCATTTATAAGCACTTGTAGATACGCTACAGCTATGTGTTGCCAGGCTTATTAAACTGCCATAACGCGGATGGCTCTGCTCGGTAATATATCAAAAATTAAGATAGTGTCGGGCACTTAATAGATTGTTTGACATACGACTATTTCACGGCATTCGACAGGCAGAAGAAACAATCACACAAACGCAACAACAGAAGGTCGCCTAAGTTCCTGGCGTACACCACATTTGGCTATATCTCGTAGTTGTGCTTCAACATCATAGGCCCAGTGGTTGGGCGTCATCTCTTCAGAAAAGAGACGTTTTCTAGGTGTCCACTGTCCCAAAAATGGTCGTTTTCTGAGTACTCTGAAACGCTGCTGCTTGAGCTTCTCAATCACTTGCCAGTGCTTGAGTCTAGGTGTTTAATCTGTCTCAAAAAGGGGTGTTAATTTAGCGCTCTCCTTGCCGTTAACGATATCTCAACCTCAAAGAATTGCGATTTATCTGAGGCTGAAGCCAACGTTACGCGCGATCGCACTTTCCACAGATAGGCGGTAGTATTGAGCCAATCGAGCGACAGATAGTAGTCCGGACAATGAACTATCAGGTTGAAAGCTGGCGCAGACAAGGTTGGCTTAAGGGAACGCGCCACTATTCGTGCGAACTACGTCAGAATCTATTTGGCCAATGGGTTGTCCTGCGCCGCTGGGGTCGCATCAGCGCTTTAAAGGGCCAGAGCCTTGAGCATTCCTGTGAGAGCTACGAAGAAGGACTTCAGATCATGAGTGCGATCACCAAACGCCGAGCACAGCGCGGCTATGTCAGCCTGTAGAGCTGTGCTGCTGGCATCGAGCCTTGAGCACCTGAGCGGTTGCTCGATTTAGCTGTGTCGTAAATAATTTATTTTTTTTACAACAGCTCTGAGTAGATAAAGTCTTCTAGCTCGGCAAAACTCGGTTCGTTTGGATGCGTCATCGCCTCGATCGCCAGCACTAAATCAGTGCGCGGCGCAATCGGATGGTAAACGTGTCTGATCTCTCTGAGCGGTGTCTCTATGGATTGAGGCACGGGGCTAGTTTTGGACACAGAGCGAACGGAAGACGACCGCACGGGGCTAGACTTCAAAACGGGCTTATAAACTTCTACCGTCATGCCATATGCCTTGTGACTCAACGCTGGTTATTTTAGCGATGGCATTGGGATTGACTACACTGTCTCGCAACATCTCTACAGAAAGTGCCCCTGATCGAGGTGGAACGGGAGTGTGATCGCATGAGCTGCCAGAGTCCTTCGGTTCCATCTCGATCAGGGGCTGAGAATGATAACTGCTGTGGGTCGTGCAAAGGATGCGCTGACAACACGACCTTAGTAATGTGGCGATCGCAACTGATAACCTGACATCCAAAAAATCAAACGAATTTTGCAGATGAAAAGCTTGCAAACATAGCAGACTAAAACTAGTATTAGGCTCAAAGAAAAGTCTGCAATATTGCAGACTTTTTGGGAGTCTTACTTGTAGGTCGATTTTATGAGGCGATTTCAGGTGGCAATCGCATCTAGTAAAGGTGGTGTGGGTAAGAGTGCAGTCTCTATTCATGTTTGCTATGCGCTTTCTCAGAAAGGTTTTAAGGTTGTCTTAGCAGATGCTGACAGTAATCAAAGTTCGACTTACTGGGCAGAGCGAGCAGAGAAAAATGGACATAAGCTAGGGTTCACAGTGATAGATGGCATCAACGGTGATGTACCTAATGACTGTGAAATTCTGTGGATTGATACCCAGGGAAATCCTGACCTAGAGGAATTGGGTAGCTTATCTCGCAATATGGACTTGGTTATTTTGCCTTGCGGAGTTGATGCGGGTGAAGTGACAGCTACATTCCTTTCGATTCAGGAAGCAAAATTGCAAAGTGACGATTATAGAATCCTGCTGACTCGTGTGCCTCCGAAACCCAGCAGAAGGGGCGAGATGCTGCATGAGCAATTCAAAGAAGCCGGATTGCCAGTATTTGGTTCGTCTGTTCAGTACCGCATTTGCCACGTTGACGCCAACGAAAGTGGATTAACTTTGGGCCAGATGAAGGGCAGAGCAGCCACTGCTGGGGCTAGAGAATATGCAAGGTTGGCAGACGAAATTTTGAAGGCTGTGGGGGAAGGTTATGAATCTAGATAATTTAATAGCGCAGACTAAAAGGGAGACGCCGAAGAGTCTTACAAGGAAAAATCAGAACCTGGAGCTAGAAGAGATCAGAGGTTCTTTGCCTTTTGACGACATAAGAGATAGAGCAAATCCAGATTCGCGCCCGATTGACTATAGTCATGTCGCTGAGTTAGCAGACTCAATTATGGCAATAGGGCTGATTAGTCCTATTGCTGTAGACAAGAATGGTCGTTTGCTGGCTGGTAGCCACCGTCGAGCAGCGCTGGCTATGATTAAGTCCTCAAATACAAAAGCATGGAATCAGCACTTCTCAAATGACAGAGTGGATGTCAAAGTTTTTGATTTCGATTCTGCTGCTGAACCATCTAGGGCATTGGATATAGAAGTAGAAGAAAATCAACAGCGTAAAGACTACACCCCTAAAGAAGTTAGAGGATTAGCTGAGCGACTTAAGGCAGCTGGCTACAAAGACTATCCAGGACGACCACCTAAGGGTGTTAAAACGCTGACTAAAGCTTTGACGGAACTGACTGGCAAATCCACGCGTACCGTGAAAGGCCACTTAGCAGAAGAAACGAACGCTAAACGAATTGCTGCGACCCAGCTAGAAACTTTAGTCAAAAGAGCTATCAAAGCAGCAGAAAAGGTGGGAGAGCATTCAGATTTCTCTGAAAAAGACCGCAAGCATTTGAAGTCTGCGATCGCCGAATTTGAAAAGATCAGTTTCTAGAAAAGTCTGCAATATTGCAAGCTTTTCGGAAAGTCTGCAATATTGCAGACTTTTGATGATGTGTAGCTAATAGGCCAGTTCAGATATGACCTTCTGTATGAATTAGGCACGGTGTCAAATTTTGAATGAAGCACTTAGGAAACTCAGATGAGTAAGAGCAATTCTATCGAGGCAGGCAACCTGATCACCGTTGTCTACGAAGAGCGAGAGTTCAGAGCTATTGTGATCGACCCGAATGGTTTGGGGCAGGGTGAACCGTCTATTGGGTTTGGTTTTCGTATGGCTCAAAAGCATATAGGTATCCCTCAGCCAACGCTTACCAGTAGGGTGATTAATCTTGACGGTGTGGAGTACTTCAAAGCACCATCTGGCAACCGTTACAGGGTGATTAATCTTTTGGGTGACGACAACAATAGCTATAAGGTTATTGAGGCGTCAGATTGGTTCGATCTATCGATGGATATCCTGCTGAATCCTGGCCAAACACGCAAGCCTACACGTGAGCGCATTGGAGCATTTTTGCGATGGTTTGCGATCAAAGGTTTTTACGCGGAGTCGTTTGTCGCTCTTAAAGGTGTCTATACAGCCAAGAGTAGTCGGGCAACGACGCGATGGTTGATTACGCGTGAGAGTGGCAAGCCAGCTCGTAGAACGTATACCGATTTACTAAGCGATCTGAATTTGCATCAGTCTGCCTATGGAAAGTACACCAATATTATTTACAAGGGGCTCTTCGGTGTTCCTGCTGCTGAGATGCGCGAGAACTGGGCACTAGTGGCTGGCTCGGCCAAAATCGCACGAAACTATATCAACGAGCAAGTCGGACTAGAAGCTGTGAAATTTTGCGAGGACATGGTTGTGAGGTTTTATTCTGATGACCTCGACGATGCTCATGCTGAAGCTATTCGGCTGACTGTGAAAAAGTACAAGTTGCACCCACAGCTCAGAAGACAGGTATAAGCTCTCTATCGACCGCTAGATGATAGAGTAGCCGACCCAAAGCATAAGCTTAGGGTCGCGTTCGTGAGTCTCGAAGCGCTGATAAACGGCATTAAGGATTGTGGTCAGAGTAAACTAGAAATGCCTAAATCACTTAGCAATAAGCACCGGAAAACGTTGCTTGATATCTGGAAAGTTCCACCGCTGACTAACCTTAGGTGGACTCGAGTAGAATCCCTAATCAGAGCAGTAGGCGGGAAGATTGAACAGGGGAATGGCTCACGAGTGCGATTTGTCATTGGTAGTAGAGTGGGGCGATTCCATACACCGCACAAAAACGGTACCAACACAGATAAGGGAGCGGTTAGCAGTCTTAGAAAATATTTGACAGACTGCGGCATAACGCCAGATAGCACCAAAGCGGAGGAGCAAGACGATGATGCCTAATACGTTTGAATACAAAGGCTACGTAGGCCGCCTGACTATCGATGCTGACGATAACTTGATTTATGGTCTAGTGATCAACATAGATCGAGATACTATTACTTTCAGAGGTGAGACACCCGCTGAGACAAAGCAAGATTTCCAAGAGACTATAGATGAGTACCTATCTGATTGCATCACTGATGGTATTGAGGCCGATGTTCCAAAGGTACTCGCTACACCCTAGCTGTCTAAGTGCGATCACACTTTTTGTATGCTGCTTTCGACTGTTATTGAAACAAGGTCAAGGCGAATTTACAGCTACGACTCAAATTCTTGAGTTGCGATCGCAAGCTGTTCCTCCAGTTGCTGTGCCGTCGGCAGTCCGTTGTCCAAGTGTGGTGGCAATCCCTTAGCTTGATCGTAAGTTGCAACGCCTATCGATGATTTAAGAGAGCCAAGTGTGTACTCAGCAACGGTTTTGCTTTTAGATTTGCACAGAATCATCCCGACCGTAGGTTCATCCTTCTCACCTGCGAGTCTGTCATTGACTACGTTGACGAGAAAGTTCATTTTGCCGACGAACTCCGGCTTGAACTTAGTCGTTTCGATAGCAATGACCACATAGCGCTGTAGTTTCACATGATAGTAAATGAGATCAGCGAAGAACTCTCCCCCGCCAACGTCGAAACGGTATTGGCTGCCGACAAGTGCAAATCCGACTTTCAGGCTCAGTAAAAAATGACCGATGTGATTGACCAGAGCCTGCTTTAAGTTGTCCTCTTTTGCGATTTCCTGGAGCTTGATGAGGTTGACGCTGTGCTGATTCTGTATCAGCTGACGGCTCAGGTCAGAGCCGTCAGGAGGCAACGTTGGTTCAAAGTCAAAGTCGATCTGCGTTTCGCGGGCAATCCGATTGCTCTCGATATGGATTTCTAGCATATTGTGGCTCCAGCCGTACTCTACGGCTTTCCGGACGTACCATATTCTTTGAGTTTGCGAATCTAATTTCCTTAAGAGTGACTGGTTATGCTCCCAGGGAAGATATGCGAGAGCGTGCTGCACAAGCTTCTTCTCTGGATATGCCGCTGCCATCCGCTTCATGTACTTAAGGTTCTTTGGCGAGAAACTGACTGTGCTTGGAAACCGACGTGTCAGGTCTTGAGACAGCTTACTGATCGCTTCGTCATCCCATTCTTCTTGTTCTTCGCGCTCTAGAATCAGTTTGCCGATTTGCCAGTAAAGCGTAATGACCGCTTGATTCACCGCAAGCGCTGCTCTGAGCTGGGCAGTTTGGATACGCTTTATCAGTTCAGATGAAAAGTTATCTACAGACATCTCTTTTCACCTAATCTTTTGCCAACGACTTGATGCGATCAGCCAGCGTCGTTTCCGTTTGTGCGTTGTAGGGTGTATTCTTTCCGGCACTTAGCTGACTGATGCTTTCTTGAAGCTCTTGAGTCAGCGTTTTTTGCTTGAGCCGATCGCTGATTATTTTCTGACGCCTGTCGTAAGCAGTTCTACTGGCTGAGCCGTTTTGAACCAGCGAGATCGCTTCTCGATGAGCTTTTTTTCTCAATGCAGCGCCTGCTCCAAACCAGCTAGAAAGTAACCGTTGCTCGGCTGATACTTCCTGCTGATGGTCTATCCACTCAGTGACTGCGTTATAAGCGTCCCATAGCGTCCTACCACGATTTCCTCGTCCACGCTCAAAATTGGTTAATAGCTGTGGCCACTCTGGTCGTTGCCGTGGGCGAACTGTCTCTAGAACATTGCCCAGATAGGTAGACAGTAGATCTTCATTGGCTTCTTGGTCAGCCATCGCTTGATATTCTTCTACGCTCATTTGAAATTCGAGCTTATTGAGATCAATTAGACTCTGCACTCTCGCCATTTGCTCTGGTAGAGAGGCTGTATGGGGAATGCAGGCAGAGCGCTTTTCCCACAAGTCTTGAAAACGTCTAGAGGCTGCGCCAGACAGGGTATTCATGCAGACAACTCGTATTGGCGTGAACTGTAGCCAGACAGCTGTCGAACCGTCATGAGAGTTGTGCAGCAGTAGGTAGGAATGGATCAAGTCGTTAAGCCCAACTCTGCCTTCCGTTCGAGCGATTTTGGCAAGCACCCAAACGCGTTTACCGCCTTGCAAACTACCAGCAGCTTCTAACGACATGCCGCCTTTCTCGATCAGTGGATCGAACCAGCGAAAGGCGTCTTGGTTTTGTAATGGAGTGTAGTCGCGATCAACTGTGCCCAGCACTTTCTCATCGCAGTCGCGTACTAACTGCTTTTGATGTGATGGAGCAGTTGTCTCTGCGTTTTCGGCACAAGGCTTCTCAATCACCTGCCAGTCTAAGCCAGCTTGCATCACGGCATCCTTTGTTGTCGGTGCCTGCTGTAATGTTGTCCCCAGCCCATGCCACGCGCCTTTGGCAACAAAGAAGCCTGACTCAAATTCGTGTGCCATGAGCAAATTCTCCTAGTGCAATCGGTTGATTGAGCTATGGTTATACCAATACAGAAAATAGTAGTACAAGAAAACTACTATAGCTCATATGGTGCTGATATTTTTGAGGTGCTGGTGCTAATAGACGCGTTAATTAGTGCTTTAGATTCAGGGCAACTCTTTTAGAACGGCGCGAGCAAGGTCTCAGCAGTCACATTGAACTTGGGCAGCAAAATTGAGTGGATTGGTTCAGCTCCCCTGTATTCTCCAACCTCTCGATATTCGCCTGTCGCAGTGTCTAAATTTAGTACCAGAACGTAGTCACGTATAGGATTGATAATCCAGTACTCGGCTATTCCTGCGAGGGCATATTCGAGGCGTTTATCCACCGTGTCACTGGACTCGTTGCCAGGACTAGACACTTCAATCACTAAATCGGGTGGATTGCCTTCTAAAAATATTGATTTAGTCAGATGGCTCATGGCTCGCCATTGGTCACGCTGACACACGATGATATCGGGGTCGCGCGCATCACTTCTGCGGCCAGAACGTGGGATTTCAACACCAGGACCGCTGATGCACTCTAAGTCAAGATTCTCAGCATCAATATAGCGATCTAGCAGCTTGGTCAACGCTCTGATGATATTGATATGTAAGCTGCTCGGCTCAGTCATTTCGATAAGTTGGCCGTTCACCAGCTCAGTCTTCCTGCCATCGTAGGGGAGCAGCAAGTATTCGGTAAAGCTAAGGGTTTTTGTCAGTAACTCAGGCATCAGCGTGACTCTCTGTCATGCGCAGGAGACTGTCTGCACTCTGGCTGGATAGCTCAAAGATAACGCATTCATGCGCCGCGCTATCGACGCAGGCCAATCTGTCGGATCAGGAAAGCGAACCTCTCGGATCTCGGACTGTCGGATGATGACTGCTGAAATGGCTACTGGGTGCCATCCCACGGGACTAATTCCTGCTTACCAACGATGAAAGTAGTACCACTATTACCTCTGATGGTCACCATCTGTCCCACCTCATCTTGAATCACCCAAGGACTGAGCGATGTGCCCCACCTCCATTGCTCTAAAGCACCTATTTCTAGGGGCTGTATCACTGGGTTCTCCGTGGCACAGTCCCCCGTAATTGAATAGTTAAATAAGGGGGCTGTGTCAGGTTCCTTGGCTCGCTCTCTGAGCGCTTTACGCCGTTCTAGGATCTCCATCTGCTGTTCATAGACCACTGGGTCTAACTCATAGATGCGGGTGCGCTTCCCTTCACGCCGGGGCTGATAGTTCACGCAGGTCAATCCCATCTGCTCTAGCAGCTGATTGAGGATCTGCGCCGCACTCATCTCTGGCTTGACTGAGAAGTTCAAGACCGCCTTAATCTGCGGTGCATAGTTGAGCGTGTTTTGCTTGAACGTGTCTAACGACTCGCTGTCCCAGGTCTTACCCAGCTCCAGATAGGCGTCTATCCCGAGCAACTGCCTGAGCTTTTGTTTGAGCGCCGCGTTCGATAAGTCCCAAGGGGTATAGCCCTGCTGCCACTGCCCTTGTCGCTCTAGCGCTCTAACATCGACATCAATCGCCGTCTCTGGATATTTATTCCATTCCAAGTTGAGCAGTCGCCCTCTGCGTCTACCGCTGTCATCCTGTAGCACCACATCGGCATCAACGTCTTCTAGCGGTAGGTTATAGAACTTAGCAATCTCATATTTTTGTAAGGCTAGCCGTTGCTCTGGCTCTAAGCTTTCAGTCTGACTCAGTAGCTTAGCCTCAGCTGGGGAGAGGTTAACGGCAGCTTCTACCTGAAGGGCGTTCTCCATCTTCAGATCGTCTCTGGCTTCTTTAAGCAGGTTGTGCGCCTGCTGATTCTTTTGGAGCGTCACCGTTTCTACCTGATGACCTTCATGCATCAATCTGACTTTGAGTGCAGTTCTCAGCGACCACATCGAGCGATTGCGCTGGGCTTCAATCTGTGACCAGTAGTGAATATGCGGATCGCGCTCCCAGTCGTAGTTGCTCAAAGAGCGATAGCCGACCTCAGAGAGGCTTGCTTGTATCAATAGGGTATTGGCCTGCGTTTTTTGTTTCAGCAAGCTTCTGAGCGCTCTGGGACTCGTCTCTCGGCCTGCTTTAGAGAAGCTACGCCCGTATTTGGCACACCAGACGACTCTGGGGACCGGTGCTCTGACTCGACCGAGGGCTTGGGCCATGTCTGCATCGGTAGAGCTAGCACCGTAGAAGATGCCGTAGACCTTATCGAAGTGGTTCCCTTCGATAGAGAGTCCGGTGGCGGTACTGGGCGAACCTGTGACCGCTTGTAGGATGACGCTGCTTAGATGCAGGTCCGGGTTTTCCATAAAGGCGCGTTCGGTCTCGCCGCCGCTGGTATCAGAGTTGAGTAGGAGGTTAGAAGATTTCTGTTTGAGCTGGGTTTGGAGTTCTTCGATTAGATAGTGGATACGTTTGCTGCCGCGTTTGGAGTCGGTAGCGATGTAAATGCGATCGCCGTTCTTCAAGTCATGAAGCAGCTCAGCAGTGATGGCGCTGCTATCGGGGGCTTGGATAAAGCGGACGGCGTAGCCGGGTGGTTTGAAGGTGTTGTGGATCAAGAAGAGCTGATTAGCAGCACGACTAGGGATAGTTGCATCAGCACCGAGCTGGTGATGGCTAGGCTGAGAGCGCAGCTGCTGGATGTAGCGAATGGCGTGGTCATCGAGGTCGGCGTCAGCGATGATGACGCGTCTGGCTGCCTGGAGCAGCTGGCGAAAACGGGTGAGTAGAACCGGACGTTTGCCTTGTTGGTTGCAGGTGCTGGAGGTCAGCAGGTGTCTGAGCACCTGGCAGACTTCATCGAGCACCAGGTCGCAGCCAGAGAATGACTGGGGGTCAATAGCGAGCAGGCTATCGACGCAGGTGCCGACGCGTAGGGTATAGCCGCTGCCGGTGATAAAACGACCATCTTGTTTGTCCAGATCGCCTCGGTAGTTGACGCCGCAGCGTTCGCACAGGTTACGCATCAGGCTGATGCGATGGCCTGCGAGCAGAGCTTTGGGTTGGCTTGCTATCAGGCTGTTGATCAGGTTAGTTTTGCCTGTCCCTTTGGCGGCAGCGATGGCGAGGATGCCTTGCTGTGGCATGGTCTGGGGAGTGAGGACGGTCAGCGCCTGTGCTTTGAGGCCGCAGGCGGAGCCAATCGTCAGGCGATTATCGAGCGCTTGCCAGAGCTGCCATTCTTCGAAGGTGAGGGCTTTCTTAATGACAGTGTGGAACTCGGTAGTGCCGTGGTTAGCAATCAGGTCATCGAGACCTTTTCCCTGTTTAGGTGACCACTGGGCGATGCTGACCTGGCAGCCTGCGTTCGTGAGCAGCTGGCTAAAGCGGCTGATGGCGATGGCAACGTTGCGGCGGGTGTTGGGCTTATCGTCCTGGTCGAAGGCGAGGATAATCGGTCGTTCACTGCTGGCAATTGCTTCGATGTCAGGAATGAGCACCGGGTCGATGGGGTTGCCGAGGCGGTCTTTAGACCGATAGCCGTTGTAAACGCCGGGCAGGGCGATAGTGGCGTAGCCAGCGGTGAGGGCAGCGCCTGCTTTCTTGGCCCCTTCGGTGATGACGATGGGGGCCTTGGGATTGGAGAGCCACCAGGGCCAGAAGCGTTGGTCCTGGTCTTCACTGCTGTGAGCGCTATAGCGATCTAGAACGAGGGCTAGGGTCTGGGCGTGGCTGAGGGCTTTGGCATCGGGGTAGGTGTCGTGGACGGCCTGCTGGAGTCGGTACTGGTAAGCAGAGCCGTACTCGTGACGCTGAGCGATAGTCAGGCCATCGGTCCAGGGTAGAGAGAGGAAGAGGGCGCGGGTGCTCTGTTTAGCGGGCGCTTCGTATTTGATGACTTTGTCGGGGTTCTTCCAGCTCGTTCTGGGAGTCTCGGGTTTGAACTGGCCCCAGTCCATCGGTTGCCAGTCGTTAGCTGGATCTAGGCCGGAGCCCCACCAGCCGCCGTCTGTGACATGGCTGTAGCGTTGGCGTAGTTTGATGACGGCAGATGTGGCGTATTGGGCGGCGTGGCCACCCATCTCGGAAATGGCATGGTGGGTGAGTAGGTCTACTGCATCATCGCCGTCGGCGTAGCGGACATTGGCATGGATCAGGCGGTCGGTGACTTGGCTGGCTCGCCATTCTTGGATATGAGCCGGGGTGGGCGGATGCTCAGGAATCGGTGTTTGAGGGCAGCCGCTGGTGTGATGGGACGTGGAAAGGACTGCGTAATCTAGTGGGAGTGGGGCGAGAAGAGTGACTTGGAAAGGAGTGTGAGCGCAGTTCTGATGAAATTGTTGGAAACTTTTTACATTGTCGAAACCCTTACGATCTGAGGGTTTTAAAGATCGCTGTGAAGTGCGATCGCGTGGCTGCTTACGCAAATGCGAGAAATCGGGTACCATGAAATCAACGTACGGATGCCCGCACGCCTCTGTCCCTGTCGTCTTTCGTCAAAAAGCAATAACTGCATTCCGGCCAAGAAACTCAGTTATTCGATTTTGAAAGAAACAGGATTTACTTTGACTTGGTAACTAAATGGTGGTCTGAACCCTCGGGTTTGGGCCGCTTTTTAGTGTCTGTGGATATCTAACAGTTGTTTGTTCTTTTTAATTCTCCTGATTTGCTTCAACTTTCTGCTCTTTTGGAATCTCTCCTTTTTCCTCCGCTTGCCTTATGGCAATTTCTAATGCCACGGCAGCGCAGCTAGCTGTAGCTTGTCCACGAGCTTTAGCCCACCTTTCTAATGACTCTAGAACGGGAGTAGGTAGAGTGACTTGAATTCTAGGCATTGGCCCTTCACATATGTCTGAGCAGTGTCTCAAATGTGTCACCTCTGGTTGATTTGTGCAACTGCGGCATAAAACACTCAAAAAAGTACCTTATAAGTACCTAATTTGATGTTATCATTCTTTTGTGCGATCGCGTTTCGCAACATTTCGTTTTGAAGTATCGCGTTTCACTCAACGGCTTACCCGTTTCGTGCGCAGCCCAAATAAGTTCAGAAACGGTTCAGCGATGACGAGCAGATCGCCACCAAAGGAGGAGCTAATCCATGTCCATTTCTATGCGCTTCGTGAGCGTCTCAGAAGCGTCCCCGTCAACAGCAGTTGAGGTATTAGCGCAATCAGACGATGAGCGCGTGACCCCGTTTCAACTACGGGAATTTGCCGCGATGGTCAGAGGTAAGCCGGTTATCTCAGAAACGCTTCGCACCTGGCGCAAACGCATCGGCGTGCAGGCCGATAGCGAAGGATTCTACACAATGGACGACCTGCGTCTGCTCGGTCGCTATCTCGAAGCGCTGGCTGCTGGTCGCACGACTAATCAATTTCTTAATCAGGAGTATGGAGACCATGCCGAAGACCGACCCGCGTAAAGTCCCAACTGAAAAAGCATCCACAGCCCCTAAGCCACAAGCGCTAGAGACCGCCAACGCCGTCCAGTCAGAGGTCGTTGCCGTTACCCAACAGCTGGCTAGCGACGTCAGCGCTGACGCCTACGCCATCGGCCAGCAAAGCGCCGAGTACGTGAACCAGCAAGCATTCAGCGCGTTCCTGAAAGGCTTCAACGAGGGGGCGGCGAAAGCAGAAAGCCCTTTCTCACAGCTGCGCCAACAGCTCTCAGCGTCGAAGCCGCGACCGATCCGCCTGCTGTCAGCGCCTGGTTCGACGAGTACGGCACTGCCCGGCAGCTGCCCGCCGTCCGAGTAGTTGTAGAACCAACCATCTGGCAGAAAGCGATCACATTGTTGCTGGCCACCGGCTGCATCCTACTTGCGTTCAACCTAATCGTCACCGCCCTCAGTCAGTCCTCGACTTGTTCGCGGCAGTCCTCAGCTTGTCCTCGGCCCATATCGCAGTCCTCGGCTGAAGTGCCCACCCGATAACGTTTACACCGCCATGTTCGCGGCAGTCCGCGGACACCCATTCCGGAGAAACCAGCATGTTTATCCGCCTTTTTCTATTGTTCAGTGTGAGCGCCGTACTGTTCGGCAGCGGCACCTACACCGGCTGGCGAGCCGCCCGCTGGCTAGACCCAGTGATCGACGCTAGGGACCGCAGCGCTGCCGTCAGCCGTACGGTAGGAGGGTGGTTCAATGCCGAATAAACGCGACCTGAACCAAGAGCTGTTCGGCAACGTCACCACCCGAGAGGCTGCTGTCAGCCGAGAAGTCAGCCTCAGCGAACTGGCCGAACTCTCAGAGCTGACCGAAGAGCAGGCAAAAGTCAGAGTGAAGGTGACGCACCTGGCCACCCAGGTTGACGCCCTCAGCGATGACTACAGCCACAGCGAGCGCCGCCTAGACAAACTCAAAGATGCGCTTAGAGGAGCCGTTAGCCAGGTCGAACGGCTATCGAGTGCCGATGACCTGCACAGCCAGCAGCTAGGCGAACTAGGTGATAGCCTGCGCGGCCTCGAAGGCCAGCTCGAAGCACATCAGAATGCGCTGGCCTTTCTACGCAACAGCGACGGTCAGCAGCAGCAGAGCATCGAACGGCTGAAGCAATCGCGCCTCACGCTGACGCACATTCTGTTATTCGGCATCCTGCTATGCGCCGGCAGTGCGATCTCCCTCGACGTAGACAAAGCCTTCAACTTCCACGAACGTCTCAACCAGCTAGAACATCGCCTGTATCCGTAACTCACTACCAACCCAACCATCAGGAGAACATTCACCCATGGCCTTTCTACTTGCCCAACGCCTAGAGAACCAGCTAACCACCAAAAGCCGCCTGACCGACGACAGCTACAACCCGAGCAACCTAGAAAATCTACAGCTACCACCCGGTGTCGAGCTACCTACCGACTGGCTAAGCTTCGACGAGCAGAGCGCCGACCAGTTTATCGACGAGATGACCGCAGCAGCCGAGCAGCGATCTCAGGGTATTCGAGCGGCTGATAGTGCGATCACCCTACTGAAGATCGACACTGACCTGGTCAAACGGATGAAGAAGCTAATCGAACTGGCTGCGAAGAACGAGATAGCCAGAGAAGAAGCCTTCGCGCAGTTCCAAGAACTCCAGCACAAGCTCAATGTCGTACGCGCCAAAGCGGGCATCGGCCTGGCTGCCGGTATCGAGAAAGAGAACGTGGGCTTTGCCGCCTACCGCCGCCAGCTACAGGAAGGACTGAGGAAAGCCACGAACCTAGCTGCCGGTGGCACGCACGAAGGGGCGCTGTCGCTCAGCAGCAACAACCAGAACCCCATCAAGCTAGTGAGCTAACGAAACCGCATCACCGCCCCCCTTCCGAGTTCTCATTCCCTGTTGTCTTATGAGTCATCGCATCGCGTCCAAGTTTGGCTACTACTCACTGTCCGGCTTTGCCGGTAGCGCCCTGGTGCAGCTAGCCGTCATCTGGCCGCAGACGTGGATAGCAGTGGCGGCGCTGGGCGTGCTCGCTGTGCTCTACTTTGCCTTTCTGCTGGTGTGCATCAAAGGCGTACTCCAGGGTAAGCGCTGGGCGGGGGTGCTGAACTTCAACCTGCTGGGCGTCGATGCGATCGAAAGCACGGCCATCGTGCTGCTGTTTGTTGTTGGAGGACTATGGACATGTCTGCAAATCCTCTAGTCAGACTATTTGACGTAGACCTCAACAGCGAGCGCACCCGGGCGATCGTCCGCTTTCTGTTTGGCCAAGCCGGCAGTGCGATCGCCCGCGTGTTCCCGGCGAGGGCCGCCGCCTGCTACAGCGGCCTAGTGCTCGGCTTTGCCCTGAGCTTTGTTCCGATTGCCAAGCATGCCCCGGCCCGGCTGACGCTGATGCTGACCCTGGCAGGTGCGGGCCTGGTTGCGGTCAGTGCGCATGAGCTAGATGAGCTGCAAGACGACATCGACGAGGCCAAGCAGCAGAAAGAACGCGACCGTCAGCTGCGCCTGTTTGCAGACGCCGAGGCGAAGAACAAGGTTGCCGAGACGAACCTGCTTCTGCATGGCTATGAGCTAGACAAGTCACTGCCGCCAGAGCTGCAGCAGACAGTAGTCCCGGTCAGTGACGAAGAGAACGCAACAGCACCACCGGCAGATCGTGCCGCCTTCGATGCCGCGATAGCGGCTGCACAAAACAAACAACAACAGAGCAGCGCCGAACCAGAACAACAAACCAGCGATCACGCCACAGAAGAAACGACATCTACTGCAGTCGTAGCAGCCAGCCAGTCAGCGCCGAACTTCACCGCGACGATGGCGCAGATTGCTCAGCGTCTAGTCAGCATGACTGTAGTCGGCGTGCCGGGTGCTGGCAAAGGCATGTTTGTCTCTAACCTGCTGCGCTTAGTGCGACAGCATCATCCGCAGCTGCACCTGTTTGTGATGGAAGGCAAAGGCGATGCCAAAGAAGCGGGTTACTGGCAGGGCGTAGCAGACGACATCCGCTCCATACAGGGCCTGGACGAAAGCCCGGTGAGTATCGTTGCCTGGATCAACGGCTGCTTAGAAGACTTCAAAGCGATCGAAGGGCCGAAGCTACTGATATTCGATGAGGTGACTTACCTCTACAAGGTGTGGCAGACGACGGAGAAAGAGAGCTTTGAGGACTACATCCAGTACAAGATTGGGCTGTCATCGATGGGCGACAGCTTACAGAACTACATCTGGGAGATCGGCCAGGTGAGCAACGCCAAAGACCTGGGCGTAACGGCTGGCATCCGCTCATTGTTCAAGCCGATCGCTATTGTCAGTAACCATGACCGCCGGGCAGCCAACGCGCTGCTGGGTACCAAGTTTGTGCCGCTGCCCGAAGACGGTAAGAAAGCGGTGATGGCCATGTGCGATCTCTCCAGCTGTGGCCGCGCCGGTTACGATTACGTCAACGACTGCTGGCAGCCGATGCCGCAGCTGCCAAACCTGTCAGGCTTTGATAGAGACACGCGCTCATTCTCGCAGGAGCCGTCGCTACCGGCAGCCGCACCGCAGCCAGATGTCCGAGCTGACCTGGAACGATTGCTAGAAGTAGAAGCGCCCGAGCCTGCGCGTGAAGTCACCCGCTTTGGTCTAACCGGCGAGCAGATAAGCGAAGTGCAGAAGCGCCTAGCGAGTCTGCAACCAGGCGCGATCTCATCAGTCAAACGCATTCGAGAGAACAGCCGCCTGCTACGTGAGCAAGGCATCACGCAGGCTGACCTGGCAGAGCTGTTTAACTACCTGGGTCAGACCGGTGCGATAGAGTGGCTATCGAGCGACCAGCGCGACTTCCGCTATCTCGGTGGACTATAGCTGAGTTACCTTATGAGTCATCCGTTCCAATGCCCCCATCTCGTAGATGTTGCTAGTCATTCGCGAACCAGCTACCCCAGAGCAAATGCGCCAAATGCTAGAAGCCTTGGGGATTTACATTAAACTGGCAGTAGATATCGAGCGCAGTCTTCTAGTTGGCGGCGGCGAACTGCATGCTGACTGTGAACAGCTGTTGCTGTCGAATGGTAGCGAGCAGGCTAACGTATGGGGCGCGGACTGGTACCCTCTCCATCAAACAGTGGGCTATGAATCGATCATCAACATCCGGCCCTCTGCCAATAACCGTTCGATGGACATTCAATCACCAGAGCTGCGCGAGCAGATCAACACAATCGTACAGACGTTACTAGGAGGTGTTCAGTGGCAATGAACTGGGAAATACTGAAGACCCGCTACCTTCAGACGAGTCGAGCCTCACAGATGGACAGTCTGAGTCTGAACCTGACCCGCCTTCAAACCCTAGCGATGAGTGGCGTAGAAGACGTAGTCGCGCATCATCTGATGAGAGAAAGTCAATTCTTCATCGAATGGACGGTATCGGTCATCGATTTAGAAACAGATATGGCACTAGCGACAGAGCTGCTCTCGCTTCAGCGTCAGCTGAGTCGTTGGAAGCTGAGCTGGCCTGAGCTGTGGAATAACGAGCCAGAGCGCCGGCAAGTAGCAGCTGTTGCGCAGACCTGGTGCGAGCAGCTGCAAGGCCAGCTGAACGTGATCGCTAGTTGAGTGAGACCGCTAGTTAATTAAAGTAAGTTGCCAGTGTCACTTCTCTGATAATGTCTACGTCAGCCTTTGGTATAGCTTATTCTTGTCGCCTCAAAGACCTACTCAGCGTACTTTGCATACGTAGATGCTGGTATGAGTAATGGAACAAAGTCAGAAAAGCTAAAGCAGGATTCATCTTTTGAGTGCGAGCATCCTCGAAGACGACAGGCGAGGCAATAACTTTGCTCTCACCTACGATGCTGTAGTTGCAAGTCGGAATCGGAATCGCCCGCATTGTAGGAATGAGAGAGTTTGCCGTGTTGGTGGTCAAAAATAGCTAGAACGCTTGTCTGCCCGCTGTATTAGAGCCCTCAGAAGGATAGAAATTAACAATGAGAATCGGAAAGCGCAGAGCGTGTGTGATTGCAATAGGCATAGCTTCAGTTCTCCTACTCACGCAGTCTGTGACAACGCTATCTGAACGACTCGCAGAACGTTCCACCGCTATCATCGAATATCGTTCTTTGAATAACGATGACAGCGCTTCTCCAGAAGAAATACAGCGCAAGGTAAGACAGCTCATAGCGGCCAATGAGCTACTAGCAGGCTCAGACTCTGTAAAGGTTGAGCAGGTCAGCGAAGGCGAGTTCTTGATCTATACCGAGGGTGGTGCAGCTCGCTCTATTAGGGACGATATAGAAGACAGCGTCACCATGTCCAATCTAGGTCGCACTTACAACGACATCGACCAATTGATGTCTCTAAACGATTTGAAGTCAAGCTTAGAAAGTAGGGTGTCTGAACTACCTGATAGCAGTGGTTCAGCAGAGAAAGAGAACATTCTCAACCTAATTACCGACATTGACCAGCGGATAGCTTCGATCATCAACGGTGATAACGACGAAGGGCTCGAAGAGAAAGAACGCTCATTAGAGCGAAGTTTCAGCGTCCCAGAAAGCTCAGAGAATTCGGACGAGCCGGCTAGCTCCACAGGTGTTGAGAGTGAAGAGAGCACCGAACCTGCAAGTGTGGAGAATGAATCCCCGAAGAAATCATACCTCCTTCAGAGCCTAAAGTGGCTTTGTTACTTCATCGCGACGGTTGTCGGCATCTTCTTTAAGGCGATGTGGGATTCACCCAACCTCAAGTCCCTGTTCAGCTTTAAAAATATCAAGCCAATCTTGATCGCTCCGATTGTTTTTTATGGCGTCTACGCTACAGTCAACACCTTGACAGATGACCTATTGGCCGTACTGATTGCCTTTCAAAACGGCTTCTTTTGGCAGAGCATCTTAAAAGCAGAGCAAAGCAAACACGAGATGCCATCAACGCAGACTCGGCTGGCATCTGCCAGTGCTAGCTCAACCGACATTGCCATCCCAAAATGACAGCATTGACGATTCCTGCCGTATCAGCCCACCTCGTTATCGCACTCTTCTCTAGGCAAGTAATTGCAGCGCAAACTATCTCTATCTATAGAAAGAACATGAAAGATTTTTGTGCTGTTAAAACAAAAGTACTAAGCGAAAGCGCTGGTCATGTGAGGAGCACCTTTTTTAGATAGCACTGTGCTCATAGCGTATAGGAACGTACAAGATGATTCCCACTCCAGCGGGAGCAGCAGATTTTTGGTGGACACTCAAAACAGGACCTCGGTCAGCTTGGAACGCTCCGCTCCAATGCGAAGTCCCCCAGTTGCCCAAACTGACTAGAGGCTCTGGCCGGGTGCGGGTGAGAAGTTGGCTAGGCGGCTATCGGTAGTGCCTGATTCTCAGCTTCGCCAGTATCACCAAGGCCTTTAGCAAACAGGTCGATGGCTATTCTTTCAAAGGTAGCGATCACGCTATCCGCTGTGACATTAGCTTATGCCTTGTCTGCACCAAGAATCGTGAGATTGTTCCTCTGCGTGCTGTAGTTGGGAGTCCTAAGCGTAGTTTGTTCTATTGCCTTGTCTCCTATGCGCACCTTCATCAAGCTGATTGGCTTTTGCCTATTGATGTTTAGCACCTACTTGCTAGGTCACAATATCCTATTTACGACAAACGTCTCACCGTACTGGTGGCGCGGCGTTGCAGCAGACGCATCGGTTCTGTTTCTAGCACTCGGTGTGCTGTCGCTGGTCTTTTTACCGCGAGAGTTCAAGGAGATCGGCTGGGTTGCAACAGCGATCGGCATTTTGATGATCTTTATGAGCAGCCGAGCGATTCTAAACCCGACGAGCCTATGGGAATTCTTTCTCGCGTTTATGGTGATGGCAGTGGGGTACAAACTATTCTCGACCGGTCGGGTACCGCTGCTGTAGTCACTGCCTGGCGAAGTGCTCAGGAAGTATTTCAGCAAGCTTTGCATAGAGTTCAGTGCGGTCGGCTGCGCCTGCAAACTTGAGAGCTGCGTCCGCCGCTTCGTTGATGCAGTCAATCGCAGAACCATTGTCCTGACCTGCCTTGAGCAAAGAACAAAGGCATGCCTCATAGTCACTGCCCAGACGGAGCGTAGCCTCGATGTCCTCGACGTTGCCAGCGTGGTAGGTCTCCAACGCCTGCCGTTGCTTGTCGGTGACTGGCGGTGGCATAAACGCAAGAATGGTTTTCTGGCACTGCTCGACGTCTGCCGCACTCACCGCTCGACTGTCCATCAGCTGCTCTTCCCCGTCAACGTAGTCTCTAATGATATCGGTTTGCCAGGTGGCGATCATCGCGAGCATGGTCATCGGCATCGCCTTGGAGCGGACTGCGGTCAATCAGCAGAGAGATAGGCTCAGGATAATCAGTCCGGTCATACGGGTTGAGATCGCATAGGCGATCGCACTTTGTCATGACTGAGGTCAGCCCCAAGCGTTTTTACACTTTTGGTACTACTGACACTGCGGATCGCTTTGGGCCTTAATGCCATAGAAACACTCTGCCCGGTTCGCCTTCTCCAAGAGCCAGCCGGTTTCTATCTGCTGAATCGCGGTGCGATTACGCAATAGCTCTAACTGGTTCGCCAGACGCGGCTGCCGCCCCAACAATAGACCACCCATCCAACCGACCGCGAGAATCGACATCGCCGCCAACAGGGCAACCGTAACAGTTTCCCAGAAGTGCTTCATACGCACCCCCTTCACAATCTGCTTAACCTGCTGCTGGGCCTGCTGCTGCGCAGCGATTGCCCCTTCCTGAATCAGCTTCTGTGTCTGCGCGACCAGCACTTCCTTTTGCTGCGCAGTCACCCGCTGAGCGGTGCGCATCATCTCATCGCGTTCAGTGGCCATCAGCTGACGCAGCGCCTCACGTTCGTCAGCCATCGCCTTCTGCATCGCCCGGCGCTCATCAAGAAGTACGCCCTCGACCTTGTCAATCTCCAAGTCGAGAAGACGCTGCACCTCATCCAATCGGCCATCAATCCGCCCGGCTGCCTGCACGCCCTTTTCCGCCGAGACCTTCAGCGCGGCCTGAATACGTGCCCACTTCATTTCCGACTGCTGAGCAATCTGCTCCATCGCCGCTTGAATCCTCTCTGGGTAGACTTCCAAGACCTCCTCTATGCGGCATACCGCCATCGGCACGGCAAAGCCCGGATCATTCTCATCCCAATTTAACTTGCGTGCCAGTTGCAGTAGCTCTAACTGAAACGCAGTCGGCTTACCCTTGAGCAGAAAATCTAAAGCCTTCTCCGGTTCGTTATTCTGCTGACTCATAGCCCAAGTACCCCCTCAGCCGAACGTACTTGCTTCTCGAAGTGCCGCAGCCATTGCTTCAGCCGTCGTACATCCGGCTTCGGCAGCTCACTATCAGATTGAATTGCCGCTAGAAAAGAACTATCCGCCTCATCAACTAGCTCATAGGTGTCCTCATAGAGATCCGCCATCTCGACCTCTACACCACCGATTGCCAGCAGCCGCTGCTTGGTTTTAGAGCGCTCAAGAAAGCGAAACTTGTGCGCCTCGCCATAGTAAAGATTCTTCACCGCTACATGAGCGATGTTGTTATAGCCCTCAGTGACATCCATCGCTAGCTTGAGCTGATTGAGCGAATCTTTTATCCGACTGAGTACAGTTACCAACGTCATGTGATAGCCGACTTCCTCAAGCGCGGAGAGAAAGCCCACCTCATCTTCTAAACCAGCGAGGAGATGCCCACCCCCAGCAGGCACATCGACTATGATTATCGGCGTCTGCGCTTCCTCCATTTCCGTGATGATGTCATCCGCGCCACTGCGCTTGTGAATCGGGATGCGCATCACTGTCACATCGGCATGCCTGTAGAAGCGAAAGAGCTGCGAATTGTCCGGGTCACCATCAAAAGCAACCACCTTAATTCCAGCGGCTCTCAACGTGTCGAGCAGGCCGCGAGCAAAGGTAGACTTTCCGGTGCCCCCCTTACCGCCAGTTATCCAGATGATGCGTTTTGTCTGGACCGCTGTCTTGCTCGCTGTCTGTGCGTCTGCTGTCTGTTGATTGTTTTCCGTCGTCGCTAGTTCTGTTTCAGTTAGCCCCTGATTCGTTGCCATAGTACATGAGTCCTTAACGATACCGTTGTGAACTACAAATCTTCAGCCATCTCAAGAAAGCCATCAGGCGTACGATTTGACGTTCGTTTAGTGCGATTATCAGAAGGATTATTGGCAGTGTCAGCAGCAGCATTCACAGCAGCATTCACGCCACCTTCAGGACTGGCATTCTCCGTCCCGTTTTGTGATTGCCTAGCAGCGTTACCCGCCGACTTCTTTTTTGATTTCTTCTGCGCTTTTTTACCTGAGCGCTTACGAGCGGCTCTGCCAGTGCCGTCAGCCTCATCAGCCTGCGCTCTGCGGTAAGCATTGACGTACTGCTTGAGCGAGCCAGCAGCAATATCGAGGCCCCAGCCCTTGAGCTTTTCTGCAACTTCCTCATAGGGATGCGACTGCAGCGCCGCCTCAATATCCTCAATCATGGCTTCGACTGCCTGCCGCTTAGAGAAGCGGGTACGTGGCGTTTTAGCGAATGCCTGGAGCTGAGTTTGCCAGTCCTCAATCTGCTGAATGGAATAAACGACTTCAGCCATAGTCCCGTATAAAAAGAATCAACAGCTATTGTTTTATACGGAGCAGGAAGAGAATGCCCGCAAGTACAGAGATACTTGTAAACAAACTTAGTAAAGTGATCTGGGTCACAAGCCATTGACTATAGTTGATGGAAGCATTTGCCAAAGTAATAACCAGCGCCGTCAGCAGAGAGTCAGTTCTGAGCAGTCAACAAGTAGACCTAGAAGAACTTTGACAGGCTCATAGAGAAGCTG
>CALDSK010000176.1 GCA_937911865.1 uncultured Synechococcus sp.
TGCAATGCTTTATTCTCGTTAGCGTCTGCTGCGACTAAGCTGACCGACGGTATCCCAACTGACGTCATGCTCTCTTTCCTCTCTTTATCAAGACCATCTTATTAGAAACCTCTGTGAGACCCAACCGCAGACCCGCATAATAGGCTGCATACCGTTATCTACAGGCAAAAATGCTAACGCTTTGGGCTAAAACCAGTGGAACCTGGATTAATATTCTGTTGGTAATTTTAGGAACGTTGAGTGGCCTACTTCTACGCAACCGACTATCGTCAAAAATGCAGACAATTATCACTCAGGCGGTAGGGCTTACGCCCATTTTCATTGGAATTTCTATGGCTCAAGCACTTTCGGGGGCTAGTGTTAGCGGCGTAGAAGGTGTGATTTGGGCTTTACTGGCACTGGTATTTGGCGGACTGCTAGGTGAATGGTGGCAGCTTGAAGCTCGACTAGTGTCTCTAGGCGATTGGATCAAATCACGTGTCAAAGGCGGAAACCGCTTTACAGAAGGCTTTGTTGCCGCGAGCTTATTATTTTGTATCGGGCCAATGACGATATTAGGTAGCCTCAACAACGGATTGCTGAATGACGATACTATTCTGGTGGTAAAAAGCACAATGGATGGTCTGGTTTCCATTGCGCTTACCGGTACTTACGGTATCGGTGTCGGCTTTTCGGTGGTGCCAATTTTGCTGTATCAGGGGGGGCTTTCGCTGATTGCCGGTACGCTGGCTCAATCAGTTCCTAATCCAGATAGCGATCCTACTGTTCTACTGATTACCGGTACGGGCGGCATCATGATTTTGGGCTTGGGGTTCAACCTACTAGATGCCAGTAAAATCCGTATCGCTTCATTTATTCCGGCGTTGGTACTGGGACCTATTATTGGCTGGATAGCAACCCTAATTCTGAGTTGAGCTGTGGTTTAAGCCTGGTGACCTGTCGGTAAGCTCAAGTCAGTTCGATCTACAAATGGCTATCATCGCCTTGTCTAATCAGGCCCAGCTGTGGTCTGATTTGCTTAACTTTTTTAATTGCTCTAACAGAACAGTAGGTGAAGGCAATTGCCGCCTGCCAGGTCATAAAATCGCTTGGGTTAGCGGTTTTGCCAGAAGCTAGAGATACAAATAGTAAAATGAATAGGAGCAAACAGCTAATGTTCACTGGAAATTTTTTGCGATCGCCACCACAGCGATAGATACAGTACTGTATCCAACGAGAAATCAAATAGGACATCAACAGCAGCGTGCCGACTGCATTAGTGCTAGCTAGAACGCTAAAGCCAAACATCCTTTGCACTTGCAACAGTGGGTACATCCAAACCCGGGTGGCTTCGTTGAACTGGTTGTAAATCCAAAAGCAGCTGCGAACGATCGTTAAGTACACTGCCCATACAGCGTAGTTCGATATAACAATGGCCCAAAGCGACGCTGATGCGACTGGGTGCAGCAGCTGAGCGCCAGTCGCGAGGAGTGGGCTCTCAGTTTGCGCAATCGTAAAAAGAATACAGCCTGGTAGCGCCAACGCCAGCGCATAGAACCAAGGCCAGGGCGAATTTAAATTGACTGAATATTGCTGCTGCTGATAGGCTGACGATAGCGTTGGCTTTTGTTCATATCTTTCACCAACAGCGTCATTCTCTTGATAGCCAATCTCATAGACACACCAGTAGCTTAGTGTTAGCAACAGCAGACTGAAGCCGCTAAGGATGGGGTGAGCGCTAATACAGCTCCAGCCAATTAAGCCGAATACCCAGTGGCCCAACAAGATTCGCTTAACGAAATGAGACTGCCCCGGGTTTTTAATCTTTTCAGAATAGAAAAGCGGTAGGTATACGTCCGACATGGCTGAGACAAAAGTGGCATCAGGCCATGTGAGCAAGCAAGGCGTTTGGGCTCTGTCGAGCAGGGGGCGATCTGTCTCTGAATCGGTGACTACTATGGCTTTTGCGACAGCAGAATCCTCTAGGACAGTTAGCACCATCTCAAGCTTGCCAGTGGCTCTATCTAATATTCCCTGCCAAAATCGACAAGCGACCACCTGTACGCGACCTGTGCGAACAGATGCCATCGGCAGATGACGAATGAGAGGATTAACAATAAAGCCAAATCCTAAGGTTGCAATGACGATAGGTGCATCGGTGTTAGCATCTATTGCTTGTGCTAACGGGAGGTTACAATGCTGCTCGGCGAATTCTTTGGCTCGCCGACGCCATATTAGCAGCGTCCATGGAAATAGAAGGGTGGCGACAACAACCAAGAGCCAGTCTCTAGAGACACCTCTCTGGCTGTAGGGAGAAGGGAGCAAACGCCAAGGTTTAAGCGCCTTGATGGCCACTATGAAAGCGACCCCCAGGGGGCGAGGATAAATAGAGCTTAAATATGCTTGTGTAGAATTTCTGAGGAGCAGCGTTTCATCAAAATCTACGATGACAGGGCTGTCCTTGGGCGCACATCGCACAGCTGATAGAGTTTGCTCAGCGAAGGCTATTGACTGCTGATGATCTTGTGGAGGGGGCAGCTGTTGATTCACAACGGTCGTGCTTTCCGATGTTATGTTCACAACCTTTCTGCAAGGTTCTTTAGTTGAAGGGTCTTCTATACATTTCACCTCTGTCCATTCCATATCTAACTTCATTTGGTCGGTTGTTTTCTCTGTTCTTATCCCGCTGTAAACGAAGGTAAATGCGGCGAGCTGCGTGTATATCCAGCGACATACACGCTACAGGTATGTGTATGGAGTATAGCAACCTCAAGAATTATCAATTGGACGAAGAAAATAATGCGGTCAAAGCTTTGATTGACAATAAAGTTTTGGCTAAAAAGCAAAAAACCTCCTGGAAACTTTCCAGAAGGCGTTTGCTTTTATTGGTGGCGGGGCATGGATTTGAACCATGGACCTTCGGGTTATGAGCCCGACGAG
>CALDSK010000177.1 GCA_937911865.1 uncultured Synechococcus sp.
CTATTACGACCAAATGATTGAAGCCATACCCGAGATTTCACAGATTGGCCGCAAAGCCTTTCACGGTGTCTCTTCTCACAGCTTCCGCTGTTCTATGGCTATGTACATATTCTACACACTAGAGTGGGATGCAGCTATCTGCATGGGCGTCACCGGACACGAGTCGCTCGATGCTTTCTATCAGTACATCGACTACAAGACCGATAGGTTAGCTGAGATGATGCAGGCGATCTAGAAAACGTACCTTCTGATAGGTAATCTGCTGACAGCTCACTAACCATACTGACAGAGAGTTCCCCTACTATCTTTCATTATTTCAATCTGCTCTCTTCTGACGCATTTATTAATGAGAGCGTGAATATGGGAACAGACAGGGGAATAATAGTGAGATTTGAGAAAATTACTGGGAATTGTAGGTCATAACCAAAGAAGACTATCTGCGTCTTCCTATCCATAGAATTTATGCTCTCACTGTCTGCGTATCTACCGTTCTTGATGATCTTCGAGAACTTCATTATCGCTGGTTGCTACACCATGATTGCCAGCGGTATCTCCTACGGCATCTGGCAAAACCGTAAAGCAGGCGTTAATCCAGTCGTCGTCACCATCTCTTTGATCTTTGCTAGCTGCGCTCTAGGTCATGGAATGCATGGGTTTGGCATGTTGGGGTTTGGTGAATGGGTCAAGCTACAAACAGCCTTTGACCTGATGACGGTGATTGTCGCGCTCCGCTTTGTCACTTACTACGAAAGCTTTGGCGTCTTAGCTAAGATTGGCCATATCGCTGCCGCTAATGTTGAATTAGAGTCCGAGAATCTGTCTTTACAAGACGCTCTTCTAAAGCTTAAGCAAACTCAGTCTCAGCTCATTCAAGCAGAAAAGATGACCAGTTTAGGACAGATGGTGGCAGGTATCGCCCATGAAATCAACAACCCGGTCAACTTCATTCACGGAAATATTCAGCATGTCGAAGAACACGCTGCTGAGCTGTTAAGTATCCTATCTCTCTATCAAACGCACTATCCTCATCCCGTTGCTGAGGTTGAATTAGCTGCCAACAACGCTGACCTCACGTTTATTCAAACTGACCTACCCAATATTCTAGACTCTATCAGGCTGGGAACAGAACGCATCCGTACCATCGTTCTAGGCCTGCGCAACTTTTCGCGGAAGGATGAAGCGGCCTGCAAGGCTGTAAACATTCGCGAAGGGCTTGATAGCACCTTGCTAATTTTGCAGCATCGATTAAAAGAAACAGAAAGTCGCCCAGCGATTCAAGTGGTTTGTGACTACGGTAATTTACCCTTAGTAGAATGTCATGCCAGTCAGCTGAATCAGGTATTTCTCAATCTGATAGCTAACGCGATTGATGCGATTGAAGACGCTAATACCCATCGAACACATGAGGAGATAGAAGCCGCGCCTGGCCAGATTACAATTCGGACGGTAGCTGTCGATGAAAACATAGTCCGCATAACGGTTGCTGACAATGGAAGCGGCATTCCTGAGAGCATTCGCAACCGTATATTTGACCCCTTCTTCACCTCGAAGGCAATAGGCAAAGGCACCGGGCTAGGTTTGTCCATCAGCTATCAGATCGTCACAGAAAGACATCATGGTCAATTAGAATGTCGTTCTATCCCTGGAGAAGCAACAGAATTTACGATTCAGATACCTATCGTTCAAGACAGTTCTTATGAACCTGCAACTGAAGCCTAACGACGCTTGAGCCATCCAAGCGCCAAATACTTTTACCGCTTTGAGTTGATCCCCCTCTGAGCACTTCAAAACATACTCAGCGTAGCACTTCCTAAGAGCCTGCAGTACTCAGTCAAACTTGGGGATGTAGCGCTTACCGGTTGCAGGCAGCTTACGGTTGCACTTAGACAGGTAATACCATCATCACGATCCGGAAATTCCCAACCCATTGGATCCCGTTTCGGTGGGACAGCGCCGCATAGCGCAGCCTTGTGCCATGCACCACTTTTGTCTTTGCCCAGCACAGCATGAACCACTGAGCCCTGTTTGGTTTTCACATGGGTATAGAGCAGCTTTCGTTTTGGCGCGGCTTTCTTATGGATAGTAGGCACGGCTTTTGTTTTAGGGGTAGGGATAGGGATAGGCTCCCGCTCGTTCGCGAAGACTTCATCAACCCTAGACAGCGCGACTGATATCTCATCGGCTTGCTGAAGATGGATGATCGCCTGAGTGACATGGGCGATCTTATCTCGGCGTTGAAGTGTAGCCAGCACTTCCAGATACGGCTCACTGCCAACCCGACCGCAGGAGCTGACAGCACGACTGTTGCGCAAGCGAGCGTACTCATAACCTGACTTAGAATGGGTTGAAACGTATAGCCGCGCCGCTGTCTCCGCGACTGGTCCAGAAGCGACAATCTGAGTGATCAGACGTTCAAGCTGAGCGATCAGGCCAGTCAGATGTTGCGTTTTATCAGTCATTTTTACGACACTACAGGCTAGATAGAACCATACACTGCTTCACCTTAGCAAAGTTGTCGCAATTTATAATCTTTTTTACGACTTACAGACTGCGGGTAGAAACAACAAAAGGAAACAGATTTAATGGATCAGAGATACAGCGAGTACGAAGTTCTAAGAAGTAAACGAAACAAAGACCCTATATTCTTAATTAGAAAAGAATATTGGGATCAATTTTCATTAGAAAACAATACGTACGTGCTAGGCAAATCAAGCCTTTAAATCTACTTTAGAGAACTTACTGAAGGTATCGACGTATGGAACAAAATACCCTGGAGCCTTAAATGGGAATCGAATTCTTTTGAGATAGATGACGGTGTATGTGAGTATGCATACAGTGGCAGATTTACCATAGATAAAGAGCACAGAAATGTTGGTTTAGGTAGTTATTTATTAGATAGCTTGACCGAGTGGGCGCAAGAGAAATTCAGAGAGGCCACTGTTAAGATAGGCATCATCAGTCCACAATATACGGATGCTGAAGACAGCTGAATCAGGCATTTCTATGGCAAAAGGGATCTATATCAGAAGGTTAAACTATCAACAGTAAAGACTTTCTTAGATGACTCTCAAAAGCCTGAAAATTTTGAAGTACACAGCATCGTAGATTATCTTCTCGAACTCTCAAAAGAGAATTCTGAATTAGAAAATGAGATATTACTCCGGCAATCATATAGGCGTCATTTATAGCCTAGAACCCTGAAAGTGTAGATTTCGCACCTCATCTCTCGGATCTATTTAATTGCCGGGGTAATAGGTATATTTTCAAATGGACTCGTGACTTAGTAAAACTGATCAATAGAAAAAGCCGACGAAATAAGTTATTTTTTTTGATTGTTATATCAGTTGCTATAGGCTGGCTTTTGAGCGCTATGTTTGAATAGATAAACCAGTCACTGAACTATCCAAACATAGCTTGCTCTCACGATTACTCTTGATTTCGACTAAACAAATCTAACCCAGTAACAACAGCAGGCTTGATGATGGCTCTGTTGAGTTAAGCTCAAACGCTGCTATACCTAACCGCATAGAAATACCTGCCGCACAGAGTAACAGCAGGTATGAGGATTCCTTTAGATATGTCATCATAGCTTGCTGCCAAGAGAAAGCAGTCTTAGTCTTCGTTGCTCTCTCGCCATTCAGGCCATTTTCCGTACGCAGCTTCAGCGGTTCACCCACGAGGAAAATGGCCACTTCCCAGCCGCTAGGCGCATGTTTGACTGGCTCTATCTGATGGAGCCAATCGTCAACAAACGCCTGTTGCTCTGACGTTTCTGACGCAGATGCATTTCTATTCTGCGCTCTTCTGCCTCGATCTTCAGGTTGATATCAACTGTGTACTGCTCAGACACCTTCAATTTCATCAGGGGAACTAGAACAGCATAGAATCCAATGATGTCGGCTGCACTCAAAGACCAAGGCAGAAAAGACGATTCCACTTCTTCGTTGATCATCGTATAAACCAGCTGTTCCATGGTTTGCTCTGCGGCGGCTTGCATATTATTCTCAGACATTTTTAGCTCGCCCAGCTGGCAATGCGATCTCAGCAAATGTCCGCACCTCGGGATGCGTTAGCTCATAGATCTGTTGGGCTAGCTCTTCGCTATTGCGGTAGGGGCACCAGTGCGGGTTGTCAAAACGAGACTGGCGCTGCTGTTTATTCAGCGGGAGATCGCTCTTGGGCCGCGACGACTGTCTTCTCGGACTGGATGTATGCAGCGTACGAGCAGAGTTGTTGCGCTTGGAAGGTTGTCTCAAAGCAGAACGAGATAGCATTGGCTGAATTTATAACAACACATTAACTCTTTCCTTGTACAGCTTAAATACGGAAGAACCCGACCGATTGTATAAAATCAAACCTAAGAAATCGAATCTAGGGGCGATGAAAACGGCGGGCAACTGGGCCACCACACCAACAGCTCATTGAGGTTTCTACGGCGTAGCGAACCCCTTGATAGGCAACAATTCGCTATACTTTTGATTTATTCAGGACCACCGCTCACGATGCATAGCCGCTCCACAATCGTAGGCCCCCGGATATAGCCGGTGCCGAGCGATTTCTCTCTAAATCGTAGCCAGTAAATGACGAATGCCTGCTCACGCCCCTATTGAGATTTCTGGGCTGCTTTTTTCGTGGTTCGTCTTTTTTTAGCGGGTGCTTTCTTGACGCTGGTCGTCTTTGCTTTAGTCGTCGGTTGTTGGGTTGTCACCGGTTTCTTTTGCTCGGCGATCACACTCGATACTTTTGGCGCTTGGCTCGGAGGCGGGGTCTCTAGCGCTGCTAAGCCAAAAAGGGCTCGCTCGTTAGGTCGGGTTAGGAAAGCATCCATGATGATGACCAGCTGCTCCTCAGCAAAGTCACCCGACTCAACCTGAGACAGAATAGCCGTCCCGATCAGAAATTTTCGTCGGGTTTCTTTTTTCCGCTCTTTCGTCCGTTCTGCCGCTTGCGCTAATTGAATCTGTGCTTTTAGCTGACTCTCTTTTTTGAGCAGCTGTTCTAATCGTTTAGACATCGCTATCGCTCCCTAAGGTTGACTTTATCGTATTCTTTTTAGGTAGAGATCACGCCTAGTTTTTTCAGGCTAACATTAATCGTGACAGCCGAAACCTCAGTTGCTTTCGGCCTCTTTAGCTAGTTGGATTACGCAGCATGGTCAACGAAAAGGACAGTAAAGTGGCTTCTCTAGACTTGCCCATCTCGTTCAGTTCTTCGACCGCGTTCTGCACACTCAAAATAATCTTGTGAATACTGGGAGGTTCGCTCTCTGCCAATATCTTTCTCAGTTCTGCGATGAAAAGTTGAGGGCGAGAGCGGGTTTCTGTCGGTTCAGCCTCTCGTCTAATCGCCAATAGGAAAGCTAAGAGAATGCCTTCCTCTCCAATCTCCTGGTTGGGTAGGTCAGCCTCTTCGATTGCCAGCAGACAGTCAATCCAAGTTCTCTTACTGAGCTGATCATCATTCATTACGGCAAGGGGCGATCGGGTACTGTTTGAGGTTAGACAAGCGCTCACGCTTCTCCGCTCACTTGTGGGAACAAAGGAAACTCACTGGGGTTACTCCAGCAGGCCTATTATGAACGTGTGTGGTTTATTCAGCATGGCAGCAGGTGAATTTAATCGAGACATCGTCTATGGTGTAATCCGTGTTTCTCTCAGCAGAAACACCCGCTGATTCAATCCTTTATCGCGAACGTAAAACAATGGCAACCCTACACAACCGATCGAAATTTCATGGCACGCTGTTTTTAATATTAAGCACCAGCCTTGGCACGACTGAGCGGCTCGGCGCTTAGGGCAGATGCGCAGGTAACGCGCAGAGGGCCAAATGGTCGTGAAATCACCACTGAACGCAGAGATCAGCGCGGCCGGTTGAGACAAGAGCAACTGACGTACAGGGCTAAAGGATTCGTTGGCTTTTTCCTCTCAGTTCCTTTCATTTAGGGCGGGAGCTTTATAGTGTTGTCGATGTTGAACCAGATACGATTCGTATGCAAAAGCGTCTTCCAAACCCCTGGAACGGAAGATCTCAATCCACAATTACTATGTTAGTTTTACGATTTAACTTTGGGAAATAAAAGTTGATGCGTAGCTCTAACCGCTCGCCTACGTGCGTATCGTGCAGCGATCTGAAGAGAATCTTTTCGGCTTGGATCAAGTGTCAGCAAGGCTTCTCTTTCCCTCTGCTGAGCAAGAGCTGCGTAGTCATAATGACGAGAAAGAGTCGGTTCTTTGGTGTACGGGTGCATAATTCAAAGCAATCTACGTTGTTGTTCGATAGTTCGTATCTGCCCAAATGACATAAGCGCTCTCGGTCGGTCCATATATTTAGGGAAATGTCAACTAAGTTGTATCTAATTGTAAAGGATAGCAATGTTTGTCTATAGACAAGGTTGCGAGCAGGCTATTGCCTCTTCCCAGACAGCCAGCTGTTTTAATCGTCAAAGACGCCCTCAAGTATTGGTCTGAATGATAGGTAGCCATTTAGGAAGTAAAGCAATCACACGATGGAAAGCTGCTATTACCTCTGTACTGTTCGGCAGAGGTCGAAAAGATATGAATGTGCGAGCATATTTTTACCATTAACAAAAACTAATAAGAAAAGTGGATAGCCCCACCTCTCATCACGAGACTGCCTCTCATCCGGCTCACGTCGCTTTGCTCGATGTCGTAGAGGTCCTGAATACTGAACAGCTCGCTCTAGTCGCCCGCTGGCTAACGTTAGAGTCTGACTATTTCGAACATCATTGCCAAATACCGAGCATCTTGCCTGACCTCAGTGAGCTGTTGAGGCTATGTGCAAAGTCAAAAAGTCAAGTGAGTTACACTTGGCTCGCAAAACAGAGAGAAGTCAGTGAGCCAGGATAGCTCAATCGTTCGCGATGTGCCGCGAGCGGGTTGACTGGGACTTTTGTTCGGGAGAGGTCTTAAGTTTACTGACGATCTTCGCGGGATTTGTGAAAGCGTTGCGACCGTCTATCGCTGTCGGCATCTCCACAGGCAGTACGACCGTAAACGTCGTACCTTGTTCAAGCTGACTGTGAACATCAATGGTTCCTTGATGCAGGTCTACACACTGCTTGACGATACTAAGGCCCAGACCTGTCCCCTTGATCGCGCCAACGTTGCGAGCGCGGAAGAACGCTTCGAACAGAGTGGGTTGATCTTCCGCTGGAATTCCCCGACCTGAATCGGTGACTTCTA
>CALDSK010000178.1 GCA_937911865.1 uncultured Synechococcus sp.
AAGCGCTAGATGCCGTCCTTGCTACTCTCTAACCGTTGTGTCACCCCTTCAGGTCTAGCTCATCTGAAGCGTCTGGGCGAAAATGTTCTTCGTCGTATTCTGCTGCGTACTGCTCCCAGTCATTCAGTGTGAATCTAACAGTCATACCCGCGTCTTTAGTATTGTCTTCACCTTCAATAGTGTAAAGCTGAGATACCGCATCGCATACTGCGTACGTAGGTTATTCGCAATAAAAAAGCCAGTCGCATCATAGAGGAATGACAGCGGCTGGCTTAATGGTCGATGGTTGTCTAGATAAGCGCCATTGCCTCTTCTAAATTCGAGACATCCGCCACGACTTCAAAGCTACTTTCACTCAAGCTTGATGCCTGAATGTTTTGCAGAACCACGATGGTTTCACCGCTGTTAGCAATTCCGATGGCAGTACTGCTGCCGTCTTGAGTGAGCGTCAG
The DNA here is from genome assembly GCA_937911865.1 of uncultured Synechococcus sp. Taxonomy (GTDB): domain Bacteria; phylum Cyanobacteriota; class Cyanobacteriia; order Phormidesmidales; family Phormidesmidaceae; genus Phormidesmis. Next base: position 453 of record CALDSK010000178.1, read on the forward strand.
GTCGGCAAAGGTGAGTTCACCTTCGACTAGGCCAATACGATCGCTCCCCATCTCAAAATCAAGAATGGTATCTGTTCCATCGCCATTGCCAAATACAAACAGATCGCTGCCGCTACCGCCAGAGAAGTTGTCGCCAACCAGAATGTCATCTCCGGTAACACCCATGATGATATCGTCACCATCGTCACCCCAGATGAAGTCATCGCCTGCATCGCCGCTGAGGATGTCGTTGCCGGATTTTCCGCCAATGCGATCTGAACCTTCACCGCCGAAGATGATGTCGTTGCCGCCCATCCCATCGTCTTGGGTAGCGCGATCGTTCAGGTCACCGCGTAGAATGTCGTCGCCATCGCCACCTGTGATGATGTCGTCGCCAAGGCCACCTGCAACGGTGTCGTTGCCACCGAGGGCGTCAATGGTATTGGCTGTGGTGTCGCCAATCAGGGTGTCGGCGGCATCCGTGCCAGTGATGTCACCACCCATGGGCGGTTGGCCAGAACTGTCGGTGAGGGTGGCAGTGAGTTCGTAGGGACCGAAGAAAACGCCGACCTCTGGAAATGTCCAAGTGCTGCCACTTCTGGCAACGTTGGGATCGTAGTTGCGGTTGCCTAAGCCGCTTACACCCACATAGTAAGTACCTGCTGAATCGGCAGTGTATTCGAGATAAGGATCGCGGGAGAATGCTTCATCTGGAGCTGCGCCACCACTCTTGACTGCCAGCTCGTTGCCCTCTGCATCGAACAATCGTAGTTCGAGGTCTGGCTGTAGAGACGTATCTGCCAAGGCTGGGAATAACACCTGCCTGAAGTTGAGGTCTTCCTGAAATACCTCTTCTGTGTCGATATCAAAACTAGCTGTTTGCCCAGCATCGAGAGTAAATGAGTAGATATCGACATCTTCACCTAAGTCAGTAAACCCTTCGTTGACGGTTCCGCTAAGAGACGTAGAAGGATTAGCCAAAGCCAGTCCTAGCGCATTCGCTTCAGCTAAAGTATCGTTGCCTTCAACCTCTGCTGGAACACTCAATTGATCTAAGGTATCGGCTATAACGAAGGTGGCTGCGCCTGATGCTGGATTAATCTCATAGTCATCGCTAGTCTCTAGGGTGAAGGTGGCTGTTTCACTTCCTTCGTTGTCACCATCGTTGAGTACAGGCAAGCGAATAATGGCCTCTTGTTCAGTAATGGTCAGGTCAAATCCATCTTCCCGCAGGTTAGCAATGCTAGCGCCCTCAACCTCAATCGCGTCTAAGTCAAACTCACTCAAAGAAGGTGCAGCAACACTGACGGTCAAACCATCTTCTGATGGCGGCGCACCCAGACTAAACGTATGGACACTCAGTGTTCCTTCAGCTTCAATGAGTGTAGTACTACTATCATCAACCTCGCCGTTTTCTGTTTGAATAGCACCTGTTAGGCCAACTTGAATCCGCGAGTTTGGGTTGTCCGCAATCCTAAAATTAATCTCACTAGCATTCGGATCGACAGTGTAATTCGCCTGTGGCTGCAAAGCGAAGTCTAGCGCCAGAATCCCCTCTTGAAAATCTTCCGGTGCTAACCCTGTATCAACCGATAGCTCATCAAAAGCAGAGACGGTGATTGTTGCTGTCTGCTCTGTGATATTGAAGAAAAAGCCAGACTCATCACCATCTGGGATAGGGAAGTCACCCCCTGTAATTTCTGCGTTAAGCACATCGAATTGGCTGAGCGAACTACCAACGGCTGGATCAATCCCGGTATCTAGAAATACTGTCAGCCCTCCTTCTGGTGGCGGTTCAGAAAGCGTAAACGTTATCGTTGTTTCTGTTTCTTCTGTCTCAAATAGCTCTGTTTCGCTAGCAGTAACGCCAACCTCAATAGGCGTACTTCCAGATCCTGTTGTATCAGGAACGTCTTCTAAAGAATCGTAGTAGGTAATATTTGCTTCTCCAGCATTATCCGCTACCTCGTAGCCTTCTCCAGGCTGTAGAAAGAAGCGAACATCTTCTGGTCCATCTGTTTCTGGCGGCGTCAGCGCGTCATAGATACCTTCTCCAACAAAATCTGGAGCGAACGTGAAAGCACTCGCCGATTCATAATTAACGGTCATAATTGGTTCTTCAATCCGAAGCCGAATCCCCGTCGGAACGCCATCCTCGTTATAGAAAGCGCCTAAAGACTGTCCGCCAATTGTCGTCGGCAAACTGTTTTGACCTGCGAGCGAAACGTAATCAAATAGATTAGCATCGCTGTTCAGAACAAACTCAATGCCACCTTCCGGGATTTCTCCGTCTGCTTCAATCGTAAAGTTAACGCTAGAAGCACCGCCTGGTTCAATGCTCTCTACCACTGCATTTGTGAAATTGCCTTCACTATCTACTGCGGTGGGAGTAGCAGAAAGCGACAGCGTAGGCGGATTAACAATATCGGGATTGCTGACAGGCAGTGTAGGTGTACCTATTGCACGAGGATTGTCGTCCGTTAAGAGATTGATTTCTAATCCGTAGTTTCCAAAAACTGTTCTATTTCCGTTTCCGGTTCCCGGCATTAATGGATCGTAGAACGGAGGAGAGATGATGCTCTGAAAGTCTCCCAGATTGTTTGTTACGGCGAAAGCGATATAGTAAGCGCCGTCTTCGGGAGCGGTGAATTCTTGGTAAGTGTCGGTCTCATTCTCGTCGAAAGGCCCTATCCCACCAAAGAGTTTGTCAGGTGCCGCTTGAATAAATTGTTCTCTACCAATTGGAGACACAAGATAGTCTCGCTGCTCATTACCTTCAGCATCGTAGATTTGTGAGTTGAAACTACCACCTGAATCAAATTCATTCGGATTGGTTTCAGAATCAAAGGTTTCAATAGCAATGGTATTGCCCGCCTTCAGGTCTACTTTGTAGACATCGACATCTTCACTGTAGTCAATGTATGTATAGGTGCCATCTTCGTTGAGGTAGCGGTTGCCAATGTTGAAGTAGAGAGAGCCATCAGTAGAAAATGTCGGGTTTTCAGCACTGATCTGAGTATCGGTTGCTGCGGGAATGACATCGTTACCCTCTGTGGTTTCACCTCTAGGAATGTCTCCCCTGGCATCGACAAGGTTGAATGTGCCGCCACTGTAGTCGTCAACAATTTCATAGCCATCTCCTGCGGCTAAGCTAAAGCTTGCGGTCTCTCCGCTTTCAGCTTCACCATCGTCAGCAACAGCCAAATTGACCAGCGTTGTATACTGCGTCATGTTCAGGTCAAACCCGCGATCGCGCACGGCGACAATTTCGCCCCCTTCAACAGAGATGCTATCCAGGTCAAACTCACTCAGGTTTGGCGCATCGACAGACACAACCAGTCCCCCGACAGGAATCGTGCCATTCGTTACGTTAAAGGCATGGGCACTGACCGTTCCCTCATCTTCAATCAGATAGCCTGGCCCAGTAAACAAGCTGACTTGTAGTGCGTCTGATGCGGGTGGCTGCGCGGGCGGTTGTGTCGGCGGTTCTGGCATATCTGTCAACTGACTAGCCTCATCGACAAAGAGAACTGTGCTAGTCGCACTATCAGGATCGATGGTGTAGTCGCTTACACCTGTAATGTCGCCCTGGTCAGCTTCGTCCACCTGATCTTGAGTTCTGAGCGAAAGCGCTGCTTCTACCAAGCCATCGAAGGTTTCCGGTAACGTTGTATCCGGCTCAGGATTATCAAATACGTTGATGGTAAACGTACCAAAGGTTGCACCTTCATCAATCGTCAGCGCAAATCCTGAGTTGTCAAAGTTAGTTGTAAAGGTAGAGAAGTCGATATTTTCTACGGTGGGATTAAAGGCAAATCCCGGCAGGTCAAGCCGATTGATGATTTGTTCTACTTCGCTATCTACATAAACTTTTAGTCCACCTTCAGGCGCGGCTTCGTCTAAGTCAAAGCGGACAGTCAGGGCTGTGCCTTGGTCTTCTACAAGGGCATTAAGATCGCCATCAAAGCTGGTCGAAGTAGATAAACTGACTTGGGGCATGGTTGCAAAACTCCATATTTTCGTAAGCTCACAGCAATGAGAAAAATTTCATGCACCCTAACCGCTTCCTCATTGCTAATGAGAGTAATTCCCAGCAATCTTACGAAGTCCTCGCCATTATTTTTTGCCCTAAACCGATTATTTTTTGCCTTAAACCGATTATTTACCCGGTTCAATACCAGGATCTATCTATCGATTAGTTGGTATCTGACGTTTGAGACTTGACTTATTGAGCTTTTTCACATCTTTCTACCTACAAGACTTTTGATACGCCTTCGGCCCGATTCCAAACTTGCGCTTAAAAGCTCTAGAAAAATAGCTGGGACTAAGATAGCCCACCAGATGAGCTACCTTAGTCACGCTAATACCCTGCTCTGCCAATAGCTGCTTTGCAATCTCTAGACGGTGCATCTGTAGTTGAGCAAATACAGTCGTGCCAAATGCCTGACGGAAGCCCTGCCTGAGCATAAAGTCATTCAAGCCGACCTCTTGGGCTAGTTCCGCTAAAGAGGGTGGATTGCTCAAGTCACGTAACAAAATCTCTCTAGCATAGTAAATTCGCTCCATTTGATCTGGCTTAAGAGAACCCTTTTCGACGTCTCCCTGCTGAATCGTTATCTCTTGATCCAGCACCAATGCCATCAGTTCAATGGCTTTACCTTCTAAATAAGCTCGCTTCACCAGACCCTGATAAGGGCAGTTCCACATCTGTTGCAGCACAGTTGCCATCATCGGTGTAGTGTTTCCAGGCCGCATGTAAATTTCCTGGCTTTTGGGTCTGACTAAATGCTGAAGATTTTTAGGAAGTTCTTCGTCTGAGGAAGCTGCAAAAGAACGAAGTATTTGAGGACTGACTACAATCGCAAGTAAAGAACGAGGTTTGTCACTATGATCGTCAATGTCGTGGGGAAGTAAGCCATTACTTCTAATGTAATGTTGTCCAGCACTAAGGGGAACGGTGACTGGGTTTGGCTTAAAGTCGATGTTCTTTTTCTCGTTTCCTGAAAGGCCGAAAGAACATCGGATGAAGTGGGCTTCTTGCTCCGGACTCTCCATCAGCAGGCGATCGCGATACTGATTGTTATAGATCTGTAGCCAAATGCCTTCCCTCAGATAAACCCGTCGCTGCCACCCTTGAGAAATTTGAGCATTAAACCGATAGACGGTATCTAGCTCATCTGAAGTATCCCACTGTAGCTTTTCTTCTTCCGCTTCCTGAAATTGTTCTTCAAACTCATTTTGTGTCAGTTTAATTACCATGCGGTAGCTTTAATATTCTCATCCAGATAAAAGCGAAGCAGTACTCTGTTTCAACGTCATTTTAATTTTAGCGCTTCAAGAGAACGCAGCCCTGACAATCTAAACCCGAAGAGTCCAACCAACAGCATCCCAACTGCACCGCCCACATACAGCAGCGCAATTCCCGCCCCCGCCTCCACCCCAAACATAGGCCCAAACAAGAATTGTAACAAACCAGACGAGCGCATCCCAGGTTCAAAAACACGGTCACTCAACACCCCAGCCAGCAGCGTTGCCGCCAGCTCCGCCGTATCATTGATAAAAGACCGCGCCGCGAATATCCGCCCCTGAATATCCGGCGGTGTTGCAGACATCCACAAAGCTCGCTCTGAACTTTTGAGCAGTGGATAGTTCAAAGAAGAACAGAACTGCGCCGGGAGCCAGATAGATAACCCCTGGCCCAGTCCAAATACTATTTTCGCTAGCCCCGCACCCGAAAACCCAACCAGCATTCCCCTCACATTTTGCCGAAAGCCGCCCCAAATGCTGAGCGCGATCGCAGAACCAATCCCACTCACTCCCGCCATCGTAATAATTGCCCCCAGCACTTCAGAGCTACCACCACTGCGCGCCAAAATCATTGGGTCAAAAATGGCAGAGCATCCCGCACTCGCTCCCCAGAAAAGTGTTGTGATAATGAGCAGCGATCGCAACCCAGGAGAGCGCCAAATATAACGAATACCAAAAGTTATCTCTGCCCACAGCGAAGCAAAGTAATCAATCTGACCCTTTGTGGTTTTCTGTTTATCTTCTACTTGCTGTACGGCCTGCTGCGGAATCTCAAGTAAGACCAAAACAACAATCACGACAGCCAACGCTGCCAGATTAATCAGCCACATTCCACCTAACCCCACAATAGGATAAAGCAGTCCTGCAATGCCCGGCGCAACAATTCCTGCAATGTAGCCAGTCGCCCCATTCATGCTATTCGCCCGAATATAGTCAGCCGATGAAATCAGCGAAGTCATCGACGCCCAGTATGCTAGCCCTCCAAATCGCTCGAAGCTGCCATTGAGCAGAAAAGCAGCATACAGATGCCAGAGCGCCAGATGCCCTTGCCAGTGCAGTATCAGCAGCACCAGTATCGAAAGCGCAGCTGCCACTTCGCTTAGAATCATCAGAGACTTGCGACTGACCCGATCTACCAAAACGCCCGCAAACAGCGAGGTGATAATGCTAGGCAACTGAAAGAAAAAGCCCGTCAGCGCCAGTGCTGTCGCTGAACTGGTTGCCTCCCACACCCAAAGCGTAATGGCAAAATCTGCCATACGGTTGCCAATAGCGGCCACAAGATAGCCAAGCCAGAGAAGCGTAAATTTTCGCAAGCTGATCAGGACAATGACGATATTGTGATATTACACCGCCATCGCCCACCCAGAAAGAGTTACAACCATTTGCAACTCTTTCTGGGCATCAGCGTTTCAATTATCTGCCTTTTTCTATATCAGCGCCATTGCCTCCTCCGGGTTCGACACATCTGGCACCACAGCAAAGCTGCTCTCAGTCAACGCCGAGGCTTGAACATTATGCAGCTTGGCAATTACTTCTCCGCTATCGGCAATGCCCAGCAGCGTATTGCGACCATCTTGAGTAATGGTGAGATCGCCAAAGGTGAGTTCGCCTTCGACTAAGCCAATGCGATCGCTCCCCACCTCAAAATCAAGAATGGTATCTGTCCCATCGCCATTACCAAACACAAACAGATCGCTGCCGCTACCGCCCGAGAAGTTGTCGCCAACAAGAATGTCATCTCCGGTGACACCCATAATGATATCGTCGCCTGCGTCACCCCAGATGAAATCGTCGCCTGCGTCGCCGCTGAGGATGTCGTTGCCGGATTTTCCTCCTATGCGATCGCTCCCTTCACCGCCAAAGATGATGTCGTTGCCGCCTATCCCATCGTCTTGAGTAGTGCGATCATTCAGGTCACCGCGTAGAATGTCGTCGCCGCCTGAGCCTGTGATGATGTCGTCGCCAAGGTCGCCTGCAACGGTATCGTCGCCGCCGAGGGCATTGATGGTGTTGGCGGTGGTGTCGCCAATCAGGGTATCGGCTGCGTCTGTGCCAGTGATGTCGCCATCTGTAGGAGGTTGGCCATTGTTGCCTTCGATGAGGGTGGCAGTGAGTTCATAGTCACCGTAGAAAACGCCTACTTCTGGGAAAGTCCACCCGCTACCACTTCTAACCGTAAAAGGATCGTAGTTACGGTTACCCAGTTGGCTCACTCCGACGTAGTAAGTCCCAGCTTCAGAAGCAGTGAACGCCAGGAAAGGATCGCGAGAAAACACTTCATCACTGGCAGCACCATCATTGTTGGCAGCAAGTTCGTTGCCATCTGCGTCAAACAGCCTGAGTTCTGTATCAGGTGTTTGGGTTAGGCCATCTAATGAGGGGTATACCAGAAGAGAATCATTAAAAACCTGCGCCTCGCCGTCAATATCAAAAGTAACTGTTTGGTCTGCTTCTAAAGCCACTGAGTAGAAATCCACATCCTCGGCAAAACCCAACCATCTTGCTGGCGTTTCGTCAGGAGAACCAAATGCATTCAACGCGCCACTGATAGAAACTGTTGGCGTTAGAGTACTCAGGCTTAAGCCATTGGCGTCGGTCAAGGTATCGTTTCCTTCTAGCTCTTCTGAAACACCAACGACCTGATCGGGTGTATCAGCGAGTCCGAAGGTAACGGCTGCTGCCGCTTGATTGATTTCATAAGCACCGCTTGATTCTAGAGTAAAGGTTGCGGTTTCTCCGCCCTCTTCTAGCCCGTCATCGAGAACAGATAAAGCAATCGTCGCCTGCCGTTCAGTTATAGTTAGATCGAATCCGTCCTCCCGCAAATTATTAATCGTCCCACCCGTCACGTCCACTGAGTCTAAGTCAAAGTCGTCAAGAGACTCTGTACCAACACTAACCGTTAAGCCTTCTTCCGGTGGTGGCGAACTCAGGCTGAAGGTATGAATACTAACTGTGCTCTCTGATTCAACTAGATCAGTACTCTCTTCATCAGCTTCAGTAAATCCTGTCAGGCTTACCTGAATCTTAGAGTCAGGATTATCCGCAATTGTCAGATTAATCGAACTAGCATCAGGATCTACGGTGTAACCGGCCTGTGGCAATACATTGAAGGTTAGGTCTAAAATACCTTCTTGCACAGTTAGAGGATTGTCAATAACAGACAGCTCATCGAAAACAGAGAGCGTTATGGTCGCCGTCTGTTCAGTGATAGTGAAAAGAAAACCAGACTCGCTGCTGTTGGGAATCGGGAAGTTGCCTCCATCGATTTCAGCATTCAACACATCGAACTGTCCTAAAACGCTGCCAATCACGAGTTCGTCTTCACTATTTACAGATACAGTCACGCCTTCTGCTGGCGGAGGTTGAGACAGTGTGAACGTTAATGTCGTTTCAGTTCCTTCCGATTCAAGCAGCTCTGTTTCGCTGATAGTCAGCCCAACTTCAGGGATAATGTCTGCAGCAGAAGGCGGCGGAACATCTGCTACAGAATCGTAGTAAGTAATCTCTGTCGTTCCGGCCTCCGAGGCAACCTCGTAACCTTCTCCCGACTGAATGAAAAAGTTAACCTCTTCGATTCCATCCGTTTCCAATCCTTCAAACAGATCATAGAACTGTTCTGTATCATGCTGAAAATTTGATCTAGCGTTTCGATTAGCTCTTTCTAGGTTGACGGTCATCGTAGGTCTTTCAATGCGAAGCCTAATTCCTGTCGGAATACCATTTTCGTCATAATATGCGCCAAGCGACTGTCCGCCAACAGTACTAGGTAGCCTATCTTGAGTTAAGTATGAAACATAGTCAAATAGATTAGCATCGCTGTTTAAGATAAACTCGATACCCTCTTCCGGGATTTCACCATCGGCCCGAATCGTGAAGGTTACGCCAGAAAGTCCATCTGTTTCTACAAACTCCACGACCGCGCTAGTAAAATTACCTTCAGCATCTACGGTGGTTGGATTAGCGTCTAAAGAAAGCGTTGGTGGATTGACAGCATCCGGATTACTCACAGGTGGCGTAGGCGTACCTGTCCTTCGAGGGTTGTCTTCTTTTATTTAGTCAATGGCTACTTCGTTGTTTCCGTAGGCTTCGTGTTTGTTACCTCCAGAACCAGGAACATTGATATCGTATGCTTGATTTTCTGTTCCGTAAGAAATCTCCGTGGCTGAAAGGTACGAAGAAACGCCGACATAGTACACACTATCTTCGGGTGCTGTGAACTCTATGTAGTTAGCCGTATGGCTTTCATTAACTGTTCCATCCTCGTTGAACGCACCTACGCCACTACCAAACAGCTTATCGGGTGCAGCGGGCGTAAACAGGCCAGAAGCAATGAGTCGATTGCCCTCAGTATCGAAAATAGCTGCACCTGGAATAGAGCCATGCGTATCGTTTACGTCGTGGTTGCCCTCGACTTCGAAGACTTCAACGGCGATAGTGTCTCCCGCTTTTAATTTCACCTGATAAAGATCCACATCATCGTTGTAGTCAACGTATGTGTATGTCCCATCTTCGTTTAGGTAGCGGTTGCCAATACCGAAATAGACAGAATCACTGCCAAAAAAAGACGGATTCTCGGGTGTAATTTGAGTATCTGTCGCGACAGCAACAACATCGTTAGGCTCGGTAACCACGCCTCGCGGAATGTCAGCTCGCGTATCTACCAGCTCAAAACTACCGGCGCTATAGTCTTCAACAATTTCATACCCATCTCCTGCGGCTAAGCTAAAGCTTGCAGTCTCTCCCGTTTCAGTCTCACCGTCATCTGTGATCGCCAAATTAACTAAAGTTGTATACTCCGTCATTCGCAGATCAAAGCCACCGTTGCGAACCGCAGCAATCTCACCCCCTTCAACAGAAATGCTATCCAGGTCAAACTCGCTCAGATTCGGCGCATCCACCGAAACAATTAACCCGCCTTCAGGGATTATCCCATTTGTCACGTTAAAGGCATGGGCGCTAACTGTGCTTTCATCCTCGATCAGGTAATCCGGCCCAGTAAACAGACTTACCTGTAGCGTATCGGATGGTGACGGCTCTGTTGGTGGCTCCACAGGTGGTTCTGTTGGGGTATTAGTCAGCTGGCTAGCTTCATCTGCAAAGATAACTGTGCTGCCTGCCCCATTTGGGTCAATTGTATAGTCACCTACCTCGGTAATATCGTTCTGGTCTGCGGGGTCTACCTCAGTCTGCGTTCTCAGAGACAATGCTGCCTCAACCCGTCCGTCAAACGTCGCAGGCAAAAAGGTATCCGGCTCTGGATTATCGAAGACATCAATCGTAAACGTTCCGAAAGTTGCGCCTGCTACAATCGTTAGGGCAAAGCCTGAGTTGTCGAAATTGGTAACAAAGCTTGTCGGATCAATGTTTTCTACCGTCGGGCTCGCGGTAAACCCCGGCAGGTCTAGCCGGTTAATAATTTGTTCTACTTCACTATCGACATACACATTCAACCCGCCTTCAGGCGCAGGTTCATCAAGGTCGAAGCGGATGGTCAGGGCTGTACCTTGATCTTCGACAAGGGCGTTGAGGTCATTGTCAAAGCTGGTTGAAGTAGATAGGCTGACTTGGGGCATGGTCGTAAAACTCCGTCTTTTTGCAAGCTCATGGCGATGAGAAAGGATTCATGCACCCTGATCTTTTTGCTCATCGCTGATGAGAGCCATTCCCAGAAATCTTACAAAGTCGGAGATCGCCTTTTCGGGGCGAGACGGAATTTTTTCGGGGCGAGACGGAATTTTTTACTAACGGCAGGCTTTTTGATACGCTTTTGGCCCCAGTCCAAACTTACGCTTGAAGGCTTTAGCAAACGATCTGACGCAGGCATAGCCAACCAGATGAGCCGTTTCTGCCACACTTGCGTCCTGCTCGGTCAATAGCTGTTTTGCTATTTCCAGACGCTGCGATCGCAGCTCACCGAATACGGTGTTACCAAACGTCTGACGAAAGCCTTGCTTCAAGGTAAATTCGTTTAAGCCTACCTGATGAGCCAACCCTGATAGAGACGGCGGATTATTCATGTCCCGCAGTAGAATCTCTCTGGCATAGTAAATTCGCTCTAGCTGCTCCGGCCTAAGCTTTTTCTGCTTAGTCTCTCCCTGCTGAATGGCTACTTCGTGGTCTAGCACCAGTGCCATAAGTTCAATCACTTTACTTTCTAAATAAGCTCGCTTCACCGTGCCCTGGTAGGGACAATGCAAAATCTGTTGTAATGCCATCGCCATCACTGGCTGAGTGTCTCTAGAATGTATATAAATCTCTTGGCTTGAAGGCTTAACCAAATGCCGAAAATGTTGAGGCAACTCTCCATCTGAAGAAGCCGCAAAGGAACAGAAGACTTCTGGAGAAATCTCAAACATCAACAAAGAACTTTTGTGGGTTTCAAACACATCCGTATCTTGAGGATGTGTTCCATTGCTTCTCAAATAATATTTTCCAGGCGTGTGAGGAACAACCACATCGCTAGGCTTAAAAGCGATGAGCTTATGCCCTAACCCCTCAATCGTGAATGTACACCGAATAGCAGGAAATTCTTTTTCAGGATAGTCAACCAGCACCTTTTCATATCTTCTAGACTGCTGAATGCGTAGGAAGATACCGTCTCTTAAAAAAACTCTACGCTGCCAGCCGTCATTGAACTGAGCGCTAAAGTTATAGGTCGTATCTAATTCGTCCGCAGCATCCCAGTGCAAATACGTTTCGTCACCCGCTTGAAATTGCTCCCAGTATTCGTCTTGTGACAATCTAATTGTCATATCAAGTTCTCTGTATGCTTTTAGTTCTGTATGTTTTTAGTAAATATAATAGAGTTGAGACACCCTAAAGCCAACACTCTCGACCGGCACACCAATCTCTATAATGTAGCCAGTTACCCCCTTCGTACTGTGCTTCGTAACCGCTCCAGAAATACGCATCTCTCGCTATCCACGAATAACGGTGATTGAGCGCTCGGTTGCGGTCTTGTCAGATTCTGTTGTCGTGCGTTCCCCAATCGGCGGTAACCCAGAATGCTGATCAAAAATCGCCAGCCAGCCCGTCTCTAAACTTAGCCCTGCCAGATAGCGCTCAATCTGTTCTAACCCCGTCTTCAGTGGGTCAGGCCGCCCCTCTCGCCAC
>CALDSK010000179.1 GCA_937911865.1 uncultured Synechococcus sp.
CCACATAGCAAGATGTCTGGTCGTTAGCCCAATGCTGAATGCGATCGCAGGCATCCGTGTAGCTAGTGCCGTCGATTTGCGTCTTAAGAACTAATTTAGAAACCAGATCAGCCTGCAAGCCGCTCGCCTAATTCGGTTGCCGTCATGGTAGCAAGGCATTTCACCGCCCATGACAAACGCTTTGATAAATTTGAGCAGTTTTTTCCGCCAGCTGCGGCCAGGTATAGCAGGCCTCAACTTTTGCTTGGCCCGCTTGGCCCATCGCCCTAGCAGTTTGAGGATGGGTAAGTAAATTGAGGAGGCGATCGGCAAGAAATGAACTTACTTAGCTTAAGAAAACACTACACGTATTGTCAGTACTGTTCTTTCTTAAAAGATCACTAATGCTCTGTCGAAAGAGATTAATATACTCAGTACTATAAACCAGAATACTCATTAATTGTTTGTTTGTATATATCTATTAGTAAATCATAGTTGATATCTGAAGAATACTTTTCTTCAAACTCTAAGCGTGTACTTCTATGCATTACATCCCAATTGTCGGGATGGTCTCTCACCCAAGAAACAGCACGAACCAAATCTTGCGCGTCTCCAGCACGAAAATGTATACCAGTTTTCCCATGCTCAATCAATGTCGACATGGCGCCAAGGTTAGACCCAACTACAGGTGTTCCTGTTGCAAAAGCCTCAATGATTATCCGAGGCATTCCCTCGTACCATAAAGAAGGAAAGACCAAAACTGAGGCCCTTCTCAAAAGCGAGAGAATTTGATCATTCGTTTTTTGACCGATATACTCTATCCCGTCTTGAATATCAGCCAATTGCCGAACCATTGGTTCCAGAGGTCCAGAACCAGCAATTTTGAGTGGTAGCTTTTGTCCAATATCTTTCCAGGCCTGAAGCAAAACCTCAATTCCTTTCTCTGCGGACAGCCGCCCTGAAAATAAAGCAAAGTTTTCTCTACAGGAGTTTAGAGGGACATCATCATCCAAGAAGTTAGGTTTCAACCTAAGCTTTCTAGCAGGTATGCCATAAGAAATAAATTTTTCACGAGCAAACTCAGTCAAAACAATGAATGTATTGACTTGGCGCTCATAGACCTTCAACAATCGATGAAAGGTCAACATACTAGCTGTAACCAGCGAGCCAGGCAAACTATTCTGGTAGCAACGATGCTTGATGCCCGACAATGGAATTAATTGATCCACACAAAGTTCGCAGGCTTTCCCGTCTCGAAAAAAGTATGCGTTCAGACAATAGAGCCGGTAATTCCTAAGACTCATCACAACAGGAACGTTTTCTCTCTGTGCAGCATAATAGATGGAGGGTGAAATCAGCGGAAAAGTGTTTTGAGCATGCAATATATCAGGACGGCACTTTCTAATTAGCTTCAGTACAGCATCATAGTCTTCCTGACTCCATAGGCTTCGCAAGCCAATTTTCCATAAAGGAGTGTGAGCAATAATTTTATTATTCCTTTCATACGGAATAACCTGGTGATTATGCTTTCTCAGCAGATCAGACTCCAAAGCAAAAGATCTATCTTCACCGCCCGGAAAAAGATGGGTGTTATGAACCATAATGACTTTCATAAAACACCCCTAAAGAAATAACTTGACCTCATGGAGCTATTGAACCAATCAGCTATGATCTAACTCTTGATTTTCTGTCTAGTAAGCTTGATTTATGCAAAAATTAAAAATATCAGGAATCAGACGAAATCTATTTTCGAGTTTGATAATGACACCTGTTTTTTCTAGTGTCAAGTCTTATCTAGGTTTAGTTGCAATCCCTTGAAGAGAAGCACCTAAGTTGAGTTTAGGAACGATTTCATAGGCTGCCAGCATTATCCCTTGAACTATTTGGGGAAAATTAGCGACACTCTGAATCTTTTGAGGACGGATCGTCATCGTAGTAATATCGACAAACCCCGCCTCTCTCAAAGCAAAAAATAATGAGCGGCGGTTGAAGTAGTTGATATGCTCTACAGGCTTTAACTGGGACCATCTTTCGCCCAACAACCTTGCTCCTAAACCGCCAATGTTAGGCGTTTCAATAAAAATAATGCCTCCTGGCTTCAGTAGCTCGTGCGCTTGTTTAAGCATCGCTAGGGGGGCAAGCAAATGTTCTATGACATGATAAGACGTGATAACTGAGTAGGCATTTCGATTGCCCTGAAGCTGATCGGCTAACTCTAGCGAAACACAATCTCTCTCTAGTTTTTTATTGGCTTCTAAAACGGCATCTTGTGAAACTTCAACGCCAGCAACCTGCCAGTCATTCTGACGAGCTATCTTCAAAAAGTCACCGGTTCCACAGCCGATATCTAATAGTCTTCTTGAATTTTCATTGAAAATATCTTCATCATATTGACGTAAAGCCTGAGCAAACTGACAATATCGATTTCCTGCAAATTCTTCACCGACCATATCTCCTGATTTGTAATCATCTCGATAGGTTTGAGAAGCATAAAAATCACTCAACTCACAAGCGGTTGGACGAGGGCTATAAAAAGCGGTGTCACACATCCGACATCGAAACAGAGATCCTGCCCCCAAAGAGAACATGCGGCGATCGCTCAGTTGGCGACAGACAGGACATTCCTGATTGCTTTTAGTGACTGTGTGTGGTGACTGTTTCACTTTTGGGTTTATCCAACAAACCTAGACGTCAACAGTTTGGTAATTCTTCGCTTTGCCCGAGCGGGCAAGCTGTACATCGTCTGCCAAGTATAGTCATCGGCTGTTGTATGGCGAGCAACGAAAGGAGGGTGCTGCAGCGGAAAGCACATGGCTTCTGTCTTCATGTTGGCAAATTTGCTCTGAGCGTTTTGGGTATGGGTCGCATCCTCAGCAAAGCCAATGTTACTGACTAAATTCACTTTAGGTAGTATCGTCAGGCCATTTTGGATGAAGTTAGCAAATCCCCAGGCATATGCCCAGCTATCAATTTGGTTATCAAAAACCTGTTGAAATATTCTCGTTCGATATCTCACTTCTGAGGAATTTGAAAGAATTTTCCGCAGCCATCGCCCCTCGCGAATCTCAGGCCAAAGTTTCATCTCAATATCGTAGTGCTTCCAGGCTCGTTTCCAGGTAGCCCATCCCCAACAGTGCGGATAACGAGAGAAATAATAGCTGTACGGTGTTTGGTTTTTACCGAATTGGAAATTGTCACCAGAAATCGCCATTACACGAGAATCATGACGATAGTGATTTAGTAGCTCTTGGCAGAACTGAAAGAAAGACAAATCAGGTAAACAGTCATCTTCTAAGATAATTGCTGACTCTACTTCAGAGAACACCCAATCCAGTCCACTTGAGACTCGTTTCTTGCATCCAAGATTAGAGTCAGAATAGTTTTTTGAGACGTGGCAATCCCAGTCAATTTTTTCTATCAACTGTCGCGTCCTCAAACAGTTATCTGCTTCTTCAGTAATACCTTCCCTAGGACCATCGGCAACAACATAGAGCTTCTGAGGGCGAACGACTGCCAACCTTTCTAAAACTCGTAGAGTATGTTGAGGTCGATTAAAGATAAGCAGCACAATGGGAGTATCAGCGGAAGAGATCTTGTCAAATGATCCATGCAAGCTCATTTTGGTACGAAAACTCCATCGCGAACGGCTAATATATTTTGATATGCGAATAATTCACAAATTAATGTTTCATTTATATCCAAGGGAGCCAAGAAATCCTGCAGCATTCTATACAGCTTATAACCTCTAAGCAATCCAAAGAAATCACGCATAAATACTTTGCTAACTGTATTCATCTGGTTGAACTCAAACTGAATAAAATCGATTTTACCTGCTTTTATAGATTGCATTGCTCCTAGCAAGACACTAAACTCATGACCTTCCACATCAATTTTCAGAAGATTAATGTGTTCAATAGACTGTACCTCTAAAAAAGCATCGACAGTGGTTGCTTCAACTGAATGAACCATACCCAACTGAGCATTGTGTATCGACTCGATGACGTCTGCATGTACAGAGGCATGACTATGACTGTTTGTATTACCAGGTTCTTCAGCTCTGTCGAACAGCTTTAGAGTCGCTTTTTTATCCGAAAAAGCTATATTGAAAGCGTAGTAGCCATAACTCTTTTCGCCTAGTTTAAGAGTATAAAAAGCTCCGGGATGGGGCTCAATCGAATACACAGTTGAATGAGCAATAATACGTTTTACTTTTTGGCTATATAGCCCACAATTAGCACCAACATCAATACAGACAAAATTCTCATATTGATGTTTTGAAAGCTTCTTCAAGACAAATTCTTCACCACTGAGAATCGTGTTCTCGTAGTTTAGAATACCTATTCCCCGCGTACTCAACACAAATAGCAAACGGTTCAGACGATATAGAAATCTTCGACAAACCAAATACTTGTATAATTCCTTTACCTTACTCATTGTCTACCGCTTGCCTGTCCATACAAAATCGCAACATTCAAAGAGCTTTCTAGAAAAGCATCTGAGGGTGGATCAATATTTTCCCATAAAGAACACTGATGTGTCATCCCAAGTTTTCGCGCCCAAAAAAAGTTTGTTTCAAATCGAATGTGCATCGAAAGAAACTTGACCACGATTGATGAATCAAGCGCAGACAATTGACTTAATCATAATTACAAAGCAGTCAATTTTCAAACAGAATTAAAATATCCCCATGTCTTTGTGTCTATTTGGACGCCCAGCAGTTTATTCTCGACAAGGTCTAAAAAGTAAAGATTTATTGCCAGGTATACTTCAGAGTATGTCATTATGAAAGCCCGATTTCTTCTGCTGAGACTAGCTTGAAAGCAACACGCCAAGCGATGACGCACCCCATAACGTGATATGTGCTTGCTTCCTAACTCTATTCAATCTAAAAGCGACCTTACAAACGCCTTGAGTATTAGCAAAGACTATCTAGCCTCATCTGCTCTAACTTCGACGGATCAGATGCTACGCACCCCTTCATCTGCTCCAGATATTTACAGGGCATGACTTTCTCATGTGTTGACAGGAAAAAACAATGCTTTTGTGAGCATTTTAGCGGTACCTGTCAATTTGCGAATCATAAAGCAAGATACATACGTGGCAAATCCATAAGCAATAAGTGTCGAAACCGCCGCCCCTATCCCATCATATAGCGGGATCAATACTATATTTAGGGCAACATTGACAACACATCCAATTGCCACGGTTGAGACACTTAATCTTGTCCAGTTCATCGCAGTCAGAAATGAGCTTCGAGCAACTCCTAAATTGACGAATACTGTAGTCCATATCAGGATTGAGAGCATCGGCGCAGCGTTAGAGTATTCAGCTCCAAATAAAAGACTGACAATCCAGCCAGAGCAGAATGTTACTGTAAATGAGACCGAATAAGATGAGATCGCCATGAAATTATAGAGTGATTGTAATTTCATCAAGAATGCAGACTCGCTGGTTTTTTTAGTCTCAAGTAGATTTGGGAAGACAGAAGGTACGACGATCAAAGAAATAACGTAAAAAGCTTCTGCGAGCCTAACAGCTGATGAATACAACCCAACTTCTTTCACTCCTACCATCTCCGCAAGCATGATCTGATCAACTCGCATGTATATCATGATAAAAAAAGCAGAGAGAATCAGGGGAGAACTGTCTAAAATCAGCTTCTGTGCAGTCCGAAAGCAAAAATCAAGTTGTTTGAGCGGCAATCCTTTGTATATAGATATGACAATTAAACCAATAGCTCTGATGAAAACCTCTAAAACTACAGCTAAAGCAAACATAGTTAAGGGTGCCTTAAAGGCAACCAACCCTAATCTGAAGGCTGAGAAAAAAATAAATGCTGTGCTCCTTACAAATGCAGTATATTTTGACTTTACTTGGGCCTGAAACCAAAAGTTGGCGGCGTCTGTTGGTTTAAAGAAAAGGGTCGAGGCTATGATACAGACTAACCAGTAAACTTGCGAACTGTTAGGCAGTACAAATGCATAGCTGAGAGAAACCGTCAGTAGCCAAGCAAGAATACTTCCAGCCGCTTTCAAGACTAAGGTTGTGCCAAGAATACTTTTCTCGCGCTCGGGATGGTTTACAAGTTCACGGACTACGATGTTATCTAACCCCAACGCAGCGATAACACCGAAGATCGACACAAAGGCAATGGCATAATTAAATAAGCCAAATTGACTAGGGCCAAGATAACGAGCGACTAGCATGCCGACGACTAGTTCTAATCCCATCCGGAGTAGGCGGTCTACGAATAACCAGCTAATATTGCTGAGGATTTTTCTACGCTGATATCTTTTGTCCAGTTCGGAAATTAGTACTTTAGGCAGTAGTTGAATCCAATTTTGATTCATAGCGATCGTTGGCCGACAGTTCAGCTCCGTTTTCCGGTCACGTTAGGTCTAGGCGTTATTTTCAAGTCATTCAGGATATCTGCACCTCATACAAGCGTAAGCGCGATTCTATGACAGCATATTCGACACGTAAAACCATCTACAGGAATCATACCCAGCGATTTATTTGAACCATCACTCAGCAGAGACAC
>CALDSK010000180.1 GCA_937911865.1 uncultured Synechococcus sp.
CAAAACTGATACATAGGCGATACCGTATCATCAGCACTCTGCCTTCAGCAGCTACGAATCCTGAAGCAAAAAAATAAACCTATGAGGGCACGATGAAGTCTGAAATTTCAACAGGGTATATTGATATTAAGCTTGGTAACATGGGCTGGCATGCTTGGGTGGCAACATCAGAAATACGGCTGCTAGTGTGAGCGATGTACTGATATCACAGCAGGGAGTCCCCAAAATCCTAATGAATTAGACGGTAGAGCCGTTTAATACGCTGCTAGCCGCACAATTTGTTCACCGAAGGTGCGGCCTTTGTCCCTCTCATAAGCTGCGCGACAGTCCCGACATCAGTCACAAACTATACAAGTCTAAACGTGAGGAATCTCTAAAGATGAAAGCCATGATTTTGGCCGCTGGAAAAGGAACTAGAGTAAGGCCCATCACTTACACCATTCCAAAGCCAATGATTCCGATTATGCAAAAGCCCGTTATGGAGTTTTTGCTAGAGCTGCTTCGTCAGCACGGCTTCACTCAAATCATGGCCAACGTTAGCCATCTCGCCAACGAAATTGAAGGATACTTCCGCGACGGTCAAAGGTTCGGCGTAGAATTAGCCTATTCTTTTGAAGGTCGCATCACAGAAGACGGCGAACTAATGGGAGAAGCCGTAGGCTCTGCTGGAGGCATGCGCAAAATTCAAGATTTTTCGCCCTTTTTTGACGATACGTTTATCGTGCTGTGTGGTGACGCTTTAATTGATTTGGACCTAACCGAGGCGGTTAGACGTCATCGGGAAAAAGGTGCGATCGCAACCATCGTCACAAAACAGGTACCACTCAAGCAGGTCCCTAGCTACGGTGTGGTCGTCACAGATGACAACGGCAAAATAAAGTCGTTCCAAGAGAAGCCATCTGTAGAAGAAGCGCTTAGTACCGATATCAACACCGGCATCTACATCTTCGAACCAGAAATCTTCAAATATATTCCTTCTAGACAAGAATTTGATATTGGGGGGGATCTCTTCCCTAGACTAGTCGCCGACAATGCTGAGTTCTACAGCATTCGTATGGACTTTGAATGGGTTGACATCGGGAAAGTCCCTGACTACTGGCAAGCTATTCAAGACGTCCTTACAGGGCAGGTAAAAGGTGTTAATGTTCCCGGCAATGAAGTGAAGCCCGGCGTATTTGCTGGCCTCAACGTCAAGGCAAACTGGGACAATATAGACATCGAAGGCCCCGTTTATATTGGTGGAATGACCCATATTGAGGATGGAGCCAAAATAGTCGGACCCAGCATGATTGGGCCCAACTGCTTGATCTCCAGCGGAACCATTATTGATAAAAGCGTTATTTTTGAATACTCCCGCATCGGTTCAGGCGTCCGGCTCGTCGATAAGCTCGTTTTTGGTCGCTACTGCGTTGACAAAACAGGCGCTTCTATTGACGTAAAAGCAGCTGCTCTTGACTGGCTGATTACCGATGCCCGCCAGGCTGTCGTTGCAGAGCCACCTGTTGAACATCGAGCGATCGCAGAATTGCTCAACCAAACCATCGCAAAATAGTCAGCAGCCGCTTCATAGCTTCATATAGTTATCTGCACTTAGTTTGAGACAGCAAGCTTCCAAACCTGCTAAATCAAGCTAAGTGCTTAGTAGCGGTGAGAAAAGCCTGTTGCTTTTCGACAGAAGGGATACGTACTAAGACAATCTGCTATAGGCTTCGCCTTCTCGCAGAATAGACAGGTAGCAAATGGCTATCCCCGCAAAAAACCCTGGACACAAAAAATGGGCTGACGTGAAGGTCAGCCCATCGCAGTTACGGAAGCAGTACGTCAGAGACAGCTATCAACTAACTATCTGACTACTGAAGAAAGAACAATTACTGAAGCACAAGACGAACGTTGGCATTCTGAAGGCCAGGACGCTTAACTTCTGCCAAAGTCTTATTCACAGCATACTTCTGGTTGATTGAGTTAATTAGCTCAGTCTGGTTGTGCTTCTTGGCAACACCCCAAAGGTCAGCAATCAGGTCAAACGAACCATCAGCATTACGAGACCAGCCGATATCGTAGTCACCTTCCAACACAGCCACAATGTCAGCACGAACATTTTGGCCGTTGTAACCACGGATATTAGCCTCAGTCTTAACGCTCACACCCAAGTCATTGAGTGAAGACTTCAAGATTTCAGCGTCAGTAATCTTAGTGCGTAGAGTACTAAAGTGAGACATTTGAGTTTCCTCCTGGAGAGAAATTGAAAGACATCGAGGTTAGAAATCGAAACAGCCAGCCATCAAATGAGACAGTACCTGACTTCGTAAACTGCCAACTGCAATTGCAAAGCAACATAGTTGACCCTTCTTCCTGTAGGAGCAGGAAAAAAGCCTTTTAAAACTCCATCCGTTGATATTCCGCAACCGATGAAGCCGCTGGGCGAGCGCGTTGATGAGCCCAATCACGCAAGGCCGTCACTTGCTCACTCATAGTCTTCGACAGCGGCAGCGTAGCGCGAATCGCCGCAATAATATCGAGTTGAGTGAACTCACGACCTTGAGCAAATGCCTCATACATAGCAGAGACCAGTCCCTGCTCTATCTCAGCGCCCGAAAAACCTTCACACACCTTACTTAGCTGATCGTAATCAAACCGTTCAGTATCACCACGGCGCTTAGCCAGATGAATCTTAAATATCTCTTTGCGCTCTTCTTCGTTGGGCAGATCCACGAAGAATATTTCATCGAAACGTCCCTTTCGTAAAAATTCACTCGGCAATCGCTCTACTCTATTGGCTGTTGCGATTACAAACACCGGTGAGTTTTTCTCTTGCATCCATGTCAAAAAACTTCCAAAGATACGACTAGACGTCCCTCCGTCCGAATCTGCAGAACCCGCACTACCTGCAAAAGCCTTGTCAATTTCATCAATAAACAGTACAGCAGGTGAAATTGACTCAGCAGTCTTCAAAGCTCCCCGAAGATTGGCCTCAGAGCGGCCAACCATAGAACCATCATACACACGACCCATATCCAACCGTAGCAGAGGCAAGCCCCAAAGCCGAGCTGTCGTTTTGGCAATCAGCGACTTCCCGCAGCCAGGAACGCCCAAAATCAACATGCCTTTCGGCTGAGGCAAGCCATATTCTCGAGCCCTTTCAGTAAAAGCATTAGAACGCTGTCTTAACCAGTGCTTTAGCTCTTCTAGACCACCCACAGAATCGAGCGTTTCGTCTTCTTCTATGTAATCTAAAATCCCATTTCTTCTGATTAACTGCTTTTTCTCAGAAAGAACAATATCAACCTCACCCTCCGTTAGCTTTCCTGCCATCACCCGAGACTTACGGAAAACTTTCTCCGCTTCGTCACGAGTCAAGCCAAGAGCAGCCTTTAAGAGCTTCTCACGCCCCTCAGTTGTAATATTAGAGACGCCAGACTTTTCTAGCTCAGCCGTCAGCACTTGATTAAGCTCAGACATGTTGGGCAAGCTGAAGTCTAAAACAACAACTTCCTTCTCCAACTCCACAGGGACTTCCTGTACAGGAGACATCAAGACGATTGTTTTCTGCGTTCCTCGAAAACTTTCAATCGCATCACGCAAGCTACGCGTTACCTCAGGGCTATCCTTAAAAGGGTGCAAATCCTTGAAGACAAATATACCTGCCTCTTTCTGACGTATAGCCCAATTAATCGCAGCCTGCGGCGAGACGGTATTGTTCTGCTGGCCAGAAGACCTCTCATGACCATACTCAATCACGCCATGGGTCATGGTCCAAGTGTACAAGCGCTGTTGAAACCTTTGAGCAAGAGAAGCGATCGTTGCCGATGCACGCTCTTCTTCAAATGTTACTAGATAGATCAGTGGATACTGAGCTTGAATTAATACGCTGAGCTCTTCTCTCATGGCGAGCGTCTCCGGGGAAAGCGATCTACAACATCTATCTCAAACGGAATCAACAGAATAAAACAGAAACAACAAAAATTCCGTAACAGGACTAACAATCCAACACAGCCCAATAATAGGCACAGGAAAAATTACTAGCAAGTGATCAGTTCGCCCTCGTCAGGACGCTTAGACTCATCAGAGTCATCAGAAAGTTGACAAGCAACGTCTTGACGCAAGCTTGGAATACAGTCCAATCCTACAAGCTCTTGCTCCGCATGATTAGCATGCTCACGAATTAACGCCAGCTTGTCACCATTTAACGTCACAGCAGCTGAACAGCTTGGACAACTGTGAATTCGATGAGACTGACCATGAGTCTCAGAAGCGTTCTCCACCAGCTCCGCATTACTCAAATAAAATTCGAGTGCTCTTTGAGCCATAGACGACATCGTTTCACCATCTACCGCAGAACGAATCTTGAACCGCCGATGCAGAGCATCTGACAAATATAATGTAACTTTTTGCTTGTCTGGCATATCGGATTGAAATAATGTGACCCAGATACTGATTACTACAGTAGCTACTCACACCTATGCTGTCAAGACAGCATGACAGCATGACGTCAGATAGTTTACACAAGTTAACATTTTCACTGATGAATCCCCGGGTAATCTCTATATAGCTAAGACTTCCTAACGCATGAGTACTTCCGCCACAGTGCAAACTTCTTCTTTAGAAGGTGCCCTCAAACATTTTTTCGGACATGAACAGTTTCGATTCGACCAAAAACCCATAATTGAACAGGTTCTGAAAAATAGAGATGTCTCAGTCATCATGCCAACGGGTGGCGGAAAATCGCTCTGCTATCAGTTACCGGCTCTATTAAGGCCTGGAATCACTATAGTCATTTCTCCACTGATCGCCCTGATGCAAGACCAGGTGACAGCACTACAGGATAATGGCATTGGTGCAACATTTCTCAACAGCACCCTTTCTTTTGAACAAGTAACCGCCCGACAAAAAGATATCCTATCTGGAGAAATCAAGCTTCTATACGTTGCACCAGAAAGACTTTTTACATCATCTTTCACTGACTTCCTCAACAAAGTTAGCCAAACTGTAGGTATTAGCACCTTTGCAATTGATGAAGCACACTGCGTTTCAGAATGGGGGCACGACTTCCGACCTGAATACAGGCAGTTATTCCAGTTGAAGCAATGCTATCCGCAGATTCCCATCATTGCCCTTACAGCAACAGCAACAGCAAGAGTACGAAACGACATTGCTCAACAACTGAGGCTCACAGACCCTGAGATCTATGTATCCAGCTTCAATCGTCAAAATCTTTACTACGAAGTCATACAAAAAGGAAAAAAAGCATATGCTCAGCTGAAAGCCAAGATTCAGGAGCATCAGGGAAAGAACAAAGGAGCAGGCATTATCTATTGTTTAAGCCGAAAGCACGTAAACGAAATTGCCTCAAAATTGCAGCAAGATGGATTTCTAGCACTGCCCTACCACGCTGGATTGAGTAGCGAAATCCGCGAAAGTAACCAAAACAGATTCATTCGTGATGATGTTCAACTCATCGTAGCCACAATTGCATTCGGGATGGGCATCAATAAGCCCGATGTCCGCTTCGTAATCCATTACGATCTGCCTCGCAACCTAGAAAGCTACTATCAAGAAGCAGGACGAGCTGGCAGAGATGGAGAAGCTGCTAAATGTACGATTCTCTTCGGATGGGGAGACGTACACACAGTCAAATACCTCATTGGACAAAAGACTGATCCAAATGAACAGCGCATTGCTCAACAGCAGCTAAATCAGATCATTCAATACACAGAAAGTCCTATTTGTCGCCGAAAGATTCAGCTTGGATACTTCGGTGAGCACTTCGAAGCCCCATGTAATAATTGTGACAACTGCTTAAATCCATCACCGATTGAAGACTGGACAATAGAAGCACAAAAATTTCTCTCCTGCGTATATCGATGCGAACAACGCTTCGGGATGAACCATATTATAGACGTGCTGAGAGGCTCGCGGAGAAAGAGAATTCTAGAGCTTCAACACGACCAACTCTCTACCTATGGCATAGGGCAAGAGCGAACCGCGGATGAATGGAGGATGCTCTGTCGCGCACTCATTCATCAAGACTATTTAGAAGAAACAACAGATGGCTACTCAGTCCTTAAACTTAATAACAACAGCAACAAAGTCTTAAAGAAACTGATTTCTGTTGAGATTCCAATCGCTCAACGCATAGTCAAACCAATTGGCTCAGAAAAGAGAGATGCGAGCGCTGAACTTACAGAGATAGAAAATGCACTCATGAGTCAGCTAAGAAGTCTTCGAAAACAGCTAGCAGATGAACAATCCGTTCCCCCCTACATCGTGTTCTCTGACGCCAGTCTTCGACAGATGGCCCAAGACCGCCCTCAAACCCCAGAAACTTTCTCAGGCATTTCCGGTGTCGGCAACCGAAAACTCATCCAATATGGAGAAACTTTCACCCAGGTTATTAGACAATTCTGCGCGGAGAACGGCTTAGAAACAACGCCCAGCGAACAAACCTTTCCAACAACAGACGCAACCAAGCCCCCACTGACCTCAAAATCAGAGATCACATCTACTCACCTAACCACTTATGAACTGTATCAACAAGGTATGTCTTTAGCAGACGTCGCGCTTCGACGCAATATACGTCTTAGTACGGTGAATGGGCATATAGCTAAGCTGATTGAGGCTGGCTATGAAGTAGATCTGAATAAATTGGTCGCAGTAGAAAGACAGCAGGTGATCCAAGCAGCTATCTTAAAAGTAGGAATCGCATCTCTCAGAAATATTCGGGAGGAGACGGGCGAAACCTACGACTACCAGGAAATCGCCCTCGTCAGGGCAAATTGGGAAGCTAAACATCAGTAAAAAAATGCTCAGCTCAAGGTTTAAAGAGATTAACAAGAAACAGCCACTGCATACTTAAAAAACTAGCGCTCTTCTCGTTACAACAGAAGAGCGCTAGTCTAAGAATATGGACCTGGCATCGAGCTATTTTGACAAGGACTGTCGTCCTCACTATCTTC
>CALDSK010000181.1 GCA_937911865.1 uncultured Synechococcus sp.
ATGTTAACAGTCATACTAACTGCATACTGAGCGCTTGCATCAGTTATACCCATCTGTAAATCGACGGTACTAAAATCTCTCGAATTTACTCTACAGCTCAGAGAAGTATTTCCACCATCATGATCAGCCCCTATCGATAATCTCCGATCAAATATCTGACGATTTATAGCAACTGGCTCAGACTCTGTATGAATTGTGTTGTAACTCCAGGAAGCATCAGACGAAGAGGCCAAACAATCTGCCCCATCTAAAAGGGATGCAGTTAAGTCTGCATCGCTACGCTGTGCTAATACGTGCTGCGGTAAAAGCCACATCAAAGGTAAAGCAAGCGCCAGTGAAGTACTCAAGTGCATGAGACGAGTTTGCAACATAATTACTAATCCACCTTTATAGTTTTTAGGAATTCAGGAATTTAGGCCAGCAGCTATTTGTAAATTATTTAAGTCGTCCTTACACTTCAAAACGTAAGGATGTTCAGGCGGAAGGCATTTCTGCAGGATATCGATAGCCTCGTGCAAAAATGCTTGCGCACGTATTAATTCTTTCATTTCGGTGTATAAAACGCCAAGATTTCTCAAGCACCATCCTGCCGCCGGTAAAATCTCTACTTCCTTCAAAATTTCTACAGATTTCTGAAATAAACCTTCAGCTTCTTGATATCGTTTTTGTATCTGATAAATTTTAGCCAAGTTGTTGTAGCTGAAAGCTGTTTGTGGGTGAGTGCCGCCTAATGTGCGTTCGTTAAAATCCTTCGCTTCCACATAAAATGTTTCTGCTTCTTCAGAGCGTCCTTGTTTCTCGTATACCTTCGCCAGTAGATTCAGCGTTTCAGGAAAGTCTAAATGATCGGGTGGCAATTTTTCTCGTCTTATTGACAGTACTTCTAAAACTAAGTCTTCAATGGTCTCCAAACCTTGGTTTCGTGCAAATTGGATAGTTGCCAGGGTCATCTTTGCCTCCGCCACGTTCAGATCGTCTGTATCCAGAACTTTCTGCCTAGTGATAAGTGCTGCTGTTGCCGATTGGCCAGCGCTTTCAAAGTTGCCAAGGTTTCTATAAACGACTGCGAATAGCACTTGAATAGCTGCTATCTCTAAACTGTCTTCTCCGCTAATAAGCTCTTGTACTTTAAAGGCTGCTTCTAAGTTTGACAGGGCATCGTTCAACTTGCCTTGTAAAAAGTCAATCAGCCCAGTCTCTTTGTAGGCGAGTGCTGTTTGTTCGTTCTGCTGTCCAAATTTTTCCCTAGAAAAATCCAGTCTTCTTTTCGCCCAGTACTCTGCTTTTCCATATCGACCCTGACCAGCGTAGTAACGCATTAGGCTTTTAAAGAAAGCGATCGCATTTCCATCTGTTGTAAATGTTTTGAGATGTTCGGCTACCTCCTCAATGTGCAAATACACATCTGCGAATGCCATAAGATCTTTCTTCAAAGGCTTCTCAGGAATCGTATTGGCTATAGGAATCAACGCCTCACAGATGCCTGAACCAATTATCAATTCAAAATCAATTTCTTGCACTTTACCGCGAAAGAACTCCCTCAAAAGCGGGTGAATTTGAACGGCTGACCTATCAACTTGTTTGAGAAGATGTGTACGAACTAGTTTTAATCTTGCTATTCGCAGATTGCATGTGATGGTGCTACTCTCAATAGCCTTTGTCACCAGATTCCACGGAATAGGTGCGGGCGCAAATAAGCTGAGAAAATAGCCCAGATGTTTAGCATCAGAAGACAGCTGCTGCCAACTTAACTCGAAGGCGGCTTTTGCTCCTTTTTTGAGGCTATCTTCATCATCCAACGCAACGTCGTCTAAAGAGTTCTTTTGTAACTCTTGATAGACTTCTGCTACCGATGAGAACGAATCTAACGCTAGATAGTTTCCGATCAGTTGAATAGCCAGCGGTAGACAACCCGTCCAGTTGCATAAATCTATTAATATTTCATGTTCATTCTGTAACCGAGGATCTCCTGGCAGAATGCTTTCAAAAATGGCAGTAGCTTGATCTACATCCAACGGATCCAGCGTCATAGACGATATAGAAGCATCGAAGCGATGACGCGACGTTAATAAGAAAACGAAGCGTGAAGGAATCCCCTTAAAGAAATTTTCCAGCTGACTATCGTAAGAATCAACGTCGTCGATGACGACCAGAACCTTCTCTGATGGATTAGGCCAGTTGCGCAGGCAATAGTTTAGCTGCCGGATGGGATCATCTTCTACAGGTGGTGTTAGCCCTAACCTAATCTGTGCAAACTGAACGATTTGTACTGCAATATCATCTTCGCGAGCGTCTACCCAAACGATTCCTCCAGGGTATTGATCCCCATAAGACCAAGCATGCTGTAGTGCTAGTTCTGATTTGCCTACACCTGGCATGCCCGTTAATGCAACAACAGTTGAACGGCTATCCGTTTGTAGGATCTTCCGCAACTTTGACTTTTCAGAATCCCTTCCGATGAGCTTGATGGATGTTCTAGGTAAATCGTTGGCGGGAAACTTGTCGTGAACTATTGTAGACGAACGTTCCGACTCCAGTAGCCCTTCTTGCGCAGCAGAAAAACTATCTATGGTTCGTCGAAGTTCACTTGTAATATTCGTAAACGCTTCGTCTCGATCTGGCCAAGACTTAACCGGTTTTCCATTTCTGGGAAGCGTCTGTAGCTTTGCAAAGGGAGATGCTTCCCACTCTACGGCTCTTAAGATAATAGGAATTACCTTTGCCTCCCCAATTTCGTGGCGTTCTATTGCTCGGCGCATTTCTACGTCCCAGCAGTAGTCAGAAGCAAGAAAGTCAGAACTTATAAGTAGCAGGATAATATCAGCAGAGTTTAGATTTTCGTTAATCTGCTCAGCCCGTTCGCTACCAGCTGTGATTTCGCAATCAGACCACGTGGCAATCGCACCTTGGCGTTCCATTAGCCTTAAGTGCTTTGCTAATTCATTTCTTAAAACTTCGTCTTCCTGAGCGTAAGAAAAAAAGACTCTTACGCCTTGCTTATAATTCGGCTTTTCTGCAATTGACATTTTGCTTGGTGGTTGTATCAAGCAGGGCAACCCTGTCCCGTAATTCTCCTACACTTCAGCAGGAGTTTGGTGTAGTTATCATCAAGTTTAATTGTTTCTTCTGTATCGAATATACAAAAGCACATCATCGCTGAATTATTCAAGAATTTGTGACAGACGAATAGTGAGCACAACTGATGGATGCTGATCTCTTAGTAGTAGTTGGTCATTTTTCCTGTGATCATCGTCTGCCATTTTCAGAAGTCTTACAGTACGCAAAGTATAAACAATATCTGTTGCTCTCAGTAGACGGTTGGACAGAAAGTTTTATGTGAAATAGAGCGACCAAGGTATCAAATAGTGAATAGCACGTACTTTCACTTAGACTGCTTTCCTGATGCCCAGGGAGGCCGCTAACGCAGTGATATGTTACTAACCTATCCCCGTAAAAACGTGATTTCATTACCGCTGATTCTGATGCTGTAGCCGCTAAAGCAGTCTTTGCCTAAAACGACGGTGGCATGATCAGGCGCGATCGCAAC
Source organism: uncultured Synechococcus sp. (assembly GCA_937911865.1). GTDB lineage: Bacteria > Cyanobacteriota > Cyanobacteriia > Phormidesmidales > Phormidesmidaceae > Phormidesmis. The sequence goes on from CALDSK010000181.1 coordinate 3,548, forward strand.
ATACACATCCGTCACAATTGTTTCCCCGATCACCACCGATCGCAGCCGAGCAATCGACAGCTCCATCGGCGTCCCATCGGCCAAATACACGTACCGATAGCTCACCAAGTTTAAATTCAGCTGGTTAGCCATCTGCTGCGTAATGATGGAATTTGGTGCATTGCGATCAATCACCACATCATATTTAGCAATGCCATCAAGCAGCACTTCTACAACCGGCAGCTGACGGTGATACGACTTGATAGGCACGCTGCCTCCAGTTGCAGTTACCTTTCGAGGTTCTTTCTTTTGCCGTAGCGATCGCACCGCTTCTACCACCTGCTGATGCTTCTGCCAATTTCCCACATCTAGCCACAGCGTCGCCGCCTTCTGAAAATCCTCTATGGCACTTTCACTCGCACCCATACTCTGTTGCATTTCTGCGCGTAGTTCATACAGTAGTGGATTATCTGCGTCGAGTGCGATCGCATTCGAGTAATCTTTAAACGCCTGATCCAAATTATTCATCAGCCGATAGCTATGGCCTCTTTCCATAAACAAGCGGGCCTCTGTCTGCTCTGCTGCTGAGTCAATCAGTGCTGAAAACTCTTCAATTGCACCGTAACCATCGTTCAGAATCAGTCGCATTTGCCCCCTCGCAAAGCGCACTGCTCTCCCTTCTACGCTGTCCGCAGCATGTTGCTTCCCGGCCAGCGCCAGGTCCGCAACAGCTGCTGCTCGGTTTCCCAATCTGGCTTGAATCAATCCTCTCAGGCACAGCGCCTTTGCATGGTTGGGGTTAACGCTTAGCAGCCAGTCCAAATCTTTTTTCGCCGCCGCATATTCTCCCGCTTCATACCGCGCTTGCACGCGCTGCACATAGTCGTCAGGTGTCGCCGATTGCTCAGAATCTGTCTGTTGGTGTGCTCCGGTTGATTCTGCTTCAGGTTGCAGTGATTGTAGGGGCGAGGCTGCTTTTATCTGACTGATTGCTTCAATACACTTTTGGGCGTTTTCTTTATCCCCTGCTTCTATATAGCAGCGGGCAGCTTGTTTATAGGCAGCGATCGCACCCAATCCATCCCCAAAACGCTCCAACGCTTTGGCTAGCAGTCGATGCCCACCTGCTAGCTCTGGATTTAGCGCAATGGCTTGCCGACTATCTGCGATCGCCCCTTTTAGCTGCTCCATCTCCAGCCACAGCAGCGCCCGAGCTAAATAGGTTTGGGCAGTCGGGGCTAATTTGATTGCCTTAGAATAGTCTGCGATCGCCCGCTCCCTATCCCCTAGCCGCTTACGTACTCTTGCTCGCTGAACATAAGCTTCAGCCCAGTCAGGTTCTGCTTGAATTATCTGGTCTAGTAGCGGCACCGCTTCAAACACCCGCTCTACTTTGATCAGTTTCAAGGCGCGTTCAAAATTTTGCGCTGCTGTTTCAGAAGCCATGACTTTGCCTATCGTTTATTGATGTTTCCGTATGCGCAAATCCTATCGCTATTGAACGGTAGATTTCACGCTTGGCCTTTCGGCTTTATTGTTGGGCCTTTTCCTTTAGCCTCTTCCTTTATTAGAGTCAGCACTTTCTGTTCAGCACCCGTACTTTATAGCGCCTCAAGCCCTGTCGCCGAATTCCGGATAATTTTAAGGAAATATATTCCTTGCTCGCCAAAAATAGTCATATTATGTAGAAACACTGATAGTTCATAGCCTGTTGCCATGCGTCCTACCTACTCAAATACTCGGGTAGACTCTAACCATGGCCGCTCTACTCCGGTATTCGGTCGGGTTTACTGGTCATCCACCAAATCCATTTGGATCTCCCTCGTAACGGTAGGCGCTGTTTTAGGTGGCTATGCGACATTTACCTGGAGCGCACTGGCGCTTTGTTTGGTGACAAGTGTGATCGTTTTGGGGGCAGGTTACTCAGTAGGGCTGCACCGGCTTCTGATTCACAACAGCTTTCAATGCCCTCGGTGGCTGGAACACTTGCTGGTCTATTTAGGCGTATTGGGCAGTACTGTAGGTCCCTATTCCGCGATTGAACAGCACGACCTACACGATTGGGCGCACCGTCAACCCAAGTGCCACACCTATTTTTCCCATCGCCAAAATCCGTTTCTAGACTGGTACTGGTCGCTCCATTGCGATATTCAGCTGGCGTATCCACCGATTATTCGCTATGAGCCACGGATTGCGCAGAATCGGTTTTATCACTGGTTAGAACAAACTCGGATTGTGCAGCAGCTGCCGCTAGCGATCGCGTTCTATTACTTCGGTGGCTGGAGCTGGGTTTTCTGGGGCATCTACGTTCGTATATTTGCCTGTACTCATATTCAGTGGCTAACCCAGTACTTGTCTTATCACCAGAGCAGTCGCTCCCAAACGCTCAAAGGCGATCGCCCCCAAAAGCTAGAAACTGTTGGGGTGCAGGTCCACAATCTTCCTCTTCTTGGGCTATTAACACTGGGTGAAGGCTGGCAAAACAACCATCAAGCCTTTCCTAATTCCGCTTGCTTTAGCCTGCGTCCGAATCAGTACGACCCAAGCTGGTGGTTAATTAAAGCTTTCAAGTCAGTAGGGTTGGCATGGAATATCAAGCACAGTAGGGTTCACGTCCCTGTTCCTATCAAGCCAGCCGAACTTGAGGCCGCTGCTCAGATACAAGCTCCTGTGACCAGTCGGCAAAAGGTCTCTGCGAAGTAGATGTTTTAGCTTCTGTGAGGTGAGGCAAGACTGAGCCAGCCAAAGAAATGCGAGATGCCTCAATCTTGGCCTGCTTCAATCTGTCTTACTGCCGTCATCGCCGAATAGCTGACTCCAGCAGTCCCTTCTCCAGGATGCGTGCTGTCTCCTACTAGCCACAGATTTTTTACGGGTGTGCGGGTGGCAAAGCCAAACGGTCCAAATGTTGGCACCCGCTGACCAATTCCGCCGACAATTCCCTGCTCACGCCCGGTAAACGTTTCAAAGCTTCTCGGTGTTGCTGCCTCTACATGCACCAGATGCTCCGGTCGCAAATCAAAGTAATCCTTTAATCTTGAAATGGCTTCTTGGGTATATTTCTCCTTCATGGCCTTGTAGCCATCTGTATCGCAGTCATACCACTGCTGTACGTCGGTAAATGAGGATGCAATAATCGTTGCTTTGCCTGCTGGTGCGCGGCCATCGCCCTCACGGCTGACTGAAACAAAGAGAGAATTATTTTCTGCAATGGGTCCGTCATAGTCATACAAAAACTGTAAATGGGGCGGGCAGTTTTCAGGCACTGCTAATTGTTCTACACCCAGGTAAATAACAAACGCACCGGACGAAGGCTCTAGCTTGTCGACTCTCTTTTTGTAGCCTTTCATTCTGTTGTCTTTGGCTAGCTGCACGAGGTTTTGTACCGTTACGTTGGCAACAACATGGTCTGCCGCTTCTACCCAGGTCTCTCCTTTTCTGTTGGTGATTTTCACCTGAGTGGGCTTACCGTTTTCAATTGCGATCGCCTCCGCTCTATGGCGCATGTGTAGCTCACCACCATTCTCTTGAAGCGACTGGGCTAGGCGATCGCTCAAAACCTGCATACTTCCCTTCAAATGAAACAAACCCTGCGGTGCCTGAGAAACCCCCAGAGCTGTCGCCGCGTACAGCACCGCTGTCTTGTCTGCTGTGGTCTGCGAATACAGCTTTAGCTGCATATCTAAAAACGTCCGCAGCCGACGATTCTTGTACAGCTCATACCCACGTAGAATCTCGCCGACAGTTGAAAAGGTAAACGGCACTGTGAGCAACGTATCAGGGCGCAAAGCGGTCGCCAGCTGCCAGATATCCCAAGGACTGCGAGGCGGCAGAACAGGGTCGCGCTGTTGGAACCGCCAGCTAAAGTCAAACATTGCCTTCATAAAATCCCAGAACGGTGCGCTCCCTGGAAACTGTCGCTCCCGCTCTTGTTTCCACTTTTGAGGATCTCTCCATACGTTGATTGGCTGATTCTCTCCCGGCAAAAAGACCGCGCAGGCAGGATCGCACTCGCTTGCCTCAGGTAAATCAATCCCTAGCTCCTCAAAAATCTGATGATGGATGCCACCTGGCTCTAGTCCCGCTACCTGAGTCGCACCCACATCGAACGTAAATCCTCGCCGTTTAAATGTAGAGGCGCAGCCCCCCGGTACAATCGCTTGATCAAATGCCCTAACCCTATAGCCTCTGTGTGCCAGCAATGCCGCCGCTGTGAGTCCGCCAATGCCCGCACCGATGACGACCACTTTTTTCCCTGCGTTGCTGCCAGCCATAGCTTGTTACATTTCTTAAACTCTTCTTTTAGTCTAACGCTCGTTTAGCACTCAAGGTGATTTCTAAGGTACTTTCTCTAAAACTCTCCCTTTAAAGCTCTCCCTTTAAAGCTCTGTCTTTAGCTCAAACCATTTCCGCCGTTCGGTACACAGGTGCGACTTTCCTGGCTGCGTAAGCTATGAGAGCTGATTTACCTAATAGAGATGGCAGATCCTAACAATATTCCTCAAGAAGCCCAGCAGCTGAAAGAAGCGCTCAACGCTCCCCAGGAAGAAAACAAGAAAGAAGGCGAACAAGAAAACAATCCAACCGTTGCAGACATCAGTTTCGAGAAAGAATACGAAATTGCTCAGCAAAACGAGAATGGTTCTGGCAGTCAGTCTAGCGACCCAAACCCTGTGAATCGCAAAGGCGCTAGCGAAGGTGGGCGTGCTAACGCTGGCAAGAGTGCTAGCGCTAGTCGGATAGACGACGTCAACAGCCCTGGCGATAGCGATCCGGACGACTATATGGATATGGCTAAGGCTGTGACCAAAAATGTCAAAGCCAACCAGTAACCTCCAAAGCTTTGAATCGAACTCAAGATTCGTCGGTTGACTAAAGAGTCTGAAATCTGCATACTCATAGCTTTTGAAGCGTCGCTTACCTTTTGGTTTGTGCATTTACACTAAAGACCTCGCTTGGAGCTGACTTCCAAGCGAGGTCTTTAAACGAATTGGGTTTTAGCCGTTGACGCTAGCTAAGCGCCGTGGCCTTGCTACCCTCTCTCATACTACTGATCGCCTTTCTCCAGATTGAAGATAAACGGTACGCCGCCGCTATCCGCGCCGCTGGTTACCAAAACTCTGGGCATCTGCGCGCCGCCAGCTTTCCATGCTTCAATCGCTTCTTTTTGCAGCACCAGGTTACCGCCCTGCGCTTTCAACGTCTCAGCAATTAGCCTTTGTGCTTCTGCTCGGCCTTTCGCCCGGTTGATTTCAGCGGCTGCTTCTTGTTCTGCTTCTTGGGCTACATACACCGCTCGCTGCGCCCGTTGTTCCGCAATCTGTTTTTCTTCTACCGCTCGCGAAAACTCAGGAGAGAACGTGAGATCGACCACGCTGGTATCGAGCACATCAATTCCATATTTCTCTAAGCGTCTAGCAAGTGCGTTGTCAAAGTCCTCCTTCAATAGCGCCCGCTGGGTAATGGCTTGCTCAACGGTTCGCCTAGCTGCGGCCACTTTAAAGGACTCTTGAGTCTGAGGCGCAATAATCTTGTTCACAATATTTGAAAGTGAACCCTGCTTACGGCGAATATCGACCATTTCTAGCGGATCTAGACGGAAGTTGATAGCAAACCGCGCTTTCAAATCCTGAAGGTCTTTTGTGGAGCTTTCAGCAGGGACCTCAAATTTTTGTACCGTGATGTCATAGATATCTACAAATGACACAAACGGTGGCTTGATATGGATCCCTTCTAGCAGCACACCATCTTGGGCTTTACCGAGTACGCTCAGTACGCCAGCTTGTCCCGGATTAATAATCACAAAGCTGCTGGCGAGTACTAATGCGACAACAGTTGCGATCGCAGCAATAAACACCGGCTGGCTATTTCCTTTATTCACACTCAATTCAAAAACTCCTCTTATATATAAGTAGACTGCCAATGTATCTTTCGACTGCTCAGCCCGCTATCGAACTGACCGAGCGACTAGGCAGCTGGCAATCCTAGCAATTCTCCTGATCCGGCCACCACTTCGCCAATGTCATAGGCTGCAATATCAACACCTGTGAAGAAATCGCAGGCAGCCTTGGCCATCTGGGGTGGCACAATTACCACAAAGCCAACTCCCATATTAAAGGTATTAAACATATCCGGCAGGCTGACCTCCCCTGCTTTGCGTAACCAGTCAAAGATTGGCAAGACCGCCCAGCTGTCGGCTGCTAGCTGAATCGACTGTCCACTGCGCAGGGCGCGCGGCAGGTTTTCGGGCAGTCCGCCACCGGTAATGTGCGCCATGCCGTGAATCTCTAGGTCAGATTTCAGCGCAGATAAGATAGGTTGCACATACAGCTGAGTTGGCGTTAGCAACGCTTCACCTAATGATTGGCCGCCCAGCTCTGTTGGCTGTTCCGTCCAGTCGTAACCACGGTCGTCACTTCTAGTGTCGATAGTGTCTTTGGCCGTGTTTTGAGGCGCTCTTTTGCCTTCTGCCACAATTTTTCGCACCAGGCTAAAGCCATTGCTATGTACGCCGCTGCTAGCCAAACCGATGATGCGATCGCCCACCTGCACCTTCGAGCCATCCAACATCTGGTCTTTTTCTACAATCCCTACACAAAAACCTGCCAGGTCATACTCGCCCGGTGCATAAAACCCCGGCATTTCAGCCGTTTCTCCGCCCAACAGCGCACAGCCAGACGTCTTACAGCCGCTCGCCACGCCAGCGACGACCTGTGCTAGCTGTTCGGGTGCTAGCTTCCCTGTCGCCAAATAGTCCAAAAAAAACAAGGGCTCTGCGCCAATCGTGAGCACATCATTGACACACCAGGCGACTAGATCAATGCCATCCGTGTCGTGATGATTCAATGCCTGAGCCAGCTTTAACTTGGTTCCTACGCCATCTGTACCCGATACCAGCACTGGCTTGGTATAGCCTGTTGGCAGCTCAAAGCAGCCGCCAAAGCCGCCCAATACGCCTAGCACTTCTGGCCTACGAGTGCCGTCTACCATGCCCTTAATTTTATCGACGAACGCTCGGCCCGCCTCTACGTCTACACCGGCTTGCCGATAGTCCATGACTAATATCCCTTCTCAAAAAAAGCTAAACGTTCAACAGCAGCCTCAGCCTGTGACACCTCACATTCTGGTTGTATTTCGCTGCTACCAGTCGCTGCTGATTGAGAGCAACCGGTTGATCCTCTATATAGCGCAGTGTTCATAGCGCAGTGTTTGCTCTTAGTCGTAAAAGCAAAGCCACATATAGTGCCGTATCCCTATGCTCACACGTAAAGCATCCCACATATAGACAGCAAACAGCAGAATGCATTTTACTGTTTTAGCTTTATACCGCAAGGGATACGGCTATTTGTGGCAACGTGAGCCGAGTGCAGACAGCTATAAAGGCCAAGAAGAAGCCAAAAATGTACGTGTGAGCGAGCAAATGTGCAGGCCTAAAGCAGGATTAGATCGTAAAAAGGACTATGCCAAAACGCAGATTGTCCACGCATTTTTATGCAATTAAATGAATAGTCTTAAAAAGACTATTCTTCTATACACATCAAAATTCAGCGTTTATCAATCAGTTATCTAGATGACACCGCCAGCAAGTGATAAGCATCACAAAATGCTTGTAGGTAGTCTGTGATCGCTGTAAGTCCTTTACATTTCGTTATTACAAGATTTCTATGAAGCATTGATGAAGATTGTGAGGGGGGTGACCCCGCAAAAACCCCAGATCTTTATCTAGATTTGGTCGTGTAGATTAGCGAGTGTTCACATCAATACAAAGTTTGAGGTTAAGCGCTTCTCTAAAAGCAACTGCTCAAAACGAAACGCCAATGGGTAATTCCTGAGGTCAGAGCCGTCGCCATGTAGCCGATTATGTCTTTGCTTTCTAAAGGTTCACTTCAAAAGAAGTTCACAGGTGGTTTAGTAGCAGCCGTTCTGCTCTCCGGTACCAGTGCCACCTTGGCGGGTGCACAGCCCACAGATCAGTTATCCGAAACCAAGGATGTTGAATCCATTACCGCTAGCACTGCTTCTGAAGCGCTAGCTTCTAACATCCAGGAAAATGTCATTATTCCTGAGTCAGAGATAGCCCCTGTTCTAAGTGGCGATGTTGATATTTATCCCCATGCCATTGACGGTAGGCAGGCTGCCACGCTGTATGTGAAAGACATTCCGGTCCTCACCTTTATCGGAACGGAAGTTGATAGCCTTTCTAACCGCAGTGACGCTATTTCCTTAGCTGCTGCTAGCGACTCGGAAACTTCCTTGCAGGCTGAAGCCACCGAGACAGGCAACATCCTCAATCAAGCGCAGGAGAACGATCCCGTTTTACGAGCGACTGGTTTGGGTGCTCAGCTTGACCAAGAAACTTTGAACGCAGAAGACCTTTCTGTCCGCTGGCACGAAGAGACAGATGGCTACATCGTCACGCTGGCTGACGAAGACTTAGTTGCGCTAGATAGCCGCACGATATTGGCCGATTCTACTGAAGATGCCGCTGAAGACGCACTGCAAGTGACTAACCGCTTACGCAGACTGCTAGGCGAAGCTGAGCCCATCACAGAAATTGAAGGCTTACCTGAGCCCGAACCTGCGCCTGTCGTTGCAGCTGCCCCTACCTCCGCAATTGCATATACCAGCGTGGGTGACGCGTCTTGGTATGGCCCCGGTTTCCACGGCAGGCTCACCGCCAGCGGAGAGGTCTTTAACCAATACGACATCACGGCTGCTCACCGCACCTTGCCCTTCGGCACTCGTGTACTGGTGACTAACCTTTATACGGGCAGTCAAGTGACGGTTCGAATCAATGACCGTGGCCCCTTTGCAGGTAACCGCGTTATTGACTTATCCCAAGGCGCAGCTGATCAAATCGGTCTTACCAGTTCAGGTGTTGGTACTGTTCAGCTAGATATTCTGAACTAGTGCAGTAGCGATTACACCGAAATACGCCGAATAGCGAAGTGTCTTTTATCTGCGTGCTCTTTATCTAGGCATGCCTTAGCTGACACTTCATATAAAGAGGCCTGCGTCTCAGACGGTCTATAGCTAGGTTGTCTAGGTGCAAGCTCAATAACATAAACATCAATCGGGCCTTTCCTTATGGAAGGCCTTTTTTCGTGACTGTTTTTCGTGACTGCTTTTCGTGACTGTGAAGCTAACGTTATTGCTAAATTTGTCTCTATTTAGGGCGTTATCTGTCTTTATAAGGGATTTTTCGAGTTTTGTGATGCAGGGCGGTTCCCCTCACTCTCTGAAGTCAGGGTTGTCTGAGAAAATACGATAGGGGAATGGTTTGAATAATCGTTCATTAGGAGCCTTGTTGTGCAGCTGTTGAATACCCTAGTCGCTTTGCAAACCTACCTAAGGACCTTGCAGGGCCGTACGATTGGGCTAGTCCCTACAATGGGTGCCCTACATGCTGGGCATATGAGCTTGATTGAGCGATCGCGTCAAGAAAATGACTGTGTCGTCGTCAGCATTTTCGTCAATCCTCTCCAGTTTGGCCCTAGCGAAGATCTCGACCGCTACCCCAGGCCTGCCAAAGCAGACCAGGCCCTCTGCGAAGCCGCTGGTGTCGATGTCATATTTATGCCATCTCCTCAAGAGCTCTATGGGACCCCTCAGCCTGATTTTTCAAATGTCACCCAGGTAGTGCCACCGCCTGCCATGGTCAATACTTTGTGCGGTCATTCTAGGCCTACCCACTTTCAAGGGGTGGCCACAGTGGTGACTAAGCTGCTGAATATTGTTCGACCTACGCGGGCTTATTTTGGTCAAAAAGACGCACAGCAGGCCGCCATTCTCAAAAAGCTTCAATTCGACTTAAATCTGCCAGGCCAGATTGTTGTTTGTCCGATTGTACGAGAGTCTGACGGTCTGGCGCTAAGCTCTCGTAATCGATATTTAATCGGTGTGCAACGTCAGCAGGCGACTGTCCTCAATCGCAGTCTAAGGGCCGCGCAGTCTGCCTTTCGCAGGGGTGAAAGAGACGCTTCTGTGCTGTTGAAAATAGCGCGCAGCGTGTTTGATAGTGAACCAAATGTTGAACTCGATTATTTAGCCCTGGTGCATCCTGATACACTAAAGCCTTTGCAATTAATCGATAGCGTAGGCATGATGGCGATCGCAGGATACGTAGGGCCCACCCCAACCACCACTATTTCAGATACTAGAGCCCGCATACTTGACAATGTAGTGCTCCACAATCGTAAGCCTATTATTGCGATTGATGGTCCTGCGGGGGCTGGTAAGTCCACTGTTGCTCGTCAGATTGCTCATCAGCTCGACCTTCTGTATTTGGATACAGGGGCGATGTACCGAGCACTCACCTGGTATGTTCTCCAGCAAAATGTTGACCCCGCAGACGAAGTAGCAGTGGCCAAGTTGCTGCCTAAGTGTGATATTCAGCTGATTGCCAACGTTAAAGACGATAGTCCGCAGCCACCTACTGTGAAGGTGAACGGTGAAGATGTGACCCAGGCTATTCGAACGGCTGAAGTGACCTTGCAGGTTTCTACGATTGCCGCTCAATCCGCTGTACGCACTAAGCTAGTAGAGCAGCAGCAGGCCTATGGCATGGAAGGTGGCGTTGTGGCCGATGGACGAGACATTGGTACCAAAGTGTTTCCAGGCGCTGAGCTGAAGATTTATCTGACGGCTTCTGTAGAGGAGCGAGCCCGTCGTCGTTATCGAGACCTCGAAGCGGTTGATAGCGATAAGCTGCCTACTTTGGAAAATTTGGCAGATACCATTGCTGAACGCGATCGCAAAGACAGCACCCGTGATGTGTCTCCGCTCAAGAAGGCCGATGATGCTATTGAGCTAGTCACAGACGACTTGAGCGCTACGCAGGTGATCGACAAGCTGACGGCGCTCTACAGTCAGATTGGGGGCCCTACCAGTGGTTTGACTCTTGGCCAGACGAGCAGTAGCCAGACGAGCAGTAGCCAGGCAAGTAGTAGCCAGACAAGCGCTTACTAGCCCAAAGCAGCCCAAAATAGCCCACAGTAGCCCAAGAGATGGACAAAAAATCGCAGCGGCGAGCGCTTCTAAAGGCTAGACAGTCTATGCCTGACCGAATTCGACAGGAGAAGTCGGCCAGCATTTGCCAGCATCTAAAGAACTGGGATGTTCTACAAAAAGCCAGTCTGCCGCTGGCCTACTGTAGTTTTAACAATGAGCCTGACCTCAGTGCTTTGCTCTACAGCGGTCGCAGCTGGGGGCTCCCTCGCTGCGAAGGTAAAACCCTGATCTGGCATCGCTGGTTTCGTACCAGTCAATGGCCTCTTAATCCAGGTACATACGGCATTTTAGAACCTCATCCTGGCTCACCTTTAGTCGAAGCTTACAAAGTCGATGTGATTCTAGTGCCCTGTGTTGCCTGTGACATCAATGGCTATCGATTGGGCTACGGTGGCGGCTTTTACGATCGAATGTTGAGCGATCGCACCTGGCAAAACAAACTCACAGTGGGCATCGTTTTTGAGTACGCCCGCCTTCCCCAGCTACCACACGATAGCTGGGACGTTCCGCTAGACGGCATTTGTACAGAGAGCGGACTGTTCTTTAAGAAGTGATTGTTTTCACAAGCTGCGGCCACAACCAGTTGCTACAAACTACTTCCACAGGTTAATACCGCCTAGCAGTCCCAGCACATTAGAAACGACAACGACATTTTCGGGCAGCTCCACCTCAATCTGCTTCACTTCACCACCGCCAATATACAAGTGGTCGTAATTAAATAGACGAGATAGAGAGTTGATCGCCTTGGTCAGCCGATTATTCCAGGTTTTACGGCCAACCTTTTTCAGCGCTGCCCTGCCTAGCTGCTCCTCGTAGGTCTCCCCTTTGCGAAATCGAAAGTGACCTAGCTCCAGATTTGGGACAATTTGCCCTTCTGTAAACAGAGCGCCGCCAATGCCTGTCCCCAGCGTCATTACCAGCTCTACCCCATTGCCAGCAACCGCGCCCATACCCTGCAAGTCCGCGTCATTCGCTACGCGCACAGGTCTACTGACCATCTCGGAAAATCGACCTGCCAAATCATATTCCACCCAGTCGGGATGCAGATTGACCGCCGTGTACACAACTCCCTTACGGATAACGCCAGGAAAGCCAACCGAAACCCGGTCAAACTCGTTTTGATTGCTGGCTAACTGCTGTAGTACGGCCATAACGGCTTCTGGGGTCGCCGGTTTGGGGGTCTTAATGCGATCGCGCTCACCCAACGGCTCGCCTTTTTCATCTAACAAAAGCGCTTTAACCCCGCTCCCACCAATATCCACTGCCAATGTTTTCATGGCACCATTTTCCACCCGCTAATGACTAAAAAGAACGCAACTTGCTCTGCATCCAATACCGACTTAATCTACCGCTAACGGTCAACCCATCACGCCGCTGACGATCACAATCCGTTAAATCGATAGATCTCTTCAAACACCTTTACCCAACCTGCTACCACCGAGTCCAAAATCGCCTCTCCTTTTTCAGCGGTGGCGACTGTTGCATCGCCTACAACGCCACTGCGGCTCAAATCTTCCATTAGCCATGCCGTAGGCAGCCGGCCTTCTAAACTCAACAGACTGCCTGGCTCAAACGTTTCTGGTAACTCACGCACGGCTTCCTTCATGTTCACTTGGTCACCCAGCAGGGCCAGCATCACACTGGTTTCCACATCGCCTGCATGAATGCCCTGTTCGTATTCTGTTTCGCCGACTATTTCAGCTGCGCGGTGTGGCGCTCCCCATACAAAATGAGGAAATATCATCAGGTCTGGGTAGCGCGATCGCAAATCTCTTGCCACAATTTCTAGCACCTGCGGCTGTCCGCCATGACCGTTCAAAAATATCAGCTTGCGGAAGCCAGCCTGATAAATGCTAGCTGCTAATTCCACTAAGACCGCCGTCAGTGTTGCCGCTGATAGGGTAATAGTGCCAGGAAACTGAGCATGTTCGTTCGATTTGCCATAAAACAGCGTCGGTAGCGAATAGGCCGGTATCGCTTTGTTCAATTTGCTGAGTGCTCTGCCGACGACTGCTGTTGTAATCGCCGCATCTACGACCAAAGGCAAATGCGGGCCATGCTGCTCAACAGCGCCGATTGGCTGAATGATTACAGTATTTGACTTATCGGGCAATTGCTCAACCTGAGTCCAGCTGAGGTAAGGAAAAAAGCGTTCTTTAGGGATATAGCTGTGCATAGGCCGTATACTTCTTTACAGGCTATTTCCTATAAAAGCACGGTGGAGCAGTTCTCTATCTGGACTGGCCTCTGGTGCGATAAATTTGAGCATCTACTAACATAGGAATGCAAAATTGTATTTCAATATTTATTTAGCCCTTAGCTTCTCAATATTTACTTGGCTGTTTAGCCAAAGCTGACTGAGTCTTGTATCTTCCCCCTTTATTTTTTTAATCTCAGCTAAAAGCTCAAGAAGTGTTAGATATTGAGCATATTCGCAGCTGTTTGTGTATGCTTTATTGACCCAGATTTAAAGACCTTTAACTAAAACCATCAACGGTTCCCAGGCTTCTATATCTTCCGTATATTTTTAATCCCCGCCGCTGCTTTCTTAAATGAAAAATATCGCCTGTGCTTTAGGCTTGCTCAAAAACTGCTCTATTGGCGCTGTAGCCTTTCTGGTGCCTGCTATAGTCACAGGCGTACTGCCTAGCACTACAGCGCCGGCCACAGCGTCGGGCTTTCAAGACAGCCCCAAAATGGTGCTAGACGAGGCCTGGCAGCTGGTCTATCAGGAGTATGTAGACTCAAACTTTAACCGTGTAGATTGGCTAGGCGTTCGTCAAACCCTGCTCAGTGGCGAATACACCTCAAGAGACGCCGCTTACAGCGAGCTGCGCCGAGTCTTACGGCGGCTAGAAGACCCCTACACTCGCTTTCTTAACCCTGCTCAATACGCGGCGCTAACAGAGCAAACGTCAGGCGAAGTTACTGGCGTCGGTATCCGTCTGCAATCAACAGAAGATGGCCTGATTGTGAGCGGTATTCTCAACCACTCTCCCGCGCAAAGGGCTGGCGTTGAGCCCGGTGACACAATCCTGATTATTGACGGACGCTCTAGTCAAAACTTAACGGTAGAGAACGCATCTCAGCTGATTCGCGGTGAAAGCGGCAGTCAACTTTCACTTACGCTCCGTCGCGTTGACGGCAGTGAAGAAACCATCATCTTGACCCGTGAGGTGGTGTCTGTTCCTACGGTAAATTTTGAGCTTCAGCGAGAAGGCGGCGTTGCCGTTGGCTACATTCGCCTAGACGAGTTTAGTGCTCATGCCGCTGAGCAAATGCACACGGCTATCGATACGCTCACCTCAGATGGCGCAGAAGCCTATGAGCTTGATCTTCGCGGTAATCCTGGCGGCCTGCTGCAAGCCAGTATTGATATTAGCCGAATGTGGTTACCCAGAGGCAGTATCGTTCGCACTGTGGATAGAGATGGTCACAGTGACGAAATTTCAGCAAATAGAACAGCGGTGACGGATTTGCCACTAGCGGTGCTGGTAAATGGACAGTCGGCCAGCTCTAGCGAAATTGTGACAGGCGCGCTTGGCGATAATGATCGCGCGGTGGTGGTGGGTAACCCGACCTTTGGTAAAGCTTTAGTGCAAAGTTTGCACGGTTTATCTGACGGCTCTGGTATTGCGGTGACGGTTGCCCACTATTACACGCCTGACGGCACCGATATTAGTACTAGAGGCATTACGCCAGATATCAACGTTACGCTAACCTCGCAGCAGCAGCGTGCGTTAGAGACCAATCCCGATCTTAGAGGCACCAGCGCCGACCCACAGTTTGTGCGTGCGGTAGATGCTATTGAGCAGTCTGTGGTTGCCCGGCGTCAGTCCGGAGCTGCACCAGCGCTAGCCTCGCCAGCGCAGCTCCCTAGTCAGCTAGGGCGGATTGAACCCTAGTTAATGCGTTCGGCTTGATGCCTCATGTTGAGAAAACACGTAGATGCGCTGAGTTTCTAGCTTCTGACAAATGTCGCTTGGCTTGATTTGCGTGTCGGCGCTGTCTGCTGTTTTATCCCATGGCAGTATTTGTCGGTCTAGCTGTACCTGTAGCTGAGTGAACGGGTCGCTGCCAGTAGACACTAAGAATTCTAGCTGCTCAATATCTTGCCAGCTGATCAGTTCGTCTAGCAGAGAAGCGATCGCACTCACGTAGGGATGACTGCATTCCTTATACCAGCGTTCATCTGCTAATCCCGGTTGATCTAATCCCAAGTGAACAATCAGCGGCATTTGACCAAAAACAGCGACAGCGACAGAACGAGCTTCTTCTTGTAGCAGCAGGCCATGCCGCTGACCCAGCTCGCGTAATTTTTCTAGTCTTTCGTACCGCGCCGTAGCAGTTTCGCTTTCGTCTGCTGCTGGGTGACGCTCGTTACGCCACTGAATCGCAACGGTGACAAGATAAGTCTGTAGTAAGAAATGACCTAGCTTTTTGGCTTTAGTCGCTAGGTAGTTGGCGTTGTAAGTCGTCGCTTCAATCAGCAGCGGAACTCTATCGACCATTTCTAGCCCATAGCCTTTTAGCCCCGCAATTTTGCGGGGGTTGTTAGTGATCAGCTTAAATTTGCCAATGCCTAAATCCATCAGAATCTGTGCGCCCATACCGTAGTTGCGTTGATCTACCGGTAAGCCTAGTCGCTCATTCGCTTCTACGGTATCTAGCCCCATATCTTGCAAGGAGTAAGCCTTTAGCTTGTTTACCAGCCCAATGCCTCGACCCTCCTGACGTAGGTAAACCACAACACCCTTGCCCGCACTTTCAATCATTTTCAAGGTCGCCTGAAGCTGCATCCGACAGTCGCAGCGCAGTGATCCTAGGGCATCGCCTGTGAGACATTCCGAGTGCATTCTCACCATGATGGGCTCATCTTTAAAGGTGCCAGGATCGCCTTTCACCAGCGCAATATGCTCAGAGCCGTCTAGCTGATTGCGGTAGGCGTAGACCTGAAACTCTCCAAATTTAGAGGGCATTGCGGCGACGGCCTCTCTTAGGACAAATCGCTCGTGCTTTAGCCGATAGCTAATCAGATCAGCAATGCTGATTAGCCTCATCTTGTGTTGTTTGGCATAGCCAACTAGATCTGGCAGCCGTGCCATAGAGCCATCTGCGTTAGATATCTCGCAAATGACACCAGCCGGATACAGCCCGGCCAGCCTGGCGAGATCGACGCCTGCTTCAGTGTGGCCTGCTCTTCTCAAGACGCCACCTTCCTTGGCTCGCAGCGGAAAAATATGACCCGGTCGACGTAGATCTTTGGGGCTGGCCTTCGGATTAATAGCGACTTGAATAGTCTTCGCTCTATCTTCAGCAGAAATCCCTGTTGTGACACCCAGCGCTAGCGTTGCGTCAATGCTGACAGTAAACGCTGTTTGCTCGTTCTCATCTTCAAAGGGGCTACTGGTGACCATAAGCGGTAGGTCTAGTTCATCTAGCCTATCGCCTGTCATGGCTAGGCAAATCAATCCTCTGGCTTCTACCGCCATGAAATTGATCAGGTCTGGGGTGGCAAACTGCGCTGCGCAGATAACATCCCCTTCGTTCTCTCGATTTTCGTCGTCAACAACGACAATGGCTCGCCCTGCCGCCAAATCAGCGAGTGCGTCTTCTATCGAGTCAAATTCAAAATCGAGTCCCTGATCTGAGGCAACATCAACCACGGGCGTTCCTTACAAAACTGAGAATGTATTACTTCTCGATTGTATCGCCCGCTGGATGGCTGTGCCTGAAGAGATACGGTTACCTGGCGCAGATTAATGACGGCTAGCTAATAGTGATTGAGCGCGTACTCTACTCGCTGCCGAGGTCAATCGTTACTGAGTGGCTCGGTCCAAACGACTGCCTTTTGATTGGGATAGCCTAGGCCGCTTTGTTCTTGCATTATTTGGCCTGCCTGAGTCGGATCAAAATTACGATCAAACTGCTCTCGAAGCTCGGCGTTTGCTTGTTCGGCGCTGCTGACTGACTCTTGCAGGGTACTTAATCGCTGCTGCTGACTTTGATAGTAGGGAACCAGTTTAGCAATGGTGGTAGTCGCTACGATAGTCAGCAGCAGATTGACTGTCAGCTTAACGGAGGATTCAAATGCGAGCGCCCGACGAGCGCCCTTATGTAGCTGCCTTTTGGGTCTGTAAGCAGTGGGAGCCTTCGCGGTTGCCGAAGCTTCTTCCAATTCGACTTTCTCCAACTCAGCCTTCTCTACGGTGGCTGAGTCAGAGGATGTTCGTGAATAGCTTCGTGAATAGCTTTGGTGAACATCGGCCGCTAGCCTAAGTGGCTGAGCCGATGACTGTTGAGGCAGGGTAGAAGCAGAAGGCGCTGGGCGCTGGGCAGCATTCATAAAGCGAAAATCACCAAAATAGCGAGCTGATCATACGAGACTGTGAAGTGAGATGCGTCCGAGTAACTACGGTTGATTCAATACTGCATACATTATGAGCATATGGCTGCATCTTGCAAGCAATTCGATCAGCCCTTGAAGGTCCCAACATCTGCTGCTAGCAATTAATTATCCGAGAGCTGCGGCAGTCATTTAATCCTAAAGAAATGTCACTGTTATAACAACCGTGAAATAACTGTCAAACCTCTTTATTAGCCGGCTTTTTAAGCATAGCGTCCGAGTGTTTGAGGGCCTAACGCCATCCTGAGCGAGATTTGATTTTCAGTAAACCTACTGAGACTACAGGTTGTTAGGAATACAGGCTGCATCAAAAAGCCAAAACAACCGAGAGCACATGATACTCGCACGATTTGGACGTTATTTTGTATGGATTTCGCTAATTTTTCTGTTGAGAATAGCTGGGATAGTGGGTTTGTTGG
The DNA here is from genome assembly GCA_937911865.1 of uncultured Synechococcus sp. GTDB lineage: Bacteria > Cyanobacteriota > Cyanobacteriia > Phormidesmidales > Phormidesmidaceae > Phormidesmis. Next base: position 21,362 of record CALDSK010000181.1, read on the forward strand.
CCGCATTCAGTTTAAGAACATCACAGACAAGCCACTGAACGGGTGGCAGTTTCAATTTGTAGCCCCCTTTGAAGTTAAAGAAATTTGGGGGGCTGATATTGTTCAGCGTCAAGGCAATCTCATCACTGTTAAGCCTAAAACTTGGAATCGTCAGATTGCTGTTGGTGACGATATCTCTTTTGGTTTTGTTGGTGAACCCAAAACGGGGTCTATCACTGACGCTTTCAATCAGCCAAGAGATTTTAGTCTAAACGGCTCTCAGCCGCTCCCGCCGGTTTCGTCACCGCCAGTTTCATCACCGCCAGTTTCATCGCCGCCGGTTTCATCGCCGCCCGGTCCGTCTCCGACACCTGATGAGATTACTCCACCTGCAGCCCCACGGTTTAGCTACGGCGAGGCCCTACAAAAATCATTTCTTTTTTACGAAGCTCAGCGGGCTGGCGATCTCCCTGCCGATAATCGTATAGACTGGCGCGGTGATTCCACGCTTAAGGATGGCGCTGATGTTGGCCGCGATCTGAGTGGCGGTTACTTCGATGCAGGCGATACAGTCAAATTCGGGATGCCCATGACATCGTCTATGACCTTGCTAGCCTGGGGTGTTGATGAATACAAGAACGGCTACCAAAAGAGCGGCCAGCTGGATGAAGCGCTTGATGCGATTAAATGGGGCACGGACTATCTACTCAATGCCCATGTGGCTAAGAATGGGAAAACCCAGGCGTTTTATGGACAAGTTGGTTTAGGTGACGTAGACCACAGCTACTTTGGCCGTGTAGAAGATATGGACGTCGAGCGTCCGGCCTTCAAGATAGATGCGCAAAACCCAGGTACCGATCTTGCTGCTGAAGCAGCGGCCTCTCTTGCGGCGGCTGCCATGCTGTTTCAAGAAAGTCGGCCTGGCTATTCAAACAAGCTGCTAAAAAACGCCAAGCAGCTCTATCGTTTTGCAGATGAATACAGAGGGCGGTATTCCGATTCAATTCAAGATGCTGATAAGTTCTACAAGTCTTGGGATGGTTACGAAGATGAACTTGCCTGGGGCGCTACCTGGCTATACAAAGCGACCGGTGATCAGCAATACCTGGATGAGGCAGAATCGAACTACGATGGCGTAGGCTGGACACAAAGCTGGGGCGATAAGAACTTTGGGACGTCTGTTTTATTAGCCCAAGAAAAGCCAGGTAATGCCCGGTACCGGCAAGATGCAGAAACTTGGCTAAACAACTGGACCGATGGTAATGGCGGCGTGAAATACACCCCGGGCGGATTTGCCTGGTTAACGGAGTGGGGATCTACCCGCATGGCCGCGAATGCTGCATTTATCGCGGGCGTTTACAGCGATACGGTGACCGATCCGCAGGGCAAATATGCTGATTTTGCCGAAGGACAAATCGACTATCTGCTAGGCGATAATCCGAACGATTTTAGCTATATGGTGGGCTTTGGTGACAACTACGCTAAGCAGCCTCACCATCGCAATGCAACGGGTACACCTAATTTCAATACGCCCGCTGATAACTTGCACACTTTGTACGGTGCGTTAGTCGGCGGTCCGACCCGCGCTAGCGATGATGCCTACAGGGATGTACGGAGCGATTACGTCGCTAACGAGGTCGCACTAGATTACAATGCTGGATTCACAGGCGCATTGGCCCGTATGTACGAAAATTTTGGTGGCGATCCGCTCTCGAATGCTGAGCTAGATAGCCTGCCAGGCATATCGGTACCTGAGAGCGGACTATAAATGGTGTTGCGTTAATCTGGCTCGCACAAAAAAGATAGCTCCGAGATTAGGGCAATAGATGCTTTCCCGTAATCTCGGAGCTTGTTGGAATTTTTAGTTGTAAGTGCTTTGTGGGTTTTGAGCCAGCTGCTTTGACCTACTGACACCGGAGTCACCTAGCTGGCAGTGAATGAGGCAGTGAATTAACTGAAGCGCTCACTCACTTAAACCGCTGACTTAAACCGCTTACTTGTAGAGCTCGGTGGCAAGGCGAAGTGCTAAAAAGCCAGGAATGAGTGCGAGACCTAGGGCCAGAAAAATTTGAGAGTCGGATAATGCCATGGTGATTACTGTCCTTGTTAAACGAGGTAATACTTCTAAATTCTTTCGTAAGTTGGTGACATTATGACCAGTTTAGTTACTAACCGTTACATGCAGGCTTACCACATTATAAGCCTATTGCACGTAGGCGTTCTGGGCTGGCGAGGTGTCGTCGTTCAGACGCGCCAACTCTAACTGCTAACTCTAACTATTGAGCTGGCTTTTGAGGTTGTAGTCAAATGTGAAAGGAGAACAGTGACAGAGAGCTGTGGGTGGTAATATCTGGCCGATTCACTAAAATGATTGCTTAGCCTATGTCGTTAATAGCTACAGAAGGCTGACGTTTCAAACAAAACGAAAAGTTGCTCTCATTCCCAGTTCTCGATATTGAGTAGCTGTCGAGAATGACGGCTTTCGCTAAAAAAACTTATAAAACCTCATATAAAGATACTTGCTTAAAGACAAAGCGCTATGAAAAGCCCACTTTTTTTTCAATCTAAAAACTCATCTCCCAGCGATCGTTTTATGGGCCAGCAGCTTCCTACTACCTCGAATCCTTCTGACTTTGATAGAGATCAACTGGATGCAGATGCCTCTTCGCCGCTGACAAGGCCTAGTCTAGATCGACGATTGATTCGTGTTCAAAGAGACGTTCTAAAAATGGGAGCGCTGGTTGAAAACTCTTGTTTGCTAGCTAGAGAAGCGCTGTGCAACCGCAACTTAGACGCCGCCAAAAAGATTCCTGTGCAAGATAAGCAGATAGATAGCCTCTATCGCCAAATAGAAGTGGACTGTACGACGTTGCTTACTTTAGAGGCACCAGTTACTCAAGATCTGCGCCTGGTCAGTGCTTTTATGCAGATGGTGCGAGACCTAGAGCGAATTGGAGATTATACGAAAAGCATTGGTAACTCAGCGATTAAGCTGTTTCCGTATCCTGTTCATGACTGCATGCGCGATATTGAAACGATGTTAGATCGCTGTCGTTCTATGGTGGCCCTATGTTTAAGGTCGCTCTCTGAATTGGATTCTGAGGCGGGCGCTGAGCTGAAGGCTAAAGACGACGTAGTTGACGATGATTACGATAGAATTTACGAGCGCTTAGTTAGCTTACAGCCGATTAATGGTTCTATTGAGCCTATTATTTTGATGGTGTTAGTAATCCGATCGCTAGAACGAATTGCAGACCATGCCACCAATGTCGGTAAGCGGGTGACTTTTGTCGTTACAGGTGAACGTTCATAGGGCGCTAGAGCTATTGTCTGTTGGGATTTTTCAGAGCTTTTCAGTGCTGATTCAAAAACAAAAATTTGACAGTACTCTACTTCTTACGGAAACATAAGAGGTCTGTAAGAGTGACTTCTCTTCTTTTGCTATAGCAAAAGCTCAATGCAGTAGCTGAAGCAATTGAACATTTCGCTAGGCATTTTACTTTGCTAGATACAGCTTCCTCCTCGAACCCTACAGATTCAACTCAAGGATTCATCGCTACATGGAATTTTCGATCGCGTCACTTCTCGCTAATGTTTCTAGCGACAAGTTAGTTACTGTCAAAACATTAGAGAAAAAGCTGAACTGCAGTGGCTCCCAAGATCTGCAAATTGCTCTAGATGCCCTTGAGCGCACTCAAGTCTTAGAAAGGTCGCGCGGTAAGTATCGCCGGTTAGAAGATGAAGATGTCATTGAAGGCAAGCTGAGATGTTCGAGTAAAGGGTTTTGCTTTGCTATTCAAGACGAAGAAGGGGCTGACGATATCTATGTGCGAGAGTCTCAGCTGAATAGTGCCTGGAATGGTGATCGCGTACTGGTAAAAGTCACGAAAGATGGCAGCCGTCGCCGCAGCCCGGAAGGTGAGGTTAAGCTGATATTAGAGCGTGCCAATGCTTCTGTGTTGGCAAAAGTAAAAGTCGAGGAGCCAGATGACGAAGATGAGTCGCCGCAGTTCAAAGCTGTTCCTCTAGACGATCGGCTGCTGTTTGAATTAGATATTACTGAGAGTGAAGAAGACCTCGCTGATTCGAACGACCATCTGATTCACGTCGAAATCACCCGCTATCCGATCGCTCAATATCCGCCTCAGGGCAAAGTCTCTAGTATCTTAGGCAGCGACGCGGAAGATGCTGCTGATATTGATATTGTTTATTGCAAACATGACCTGCCTCGGATTTTTTCTGAGGAAGTGTTTATTGCGGCCCGTGGGCTTCCTAACCGGGTGCGCAAAGCCGATATCAAAGGCCGAGAAGACCTGCGAGACCAAACCTTTTTGACGATCGATAGTCCTAGCTCCAAAGTGATTGATGATGCTTTGAGCCTAGAAATTACAGATGATGGCTATCGCCGGCTGGGCGTGCATGTGTCTGATGTGGCTCACTACGTGCAGCCGAACGATGTCATTGACAGAGAAGCTCGGCGACGAGGCAGTGCGGTGTATTTGGGCGATGAAGTGGTGCCGATGCTGCCGCCGCCGATTCCAAACGCGCTTTGTTCCCTTATTCCTGATAAAGACCGACTGGCGATTTCACTACTGATTACCTTGGACGATGACGGCCAGGTAATTGAATACGAAATCCAACCTAGTGTTATTAAGGTGGAGCATAAGCTGAGCTATGAGCAGGCTCAGGCTATTTTGGTACGAGAGGATGATGACGAGCTAGAGAGTCTGGGCTTCGATCAAGATGATTTAGAAGAGTTTGAGCCGGTCATTGATCTAATTGATAGCTTGTATCAGCTGTCTCAAGAGGTGAAGCAAAAGCGGCATGAGCGCGGTTCGTTTGAACTAAACTTGCCCGATCACGTTTTTCCTCCCGAGGCCGAAGAGTTAGCAGAGTATCTTTCACCGAAGTTTCAATATGACGATGAGGGCTCACTAGGGGCGATGGTGGTTTCTTCGGCGCTGCCTGCCCGCATTATTGTGACGGAGTTTATGCTGCTTGCTAACCAGCTGGTTGCTAAGCATATCAAAGAGCTGGGTATTCCAGGGCTATACCGAATTCACCGTGCACCGGATTTAACGGATGTTCAAGAGCTGATTAAGCTGGCGAACAACATGGATCTAGAGCTCAATCTGGAGGATGAGGAGGATGTTCATTCGGCTGACTATCGTAACTTTACAGAGCAGTTTGCCGATTCTAATGCTGAAAAAGTGCTGACTTACCTGCTGTTAGCGACCTTAAAGCCTGCGCTGTATAGCGCTCAGCCAGGTCCTCACTTTGGCCTAGCGTTAGATGAGGCTTATACCCACTTCGCCTCTCCCGGGCGTCGCTATGCAGATTTGCTGGTGCATCGGCTGCTGCATGCGGTGTTTGAACATGGGCGCGATCGCCGTTCCACTCGCTCAAAAGATAAGGTCAATTTGCGCCATAGCTCCTGTCACGGCAACATCAATTGGGCCGTTCTCCCCCCTGCCGTTCAGCAGGAAATGGAAGAGCAGCTATCACGCACTCCAATTAAGCTCACAGAGCGAGAGCGCATTGCGCAAGATGCAGAATCTGATCTGGAAGGCTTAAAGAAAGCTGCCTTTATGCAGGCTCATACCGGTGAAGTCTTCCAGGGGTTGATTACGGGTGTTCAGTCTTACGGTTTCTTTGTTGAATTAGAAGAGCTGCTGGTAGAGGGACTGGTTCATGTCAGTTCGCTTAAAGATGATTGGTATGAGTACCGCTCGCGGCAGCAAAAGCTGGTGGGTCGTAAGAATCGGCAGCAGTATCGATTGGGCGATCGCGTAGAAGTTCAGGTGAAAAGCGTCGATTACTACCGACAGCAAATTGACCTGGTTGCCGTTGGCGGCGGGAGCGAGGCCACCGAGGACGACAATGGCGATGCCAGCGAGAATGGTGCAGAAGAAGAGTGAAGCCATTAATTCTTGGCGTTAGCGGTGCCTCTGGCATGATCTACGCTGTTCGCGCTCTCAAGCATCTACTCGCCGCAGACTATTGTGTCGAACTCGTCGCGTCTCGGGCTTCCCAACAGGTGTGGCAGCAAGAACATGGCACACCCATGCCAACTAACTTGGAGCAGCAGCAAACCTGGTGGCGTGAGCAAGCAGGCGTCGAAGGCTCTGGTCAGCTAACTTGTCATGCCTGGGGCAACGTAGGCGCGGGGATTGCCAGCGGTTCTTACCGGGCGCTGGGTATGGTGGTGATGCCTTGTAGTATGAGCACTGTCGGAAAAATAGCAGCTGGCCTTAGCTCGGATTTACTAGAGCGCGCGGCCGATGTGCAGATTAAAGAGGGGCGATCGCTAGTCTTAGTGCCCAGAGAAACGCCGTTGAGCCTGATCCATCTGCGTAACCTGACGACCCTAGCTGAGGTGGGGGTTCGGATTGTTCCGGCTGCACCTGCCTGGTATCACAAGCCTCAGACGATTAACGATCTTGTCGATTTTGTGGTAGCTAGAGCCCTGGATCAGCTTGCGATAGACTGTGTACCATTACGGCGATGGAAAGACGGAGATCTATAAGTCATGCCCCGACTGATTATCTTGCTGCTGACAGTGGCCGCTTTGTCCATTTTGACGCTACAGAACTTGGCAAGAGAAAGCGCGGTGCCCTTAGTGGTAATGGGACAAACCGTCGCAGAGAGTTTTCCGCTGGGACTGCTGTTGCTAATCTCGGTTGCGATTGGCTCGTTGCTGACTCTTATTTTGTATGGACTAGTAGGCCTACAGCGCCCGCCTGAGAGCAAGTATCGGCCAATGGGTAGACGGGTGCCCTATCCCCCCGATAGCCCTGGCAGTACAACGCTGCCTGCTTCTGGGCCTAGCTCTGATTACACGCCGCAACCAGCGTATGGCGATCGCTACAGTAGCAGCTCTTCTGCTTTTGTCACCGAGCCAAACGTTACTGAGCCAGATATCAATAAACCAGCCGGCAAACCTGATTCAGCGCCAGGCAGCACACCCGATCCAGCATCAAAGCCGTTTATTACACCGCCACAAGACACCCCTCCGCAGGATAGATCGCCGCGAGATAGTGCTGCTTTTCAACCTGATTCTGCTGACTCTTCCAGCAGCTATTTCAGCCAGGAACCTGCTTCGGAGCCGTCTTCTTCTGATTTGCGATCGCGTTCCTTTGCTCAGAAGCCGCTGGCGGGACTTAAATCCACTCTAGGCCTGGGTAAAAAAAAAGATCGTAAGCCCACCTCAGACGAGCCTGCTAAGCCCATCGGTGATGACTGGGGACAGCTCCGTACGACGGCGCAGCGAAACAGCTGGGAAGTAAATAAGAACGATTCATCTCGGTTAGAAGAAGGAGCAAAAAGCCTGTTTAACTTTGGGCGTAACGTTGGCGCTAATGCAGGACGGCTAGCGGAAGATATTGCAAGCGGTTGGAATAATCAAGGCCAGTCTGGACAAGGCCAATCTGTGCAAGGCCGTTCGGATGAGCGCTATGTAGATCGTTATGAGTCAGCCGGTTATGAGTCAGCCGGTTATGAGTCTTATGTGGGTGATGACAGCCTAGATCGAGGCTGGGAAAACTTTGACGACTATAGCGATCCGCCGCCAGACTACAGATCATCAGACTATCAAGCGTCCGATCGGCGAACCTACGGCGATAGTCTGTATGGCTCGACCGTAGAAGGCGGCCCAGAGGGACCGTACCCTTATGACGACGAGAGGCTGAATGAATTGGGCCCAGACGGCGTTTACGAAGCGGACTATCGTGTGATTGAGCCTCCCTCTAAGCCGCTGACAGAGCCGCTGACAGAGACCGATGAGTTGGACGATGATACTCGTCAGCGGTAGACAATTAGTAGTCAGTACTCAGTTTTCCTCTATGGAAATGAGCCTGTTGCTATATCGGTAACCGGTAGAATATGACCGTATTTTGTCGTTATTGTGTTATTTAGTGTTCTGCCGAATCGCTAGAGTTTGTAATGGCTATGCCAGCTACCCAACCTATCTCTCAACGCTATACGGCTGGTAGCTGTGTTCTCAGTGTAGTGTGGCAGCCTGCGGCCTTATCTCAGTGGACCGATCGGCCGATTGCAAAGCAGCTAACGTTTCAGATTTGGAGGCAGGCTGAGGTCGCGGCTGATACTGAAGCTGATAATGAAACCAACAAGGAAGAAAGAACGCTGATAGCTGAGGGCGATCGCACGGAACTGCAGGCGGTCGCACAGTACTTTCAACAGCAAACCCGTCGCGTCTTAGCCCTAGCTAGTATCAACAGCGCCCCCAACAGAACTTCAGAAGAATCGTCAGCGCCTGCGCAACCACCGCCTAGCTTAAGCGCTAATCAACGGTTTAGTTATCTACAGCTTTGCGATATCAACAGTGTGCTTAGTCAGTACGAGCAGACTGCGCGTATTTTGCCCGTTGAGTTGCCCGTCGAGCTACCGGTTGAACTGCCTATTGAACTGCCCGCTGAACTGCCTGCTGAACTGGCGGTTGAACCGAATGAGGTGCCAAACGTGCCTCCTATTGATTTGGCTGCGATCGCAACGGCCAAGCCAGCTACCGATAACGTTGTTTCATTAGATGCCACGCGTCGTCGCGCTAGCAGTACCCGTAGGCGACGCGCTCGTAAAAATGTAGGTATGTGGGCTAGCTCCGCCGCTGCCGCTTTATTTGTAGTGGGTCTAACGTCTACACTCATTTCTCGCGATCCAACGCTGGAAGAAATCAGCGTCACGTCTGATTCTGCAGTGTCAGAAACTGAGCAGGGCAGATCGCATTCTGGCGCTTCGCCGTCCGAGACTTTATCACCTGAAACTTTACCGCCTGAGCCCCTATCGGCTGAAAGCCGTCCGGAAGCGTCTGAAGGTGCTGCTGAAGACAGCTCTGAAAGTTTAGCTAGCCCTACGCTCACACCTGAGCGTAGGGCTAGCTCTCAGTCTCCCGATACCTTCGAAGCGCGTGAATCTTTACCCGAATCCTCGTCCGATACGTCAGCTTTGCCAGCACCCGCGGAACAATCACCTGTAGAAAAAGTGCCCGCAGAACAGGCACCTGTAGAACAAGCGGCACCAGAACAATCGCCAACGGAGCAAAAGCCACCAGAACAAGCGCTGCCACCAGATCCTGCACCCGTAGAAGCTGCTGGGCCGAGAGTCCCTGTCTTAGACGAGCCTGCACCTACTAATGGAGATACTGCAGACAGTGAATCATTTGCTGATATTGAGCCAGTTGCCGGTGAATCTACCTCACGATCGGGCTCTGAGCGTCGCACGCCAGTAAGCGAACGGATGGCTTTACCTCAGGAATCTCAGGTAGAGAGTGCCGAGACACAAGAGAGTGCCAGTATAGAGCGCGCTACTGTGGCTCCGCCTGCGCCTGCAAGTGCCAGTTCGCCTTTAGACGCGGCTCTAGCAGATGCTTCTGAAGACAACCAGGCGATTACTCAGGTCCAAACTTATTTTCAACAGAAGTGGCAGGGTGGCAGCGTAGGACCGCTATCCTATCGGTTAGCGCTTTCTGATACGGGTGAAGTGATGAGCTTTACTGCGCTTAATGAGGCGTCTGAGACGTATCGCGATCGCCTTTTACCCGCAGAGGCACTGCCAACTTTTCCACCTTCAAATGTCTCTGAAGATGCATCCAGCAGTAGTGCTCAAGGCCAAGTGCTACGAATTGTGTTTACTCAAGACGGCTTGGTTGAAGTGTCCGCTTTTTAGCCAGATCGAGCTTGCAAGAGCTTAAAGAATTTGATGGGTCTTAGCTTGCTTATTTAGCCTTACGGTTAGCAGCCTTCTTTCTACGTCTTTGTACGGCAGTGAGTGACTTTTCGACAGGGAATCCGACGACAGGAATAACTTGATTAATGCGATCGCGCTCGCGATCGCGCAGTTCTGTATAGTCCATCCGATGAATGCAGTCTACCGGGCAGGTATCTATCGCCTCTTGAATCAGTTCATCAGAATCACCATCCTGGCGGATGACTCTGGCTCGTCCGTAATCTGGCTCTATGTAAAACGTATTGCGAGCAACGTGGGCGCAGTGGGTGCAGCCGATGCATGTGACCTCATCGACATAGACGCCGTTTTGGCGAAGCGATCCACCCAGTTCGGGTTCTAAACCAGTTCGTAGCTGAGCTGAGCGTAGCTGACCACCCAATTCGGGTTCTAAACCTGAGCGGTCGGATGCTTGACTATCGGCCATAGGAAATTTCGCTATTAGAAGATTGCCAAATAAATGGGGGAATCAGGAATGACGGTCTTGCGTAGACTGCCGTGAATTCCTGATTCCCCCATCGCGTTAATAATTTAAAGTTTTTCGCCATCAGACTCGGCGTAAAGCCAGTCTACGCAAACAGTCTAAACGACTCTTAGGCGCCCCAACGCTGGAGTACCAAGCGAATAGATCCATCTTCGTTATTGACTTTCTCAGCAACCTGAAAGCCTTGGTTTGCCGACTCACTCAGTACTGTGTGATAAGCGTAGCGCTGAGTCACCTGATTGATGAACCCTTCTACAGACAGAGGCTGCTGCCAGTACTGTAAGTCAGCAACTAGCTCATAATCTCCAGTTTGCTCATTGCGCTTAAATCCGACGTCGTAGCCGTTCTCTTGCTCAATGACAACTTCGGCAGTTTCCGTGTCGCCCTGATAGCCCCGCACAGCCTTAGGACCTGCTTGCCAGCTGATACCCGTATCATTCAGCGCTAGCTGCAAAGACGAAAGGTTGCGAAGCTTGGTTTTGATTTGGCTAAAGTGAGACATCTTAAGACCCGACTAAATGTGCAATGTAAAACTTGAAACAGCTCAGAAATAGACTCAAAAAAAGCGTCTAAGAAAAAATATCTCTACTAACTACATCTTTACTGAACTACCAGCATCTTTACTGAACTACCAGCGACTTCCTAACACCTGGGTCGGCAGAGAAGTGCGATTAGCACTCTCTACCTGAACTGGCTGAGCGTAATACTCAGAAGACTTTTGATGGGCAACTACGTCACCTAACTGCACTTCGATCGCAGCGGTGACCTCGGCGCAAGAGGTTCCCATAATCCCGGTAACCATCTCTTTCACGCGGCCATCGGGATAGATTACAAACTCAAGCGTTTCCATAAATCGAGTTGTCCCAAGAGAAGACATCAAAGGAAAATTTACGCACAGTCAATAGGCACTATGTTGCCTTTATCGTAGTGAACATCCCTAAATTTAACTAGGGATATCACTGCAAAACTTAACAGTTTTTAGCAATTGATGAGAGTGACGTACCTTATTACTATAAGCCTCTCTTAACCTTTTTTGAACCCAACTCCTGCTCGAACCTATGGCTTCTCCTTATTTTGGCTTTGAACAAGACTTTGTCGGCTCACTGCGATGTATTCCTATGGTGGTACGCCATCATCTCGATACATGCGGGATCAAGCTCAAGCTGGAGCACTGGAATCGCTTTTCGCAGGCAGAGCGACAGTCTTTGGTAGATTGGCCCTGCGCTACCCACGCCGATGCACAGGCTTATGGCGATCGCCTACAGCAAATGATCGTGGCGCAAACAGGTGACGCCGCAAAAACACTAGACGTTTCGCCAGCGCCTCCCTGGCAGCAGCTAGATAGTATTCCTGAAGCTGTGGTGGCAAAGTTCGCGCAGCAGCAGGTGCCGCTGACCGTAGCTCAATGGGCAGCGTTGAGCGAGCTGCAGCGGTTTGCATTGATAAAGCTCAGTCGCCCCAGTCACGAAAATCAGAACTTTCTTCCGGCTGTCAAAGAATTCGGTCTGCTCTAGTTCAGGTGAATGACAAATAATGGCGAGTATTGTTAAGTAAACATAGTTTTGTGAAGCAGCGATTCGGTCCCTGCGATGCGATGCTTCTGGCGGTATCTACTTCTGGCGGTATCTAATGGGTTTGCCGGTATACTGCTCTAAGTCATGCTTCAAGCCATACTCTACGCCACACTTTAGAAGTGGAAACCTGCTTCTGACGGAATTGATGAACGGATCTCGGCCAACTCCTCCAGCTCGTCCCAGCTCGCAGCGCCCCGGTTCACCGCCGCCGCCTAAAAGATCCGCCAAGAAAAAAAAATCCAGAAAGCCTCCCAGAAAGCCACCGGCTCCGCGTCGCTCTTCTGCAACTGAAACGCCCTGGCTACTAATAGCAGCTCTTTTCATTGTCTATAGTCTAATCGGGCTGCTCATAGCGATACCGAATACGCCCTATTGGGTGTGGCTTGTGACTGTAATTGCAATTCCTCTGCTGGTGCTTGGCATGGTCAGGCCGGTGGCTGTAAGTATAAAAAAAGATTGGGGTGGGCTAATGGCTTACCTGGGTGGGCTGATAATGGCGATCGCACTGGCTGTTGCGGCTAACTATATTGGCAGTGAGCGCAGCTTTGAAGGTATTCGCTTTTTTGCAGCCATCGCTGGTTTGGCCGGTTTAACGCTGATGGCTGTTGTTCTGACAGCGGCAGCAGCTATTACCGGCGCGATGACGGGGGAAAGGCTGATGAGTCAAGCGCCTTACTCACGTAGCGTCATTATGGTGATGACTATTAGCTTGTTGGGCGTTTGCTTCGGTGGTGTGAGTGGACTTTTGATATCGATGTGACCACAGTTTGATTGACTACTAGTTTTTGGTCGCTCTTGCGGCCTGCAAGGCAACACCTGCAAGTAACGCCTAAAGCCACCTTGGAAGCTACTATGTATGCCATTGATTTTGGGACCAGCAATACCGTTGTCGCTAAGCGAAATACAGCCACTCAGCAGCCAGAAACGATTTCTTTCCCGGGCCTTTGGACGCAGCAAAAGGGCAATCCTCCGCTGATTCCCAGTCTGCTGTACGTAGAGAAAATGGCCGCCGATGCTCAGCGCGCTCAAACCATTGCTGGCCAGCTAGTACGCGATCGCGGCTTAGATATCACCACCAATCCCCGATTTTTTCGCAACTTCAAGCGCGGTATTGGCACTAGCGTTCAAGGTTTTATCCCAGAGCTAGACGGACATATCCCCTCTTTTGAGCAGATAGGCAGCTGTTTTTTACGCCAGGTAATTGGCGAGCTAAAAGCCCAAGATCCTAACTTTAAGGAACTGGTACTGACTGTTCCTGTAGATAGCTTTGAAGCCTACAGGCTTTGGCTAGAAGGGGTTTGCCAGTCGCTAAACATTGGCCAGGTACGATTGCTAGATGAACCGACAGCGGCCGCGTTGGGCTATCAGCTTACGGCACAAGAGCGCACGGTGCTAGTGGTGGATTTTGGCGGCGGCACGCTAGATCTTTCGCTGATTCAGCCGCAGATGGCTGAACAGAAACCTACCGGATTTCAGCTGAATTGGGGGCGCAAAGCTGCGGCGAGGAGTCAACCCAATGCTGGGCCAAAGGCGGTGCGAGTGCTTGCTAAATCAGGTGAGAACTTGGGCGGCGCGGACATTGATCGCTGGATTGTTGATCACTTTGCCCAGTCTCAATCGCTGCCACTCACTGCGATTACGCTGCGTTTGGCTGAGAAGCTAAAAATTTCACTGTCGCAGGCGACTGAGGCGACTGAGGCCTATTTTGATGAAGAAACCCTCGATAGCTATGAGCTGAGCTTGACGCGCGATCGCTTTGAGCAAATTCTGGCAGAACAGGGCTTTTTTGATCGGCTAGACCGCAGATTAGATCAAGTGTTGCAGCAAGCTCAGCGCAAAGACATTTTGATAGACAACATCGATGCGGTTTTGCTGGTGGGCGGTAGCGCTCAAATTCCGGCGGTGCAGAGCTGGGCGGCCCGGCATTTTAAGGCGGAGAAAATTAGAGGCGATCGCCCCTTTGAAGCCGTTGCTCAGGGCGCTTTGTGCCTGGCGGACACCACCCTTCAAGACTTTTTGTATCACAGCTATGGCATTCGCTACTGGGATAGACGTCGTGATGCTCACAGCTGGCACCCGATCATTCAGCAAGGCCAGCCTTATCCCACTGTCGAACCTGTGGAGATTTTCTTGGGGGCGTCCAGTGAAAGTCAGCCCAGTATCGAGCTGATTCTGGGAGAGCTGGCTCCAGCGGCTGCGGCTCGCACCGAAGTTTATTTTGAGGGCGATCAGCTAGTGACGCGTCAGGCGAGTGCCGAGAGCAAAACGCCCTTAGCAGTGCCGCTGAATGACCGTGAGGGCGCAAGAACGATTGCAAAGCTTTCGCCTTTGGGGTTTCCAGGGAGCGATCGCATTCGCATTTTGTTCAGTATTGATGCCGATCGCTTTTTGCGAATGACGGTAGAAGATTTGCTGACGACAGAAACACTGCTGCAAGACCAGGTCGTTGTACAGCTGAGTTGATTTGGCAGGGTTTACTCGTCGATCGAATCAAAGACGCTGCCTGCTTCGTCTTCTGACCCTCCTATTCCCTCTAGCACCTCTTGACTGGCTCGCTCTGAATCAGCTTCTAGCTTGAATACAATGAAGGCCTGAGTGGCTACTAGCACAATGATGAATAGTAGACCAGAGACAATAAAGCTAAGGCGACGAGAGGGGATGCTTTGGCCTAGCGCGTAGAGTGCGATCGCAAAGACTGCCGAGACAAAAATCTTTGATACCAGCAGCATTGAAAAGGCCGACCAGCAGAGCGCAACCAAAATTGCCGTGAAGTAGAAGGCTAATAGCAGCAGATGAAAGCGCTTAGCATAGAGTGCTTTCATGGCCGTTTTAGCCCGAGCAAACGGCAAGACGGCCGGGTTGCTGATGGCGCTCAATAAATCAAGAAATACCCAGACGATAGAAGGCAGTGTGCAGGCGGCAAAAATGAACCAGATAGGCGGTTTGAGTGCGCCGACGTTCTCGACTTCAGCGGTTTCTATCCCGCTGATAGCTCCGCCAAAAAGTACGCCAATCATCATAGAGAGAACGACCAGTGCAACATCAACCCCCAGAGATTGAAGAATGACCGTGCGAGTATCTACTTTTCGAGCGACAGGTGGTTGAAAGGGTCTTAAGGGTTCGGCTGATATATCTACCGTGTGGGGAGGATCGTACTTCATGCTTGGACGCACCTACAGATTGAATAGATACTTTAAGAGTTGATAGATAGTAATAACCGCTTTATATCGGTAGCTGTACTCTCACAGCTTTCTATCTGATATGAAAAGTCCAATTGTTTCTGACGTCCTTGGTGGGTGAAC
>CALDSK010000182.1 GCA_937911865.1 uncultured Synechococcus sp.
TGGAAGCTGCCTGCGGGTAGCATTTCACCTGAGCCTGGGTTAGCAGCCTGGGACATGATGCTAGCGCTCGAACGTGAGGAAGTCGGCATCATGTGGGTAGCTGCCACTAACCCGGCGGTGAGTATGCCAGATATTGAACGCACGAAAAAGGCGCTGCTAAAATCACCCTTTACGATTTGCCAGGATGCCTACTATCCCACCGAGACGGCGGCATACGCGCATGTGATCTTGCCTGCGGCTCAGTGGGGTGAAGCGTCTGGGGTCATGACCAATTCTGAGCGCGTCGTCACCTACTGTCCAGCGTTTCGCGATCCGGTTGGCAAGGCCATGCCAGACTGGGCAATCTTTGCAGAGGTCGGGCGCAGGCTAGGCTTCGAGCAGCAGTTTAACTATGAGAGCGCCGCAGAGGTCTACGACGAGTTTGTGAGTCTTACAGCTGGGCGGCTCTGCGATATGAGCGGACTAAGCCATCAGAGACTCGCAGAAAGTGGCCCTATTCAATGGCCTGCGCCACTGTGTGAAACTGAAGAAACCGCCGCCGGTAAGTTTGATAAGCGGCTGTATACGGATTATCAATTTTTGACACCGAACGGCCGGGCGAGGTTTGTCGCGTTCCATCTGAAAGGATTAGCAGAGCCGCCAGACGAGCGCTTTCCGATGGTGATGACAACGGGGCGGCTGTTGGGCCACTGGCATACGCAGACGCGCACCGGGCGAATTGAAAAAATTGTGGCGAAGCATCCTTATCCCGTGTTGGAGGTCAATCCAAAAGATGCGCAAACTCTAAAGGTGCAATCGGGAGATTGGGTAGAGGTGCGATCGCGCCGAGGTAGCGCCAAGCTTCCTATCTTGGTCACCCAAAACATGCGCCGAGGCAGCGTGTTTATGCCTATGCACTGGGGCTTCTTGTGGGGCACCGATACCGAGGTTAATGGCCTGACCCATCCAGAAACCTGCCCTATATCCAAAGAGCCTGAGCTAAAGGCCTGCGCGGTGGAGCTAGTACCCATTGCAACCCCCGTCGATAGTTCTAAACCAACACCAGCACAGCAGATTCTAGCGATGGTTCAAGCAGCGCAAACTGCGCCTAAACAGCCCGCTACTGTTGGGCAGCGTCTCTAGACACTGACTGGACACTTACTAAGTACTAACTAGCCGCTCAAAAGTTATCCGTCTCGCTGTTTCGTTTTGTCCGTACTCGCCCTGTAGTATTGAAGACATGTGCTGAACGAGGCTGGGTGACAGGTTTTGAGTAAATGGTTGAGTAACTTCAGGCGCAAGAATCTAAGCGACGAAGGGTTTCTACGGAATATTGGGCGATTTGAAGGGTGGGTTTCTAAACTGCTAGCGATCGCAATGGTGATGGTCATCATCGTCGTCATTATCGATCTGGGTATCACCCTCACAGGAAAGCTGGTCAATGGCGACGCCAATGATTTTCTCGGCTCCACCCTGCTAGATATCTTTGGGCTATTTCTCAGCGTCTTGATCGCGCTAGAAATTATGGAAAATATCACTGCTTATCTTAAAAAGCATGTTGTGCAGGTCGAACTGGTCATCGTTACCTCACTGACCGCCGTCGCCCGAAAAATCATCATCCTAGATCTTAAAGAGGTCACAGGTGTCAGCCTGATTGGTCTCTCAGTGGCCATCCTGGCACTATCCATCAGCTATCTGATTGTCAGAAGCGTCCACTCATAAAAAAATTATTCAGGAAAGTTCACTCAGGAAAGTTTACTCAGGAAAGTTCACCAGTCCAGCGACGGGCTCTGCACTAGAACTGGTGCAAAGCTCATCCTTGGCCTCTCGGCTGACTTGCTCAACTAATTGAAGTGCCTTTTGCAATTGCTCTTGCTGGGCCAGATTCACAAGCTGAGACTGTGCTTTCGAAAGGCACTCGATCGATTGAGTTAACAAAGCTTGCACAGGACGGTCAACAGCAGTATTTGCGGCTGAGTCCTCTACATTCATCTGCTCCACATTCATCTGCTCTACATTCATCTGCTCGACGGTCTGCTGCAAACTGTCAATTACACCGCACATCTCAATTGGGTCAAACACCCGCAGCAAGCTGGTCTGGGTCACAATACCGAGGCCTCTACCCCAGTTCCAAGAAACTACCAGCCGCCGCACGTGGTGCTTTTGCATTGCCTGGTGCGCCGACCACAGAGAATCTTGAGGATCTAGTAAAAACAGCGGCGAACTCATCACCTGGCGTGCTTTGCTCTTTTGCAAATCAAGACCAATGGACTGAAACTGAACAATGTCGCGCTCGGTCACAATGCCCACAGGGGGACAAGCCTGTGGATTTTCTCTTTCTAGGGGTGCTGTTGTATCCACAATCACCACGCAGCTTACGCGGTGATCTGCCATACTTTTCGCCAGCGACATCACAGAAGCGCTCATCGGGGCTTGAACGACATCCCGGCTCATAACATTGGCTACTCGCCTCATTTTCAGCAGGTTCGCAGGACGCAGCACCTGGCGAATGCTCGCAGGTGTGACCAGTCCCGTTAACTTGCCTTGGGCATCAACAATCGGCAAATGACGAATACGGTAGCGACGAAAGAGAAACAGAACCGCGAAGATATCTTCAAAAGCGGATTCTTCTAAAGTTTTGACCGGACTGGTCATAATATCTTTGACCAGAATCTCTGTTAGCGGACGCAACAGCGACAGCTTAGTTGCCGTTAGTCGTACGATGTCTCGCTCAGTCACGATGCCGACCACTCCGCCAGCCTCTTCAACGACTGCGCAGCTGACCCGAGCAGGACTGGCAGAGTCGTGATCCGCTAGCTGATTGATATCGCTGCTAGTTGCACTCATCTGTCGAATCACCTCAGCAACAGATGAAGTGGGAGAAACCCTCAAAATCTGTCGATTAATAGCGCTGGTGACAGAAGGGGTAACACCTGAAGATGCGAAAGAATTCATCAGCGTGCCTTGTGCAGTATCGGGACAGTCAATCACGCTTCTTCAGCTGAGTTGGACGCTGAGTTAGACGTTGAATCGGGCGCGTCAGCTGAGTCTGAAGTATCAGCGATTTTCGGATTTTTTCCATAGAGTCGATCTAGCACCCGCTTTACTGAAATCCGCTGCCACTGGCTGCCACGCTTTGTAGGATAGCGGTTTTCATTTAGCCAGTTGGCAATCTGCTGCAAAGACTTGCCAGACTGATGGTGGCGGCGGATCAGCTCAATAATTTGCTGTTCACGCTCATCTTCAACCAGCTGTCCATCAACTGTACGCTCACCACATGCAGGAGAACCATACCCTACATAGCCGCCTTGAGCCGCTTTTGCCTGCCTACCAGCTTCTAGCCTCTGCCAAATAGGATCTGGATCAGCACTCATAGTTCAAGATTATTAATCAAAACAAGGTCTGTATTGTTACCTTACTGCTTGTATCAATTTCTATCAAACTTGTTACTTTTGCCTGACGCTTCTTTCCTAAGGCTTCTTCCCGTGGCTTCTACGGGCATGTCTTCTAAACTCATTCATTGAACAGAACCTCTGCCAACATCTGAGTCGCGACTGGCAATTTAGCGCCCGTCAACCCATGAATAATCCGGTCCGACGCATCATAAGCATCGGGTGTAGATGAGGTAAAAACAACAAACAGCGGATACGGCTCCGCGTTTCCCTCTGCCAGCAAATGCCTGTGTTCTCTGGGCATCAGCCATTCTACGCCTTGACCTAATGCGACCTGCGTCTGCCGCCAACGGTAAACCAAATCAGAGAAATCTTCTCTGGGACGCTGAATAAATAGCACAATTTCAATCCCTGTTTTGATCTGCCACTCTGGATCGCAAACCATCAGGGCAATATCGCAGGGCAGTGAACAGATGCGATCGCATATCTCTTTTTTCCCACCGACCTCTACGACCTCTCGGCTGCGAACGTTGGGCAGTGGAATAATTACCATACTCTCTTGCAGCCGGCGAATGCTCGGTAGCGATTCAAAGTAAGGCCGATGCTGACTGAGCACCGTCAAAATACCATCGTAATGGCAGCAGCTTGCCAACAGGGCCTCGTAGGCCAAGCGCTTCTGGAGCTCTCGCTGCTGCTGTTGTTCCCAGTCCAGTGCCATTAAAGCCCGCTCTATCAACCCTTGTACAGCTATCTGCACTTAGCGTTCCCCTTACAAGCGGCTATACGCCTAGCGATTCGCCTTTCTCTAGGCGGCTGCCGTTAGCAAAATCCCAACCCGAAAGCGCTTTTTTTCCCGCTGGTTTCACTTCGCATAGCAGCAGATGACCGCTACCGGTTTGCACGACCGGACCGTAGTTTTTGAGAATGGCCACGACGGTGCCACAATCAGCGTTTTCATCCACTTCCGCAGCGCTGTAAAGCGATTCGAGCTCGGCCATCTCAGCGGGTAGACTTTGCCAGTAAGACGCCCCCAGGGGCAATGTCGCAATCACCTTCAGCCCGTTAGTTCGGAACTGAGTGGTGCAGTTGGGATAAAAACCTCGAACTTTATCGTGAATGGCTTTGGCACTCTGCTGCCAGTCCAACTGGTAGTCAGACTTCTGGATTAAAGGCGCGTAGGTTGCCCGGGCATCCTCTTGAGGAACGGGGCGAATCATCTGCTGCTGAAGCTTTTGCAGAGTGGTCAGCAGCAGATCCGCACTTAACCGAGAAAGCCGCTCAGCAATGGTCCAAGCATTGTCAGTTAACCCGACAGGAATGGTTTCTTCTATTAGCATGGGCCCAGTGTCCATACCGGCATCCATGAGCATAGTCGTCACGCCGGTTTCTGTTGCCCCATCGTGAATACACCACTGAATCGGTGCGGCCCCGCGGTATGCCGGCAAAATAGAGCCGTGGGCATTGATGCAACCCAAACGCGGCATGTCTAAAATATCTTGGGAAAGAATTTGACCATAGGCAATCACCACAAAAGCATCGGCTTTTAGCGCATCCAGCTTGGCCAGCGTTTCTGAATCCTTTTTGATGCGAACAGGTTGCCAAATAGGACAACCTGCCGTCAAAGCCGCAGCTTTCACGGGTGAGGGGGTCACTTTACCGCCTCGTCCTCGGCGTTTGTCTGGCTGAGTCACGACGGCCAGTAGCTCAAAGTCTGAATGGGCCATCAGACTTTGCAGGCTAGGCACCGCAAACTGCGGCGTGCCAAAGAAAACAACTTTCATGCAGGAGGATCCTTCTTGTCTTACGTTGACTGTCTCATATCAACTTTCTCATCGGACATCCACTAAAATTTCAATCCGACGATTTTTCTGCCTGGCTACCACGTCTTTATTGTCAGTGACTGCCTGAGCCTGGCCCATACCGACTGTGATCCAGCGATAGTTTCCAGGCAGTGATTGTGATAGGTAACGGGCGATCGCATTGGCCTGAGTCAGCGTATACTCTCGACTGGCGATCGCATCGAATTGGTCATCACTGTAGCTGCGAATTGAAACTGTTGAGTCGGGATAATTCACCAGCTGATCGAGCACCTGCTGAAGCAAATCCGCCGCTTTCAAATCACCGCCACCCGGTGCAAACAGCGCATCGCTTGGTAACGTGATGCTAAGCGCTGCTACCTCTAGCAGCACATCGCTAGGGTCAGCGGCGGCTGGCTCGTAGCTAGGCGCTATCTCCGGGCGCGCAGGCGGATCAATTGCGGCGCGCAGGGCATTGATTCGCAGTTGAACATCTGTACCCTGATACGGCAGCTTACCCAAACGCTTTTCAATGCCCTGTAGCCGCCGATCTAGCGTGAGTATCTCTGTTTCGACCGCATTGAGTTCATCTATGAGCGGCTGCCTTTCGATAGGAGACAGCTCAATCGGACCTAAAATAGGCCCTGTTTCAGGCAGCGGAATTGCTTCAATTCGAGTGCGCGTGGTGGGTGTCTGCCAAAGCTCAGAAAAGTGCCATAGGCGGCGAGTCAAGCGGCTAGACTTACGCAAAAAGCTTTCTTGAACGGGCGGATTTTCGAAGCGACCCGGCACGATTTGTGCGGCCAGTATGCCGAATAGCCAGGCAGTAGACAAGGCAGTGCCTATCAGAGAAAAATAGGCGATCGCAACAAAAGGCTGCTTTTGCCAAAACCGCGGGACAGGCGGAACAGGCGGAGCCAAAGGAGGATAGACATCGGCAGACCCGGAGGGATACTCTGATGCAGCAGATATGCCCGCTACGCCATTCGGCACGCGTCTATAAAAACCTGGCTGATTAGACCTTGGCTGAGGAACAGTTGACTGAGTAGGAACCGACAAACCCTGGTCAGCCGAAGGCCCCAGAAGTTGAGCTGTAGAAGTCTGGGCTGTAGAAGTCTGGGCTGTAGGGGATGGAGCCGAAGAAAGGTCTGTTTGCTTAGCTCGCCAAGGCATCAGCCAGGCAAACTTGCTGCGCCCTGACGACTGATTTTTATCAGAGGGAGCTGTTGACCCTTGTGAAGTAGCGCCCTGTGAAGTTGCCCCTTTCGAAATTGCATCAGGACGAGACTGAGTGCGGTGGCCTTCCCAACCTGTAGCGCCAGCAGGATAAGAAGCTTGAGCAGCATTGTGATAACCAGCTGGTGGCACATAGCTATCAAAACCACGGCTAAGCCTGGGCGACGCAGAGAAAGAGCCCGCATTGTCACCAGAAGGCTCAGCAGCCGAATCAGCATCGCGACGCGACGCGCTAGAACTATTTGGCCCCGGCTCATTATCCATAAACCAGTCCCCCTAAAATAATTTCGGCCAGTATGACAGCTACTGGATATTAACCCAAGCTTGCTAATCAAACACCGCCCTCTTGAGCTACAGGCTTATTTTAGTACTAATGAATCATGCAAATCACGAACTACAGCAGACGCTATTCGTAATAGCTCCAGCCAAACCAGGGGCTCACTTCAACCACCCCCCGCTCTGTAAAAACCACTCGATAGTCCATTATGTTGTCACTTTCAGCGTCCGCATCTACGAGTTCAGGTAAGGGCGTCTCATCCACCGCACTTCCAGCAGCGCGATCGGCTGGCTGATAACCAAGAATGTTGCCTTCTTCGCTGAGACGAACGCGATAGCTGATAGCATCCCCAAATCTAGGCTGATCGCGGTTTTCAACGATTGTCTGCTTTAGCTGACCGTTCAACAGGCGAATATCTGAAAATTGAAGGCTGCTGTTGAGGAAGGGCTCTTCGTCAAACTCAGTTGCACCCGCCGCCGCGACAGCCAATTCATCACCTTCTGCTTCAGCATCAGAATTAGCTTCATTGGGACTCTCGGCGTCACTGCCTGCTAACTCATCGCTGCTCTCGTCGGCATCACCGTCTGAAAGCTCACCGTCTGAAAGCTCACTGTCTGAAAGCTCACTGTCTGTAAGCTCACTGTCTGTGACGAACGCATTCGATTCCGGCTCAGACACTTCTACGGCCGATTCTGAATCCTCTAGCTCAGGCGTTTCTCCGGTAGGAGGCGTAGCGCCAGCCCTATCGGTATCAGCATCGGCAACTTCTACAGATTCAATCGTTTCGCGGGTCTCTAGTGCCGGATCTCTAACTTCAGGCATCGGCAGTAGGCCAAAGGCCAGCGTAGCCGCCACTAGGCCACCGATACCCAAAACAGCCGGAACGGCGCGATCGCTCAGCGGCTCGTCACTGCGAACAAACCGCCGACCCAGCGGTGTCAAAGAGGGCTCAAGCTCCGGAAGCGTCTGCTTCTCGTCAAAAAACTGGTCAACGGCCTCAGTCAAATCGAACAGCTGTACCGCCGATAGCTTGATATCAATCGCTCGGCCATCGCTAGCATCGCCTAAGTCCGCAATCTCTGGCTGTACTACCAAGTGATGATAGGGACCATCGCCAGGATTGATATGAACCAGTAGCGGCTCACCTTCAACGACCTGCGGATGCGCAAATCCGCTGAGCACTTCCTGGCCGTATTGGCTGACAGCTCTTACCAGCGCAGCAAAAAAGTTGTAGCCACCGTTGAGCGATCGCTCTAGGCCACTAATCCGACACTCCGCATTCACTAGCAGCGACATCACGTTTTCGCTGCCCGGAGAAGGGTCAATGCTCAGGCCATCTAGAATGATGCTGCAATTGGGCAGCTGGTACTGACGCCGAATCGTCATGATACTTCTCCATCAAAAAGACTGATCCAGAGTCGCTCTGCACCGTCTGTACCGGTACAAAACAGGAGCTTGGTCAATAGCTCAATCGCTAGCTCGTTCAGCTTCTCATCCGTACTGTAGGCAATCACACCCGAGCGCTTAGCATTCATACGAGCCCGAAAGTGAGAGCGAAACCGAGCCAAATAATCGGAGAGTCGGAAATGATGATCAAAAGAGAGGTTCTGATCGCTCAACTGCTGATAGCCCAGCAGTAGCTGACGAATTAACACCGTCAAACGACGGGCCAAAAAGCAGGTAATTAGGACCAGCGCCTTACCTTCTTCTAAAGACATCGGCTGGCGCTGGCTAAACCGGCGCAGCGGATTACTACTACGCAGTAGCCATAGATTCACGCGGCCACGGACGACTTCATCGAGCCCGAGTTCTTTAGCCGACGCTAACATCGCTTCAGCCCCCCCCAAATCAAGGGCCTCGATAGCCAGCAGTAACAGATCGATTTGGGTTTTGGCTCTTCTAGAACACTCACTGGGGAGACCTCCTGGTACCGTCAGCTGATCGATTAGCTTGGGGCCAGATGGCTGGGTGTTTGGGGGACTCTGTACTTGCATACGTTGGCGACTATTCACTCAGAGGTCTTGTCAAAAAATACTTACGAACGATCAAGGTATCACCAGCAAACTCAATTCTAGATACCGGTGGCTGCTATAGGCAATTGAAAAGCAGTCCACACTTCAAGGTAAACCACAGAAAGGGAACCTGTAGAGCAATCTAATCTAACAGAGTAGTCACTTAAACGGCACAAAGCCTCCTAAGCAAACCACTAAGTCGATCACTCCCGATTAGAAGTTGCCCGAAACTTAGTCAGGATATAACAACTGGCATTGATTTCATTGGAAAAATCAATACGGGTAGTCCTCCAACAGTTCTCCGGCAACTCTAGTGACGACACCAACCTCGATATACGACAGCCTTGGAACACCCTTAATACCTGCTCCGATTATTTCAGCTGCGACAGTTGAATCACAGCAGTTTAGCGCACGGTAGATAACTATTTTCTTGCTAAACCAAGATTATTCCGGCAAGTAAAGGCAAAGACGCTCATTATTATGTCAGTGCAACCACTTAGAGGCAATGTTTTGCTAAAAACATTGCCAAGAACTTTATCTTGAGCTTTATCTTGGAATAATTTCTTCAATTAGCCAGCTGTCTCCCTCAAGCACGAGTTTATAGGTCGCAGAGACCACTTCCTCTCCGTAAGAGTACCGATCGTTAGGACCAAGGCTGTCATTAAAAGTTGCTGACTCTGTCACTTCAGCCTCCACGGTCAAACTATCGGCACCTTCTATCTCTTCAGGCGTCACAGACACTATCCTTAAACCATTGTGAGCATATTCAAAATAAGAGCCTTCTGCTTCCAGCCCACGAACGTCGCTTTGGGTGCCACGCAGCGTATCGCTGGTTAAGACGTCAGCTAGACCAGCCGCATCATAGTTTTGGCTGTAGGCAGCTCGCTTAGCATCTAACCACCGCTCAACAGTCCTTTGAGCGATCGCTTGGGCATCATCAGAAGTTGCCGCCACGCTATCTTCTAGGCCGTCTACTTCAATGGCGGGCTCGTTCACTGTAATATCGAGCGGCTCTCCTTCTAGGGCTGGGGTTACCGTCGAAGATCCGCCTCTCACTGCACTGACAATCTTAGTCAGCAAGAAAAGACCGGCACCCAAACACAGAATGCCGGCAGCAATGACCAGCGCCAAACGATCGGGCTTGATAGACGAACTGCCGCGCCGATTGCGACGTGCTCTGAGCGCAGAAAGTCCTTCTCGGCCGTCCCCATCGCTACTTGGAGACTCTCCGCTAGTCGCCCCTCCACCTAGCTGACCGGAGGGAGACATCTTTGAAATTTTATCAACGATACTAACGCCCCCAGCAAATCCAGCTGTACCCGTTGTGCTAGGCACATCTGTCCGGACTGAGCGACTCCCTAGACTGGGTGGGCTAAAGCTAGAAGGAGTCCCAAAAGTCGTCGAGGTCGTTTCATAGCTAGTCGAAGCCGCGACGCTCGCAACAGTCCCAGCAGCCGCGCCGACCGCAGCCGCACTGCTGCTGGGTGTATTGAGTCCAGTAGCGGTGTAAGGTGCGGCGACAGCAGAGGTCTCCAACGTCTGTGCATCGGGATGCGCACTACTATGGGCATCTAAGCGAGCGGCATGCCGGTTGCTGCGCTCGTTTTCCAGCGGTAAGTTCTCTAAATAAGACTGCACAGTGCTATCGGCGAAATAATCTTTCAAGGTCGCGGGCTCTTGATCGAGGTCTCGAAAGAATGGGAACACCTCCTGCTGAAGCCAGTTTTCAGCATAGAGACACAGCCCTGGCAGCAGATCGGGCGAGCCCTGCGAGTGCTCACGGATAAACTCTAATGGTTCGTGCTCTTGGGAAAGCTCTAGTGCGCGACTGGCCTCTTCTGTTTGCCCCAACAAAACTGCGCATACGGCCTGCTCTAAGTGAACATCTTGACGACCGCTCAGGCGCAAAAGCATTTGCTTAGCACGGCGAATCAGCGCTGGCTGATGCTGCGCAAAACCACGAGCAAGCAACGCATAAACCGCCAGGTAAGTACCAACCGCTGAAGGCCTTTGCGCTTCAGCTTCAAACACTTCCTGCTGTTCGGCAGCAGTCAGGTAGCCTCTCAGCTGCTGAACAAACCGGAGAAAATCGTCGACGCCTAGGCCCGACAAATCGTCATTGGCGCCATCAATCCCGCCCCGGTCTTGAAGCATCGCACGCAGCAGGCCAATGCCTTCTTGCCTGGGTTGATGCTGATCTAGGGGTCTGGCGATTAGTTCCAAACAGCGATAGGGACGCAGCTTATATAGGTCTGCCTGAATTTCAGCTCGCAAAACGGGCAGCAGCTCTTCTTTTAAAAGCAGCTCTCGGCCGATTTCTAAAGATTCAGCAGCATGTTCATAGTGGTTTTGCTGCCACTCTTCTCGGCCTAACTCCAGGCAGGCTACAGCCAGGCTCAAGATGATATCGGGCAGGGCAGCCTGCTCTTTGAGCTGCTTGCCTTCTAAGGTACTAGCATCACGCTTGATGTAGGGGCGTCCCAGGCGTAACACCAGTTCGTACTCACCTAACTCCAATAGAATCAGCAGTGCACCTACTAGCAGATGATTCTCGATTTGAATGGTGGGGACGTTGGCATCAGGATTTTCAAGGTCGTCCACCTCACCAGCGCTGTTGCCACTTTTGGTTTTGCTCAAAAATTCTTGGTCGTATTCCGCTCGTCGAGCACTGTTGCCCAACACGTCGTAGGCTTTATCTAACAGCTGACGGCGAGCGTCAATGGCCAGCTCTGAGTACTCGCGCCTTGGGACTTGAAGGGTGCGATCGCGATGCGACTGTTTGAGCTGCTCAGCCGTTGCCTGAATCGGTAGCCCTAAAATTCGATAGTAGTCCAGCGGAATTCGCACTCTTTGTATCCCCAGCCATTAAATCAATCTTGTTCTCGAACCAACTCAAAAGAAGATCTTAACCTTGCTTAAAAAGGCAAGCGTTCACTTCTTCAGCGCACTACTTTTACCCAACTGCTTTTTACCCAACTGCTTTCTTGAAAGATCCTCTACATAAAATTTTTCAGACGTAGAGGGAGCTGCTAGCGTGATTTTGAGGGACACCTTATCATTGTTCCTGAATAAAATTCCAAGAAAAGCAAAATATCTACCCAAAGTAACTAGCTAAGAACTGCCCAAAAACTGCTTGTGAACAAACGCGCTTAGGCATAAAAAATTGCTATTAATGCAGCACGTTGGCAGTCAGCCCATAACAGTCAGCCTCAGCAGTTAACCGAGCAGTCAGAGGCAGATGAGAGCAAGCCTTATCTGCACTCTTTTCAACTTTAAATATACAAACTAATCAGACTATTGAGCGTGCGCACAGCTTCAAGTGCAATTGATTATTTGTCAAGCGACAGCATCACCGATTCATCATCACGGGTCTGACCGTCAGCGAATCGATACCAATACGCCATCAAAACACGGACAAAACACGGATAGAAGAATCTTACCCATCGGGTCTTTTACAGATTTGGCCGCTATTTTGAGGTGGAAGCAGGCTATGATAAAACGCGATTACCTAAGAAAATATTAAGAGCTGCTAGAACACGGACACAACTTATGGTTCAGGAAAGACCGCTGCCGACCTTTCAGGCAACCTCTCCTCAGGTGACAAAGGAAGAGGGCCTTGTCGTTTACGAAGATATGGTGTTGGGGCGCTATTTTGAAGATAAATGTGCTGAGCTCTATCAGCGCGGTAAGGTCAAGGGGTTTGTGCATTTGTACAACGGTCAAGAAGCCGTGGCCTCCGGCGTGATCAAAGCGATGCGCTCTGATGACTACGTCTGTAGTACCTACCGTGACCATGTTCATTCTCTAAGTGCGGGCGTTCCGGCCAGAGAAGTCATGGCCGAGCTGTTTGGCAAAGAAACGGGCTGTAGTAAGGGCCGTGGCGGCTCTATGCATATGTTCTCGAAAGAACACAACGTACTAGGCGGCTTTGCTTTTATCGGAGAGGGTATTCCGGTCGCGCTGGGAGCCGCGTTTCAAACTCGCTATCGCAAAGAGGCGATGGGCGATGCCGGGGCAGATCAGGTAACAGCGGCTTTTTTTGGGGATGGCACGACAAACAACGGTCAGTTTTTTGAATGCTTAAATATGGCAGCGCTATGGAAGCTGCCCATTATTTTTGTGGTGGAAAACAATATGTGGGCTATTGGGATGGCTCACGAGCGAGCCTCCTCTCAAACTGAAATTTATAAAAAGGCCAGCGTATTCGGGATGCCTGGTTACGAAGTTGATGGAATGGACGTGCTAGCAGTTCGAGCTGCGACAAAGAAAGCCGTTGAGCGAGCGAGAGCAGGCGAAGGGCCAACTTTATTAGAATGTTTGACCTATCGCTATCGCGGACATTCTGTGGCAGATCCTGATGAATTGAGAGATCCCGCTGAAAAGAAGTTCTGGCGCGATCGCGATCCCATCAAACGATTTGAAGCCTACCTGCTAGAGCAAGACTTAGCCAGCGAAACCGACCTCAAATCGATCCGCGACAAAATCACTGACGTGGTCGAAGACTGCTTGACCTTCGCCGAAGAAAGCCCAGACCCCCATCCGGCAGAGCTATACAAATATATTTTCGCTGAAGACTAGGCTGAAGACTAGATCGCCGCTTCTTCTAGACTTCTCTCGCGAAAACGCTCCGCGAACATTTTAACTTTTAACTATCAACGCTCCCCCAATGGCAGAAACCTTTTTATTTGACGCGCTTCGCGAGGCTATTGACGAAGAAATGTCTAGAGACCAGACCGTCATGGTCATGGGCGAAGACGTCGGTCAATACGGCGGCTCATATAAAGTCACCAAAGACCTGTACGAGAAATACGGCGAGCTGCGCGTACTGGATACGCCGATCGCGGAAAACAGCTTTACCGGTATGGGCATCGGCGCAGCTATGACTGGCCTGCGGCCCATTATCGAAGGCATGAACATGGGCTTTTTACTGCTTGCGTTCAATCAAATTTCTAATAACGCTGGCATGCTGCGATATACCTCCGGTGGCAACTTCAAGATTCCAGTGGTCATTCGCGGGCCCGGTGGCGTTGGCTCTCAGCTCGGCGCAGAGCACTCTCAGCGGCTAGAGGCTTACTTTCAAGCCGTACCTGGCCTAAAAATTGTCGCCTGCTCAACGCCTCGTAATGCAAAGGGCCTACTCAAAGCAGCGATCCGCGATGATAATCCTGTCCTCTTTTTTGAGCACGTACTGCTGTATTTCAACAAAGAGGACTTACCCGACGATGAGTACATCCTGCCTTTAGATAAAGCAGAAACGGTACGAACAGGCAAAGACGTAACGATCTTGACCTACTCTCGGATGCGCTATCACGCGATGAAAGCGGTAGAAGCCTTAGAGAAAAAAGGCTACGATCCCGAAGTCATCGATTTGATTTCGCTCAAGCCAATTGACTACGACACCATTGGTGCCTCCATCAAGAAAACGCATCGGGTTGTTATCGTCGAAGAATGCATGAGAACCGGTGGCATTGGCGCTGAAATTATTGCCTCTATTAACGATCGGTTCTTCGATGAGCTTGATGGTCCAGTCATTCGCCTGTCTTCACAAGACATTCCAACCCCTTACAATAAAGGCCTGGAAGACTTAACCATTGTGCAACCCGCGCAAATCGAGGAAGCCGTCGAGAAAATCATGCAAGGCAGACTATAAAGACGAAAACACGTCAGAAGATACATCAAAAGTTCTCAACCTTTTTGCCTCGATCACCTGCGATTGAGGCAATTTGGTATTAGGATACTTAACTGCACCGGGGAGTCAATTTCACCCTGTATACAAAATGGATTCTATGGGTAAGCAACGCTTAATACTCGCCTCGCTGCTGGCTTTGGTGATTGCCGCAATCGTCATCATTGTGCAGATTCCAACCCAGCTGGGTCTGGATTTGCGCGGTGGGACTCAGCTGACGATGCAAGTGCAGCCCACAGAAGACATTCCCAATGTCGGCGAACGCGAGCTGGCAGCCGTACAGGCCGTCATCGAAAATCGAGTCAATGGACTGGGCGTGTCAGAGGCCGTTGTTCAAAGCGTGGGGCAAGATCAGCTTTCAATTCAGCTACCGGGTGTCAGCGATCCCGAAAAAGCTGAGAGGGTCCTTGGCGGCACTGCTCAGCTAGAGTTCCGCAGCCAAAAGCCCGAGACAGAAGGCGAGCTGCTAGCCTTGCAGTCGGTAGCACAAACGCAGCTACGCGAACAGCTAGCGTTGGTTGAAGAGGGCGGCGATCCTGAAGCGATAGAAGCCAATCAGGCCGAGATTGAAGCAACCCAGGCTGATATTTTAGAACTGTTTGCTGAGTCAGACCTGACTGGCGATAAATTGAGAAATGCGATCGCAGGTCCTATGCCCAACGCGCCACCCGGCGTCTGGCAGGTCGATATCTCCTTTAACTCAGAGGGTGCTCAGCTTTTTGCTAATCTGACCCGCGACATTGCTGGCACTGGCCGTGGTCTCGGTATCTTTCTCGATAACCAGCTGATCAGTGCGCCCAGCGTCAGCGTTGAGTACGCTGCGAACGGCATCGAAGGCGGTCAGGCCAGCATTTCCGGCCGATTTGACAGCACAGCTGCCCAAGAGTTAGAAGTGCAGCTGCGCGGCGGCTCGCTGCCACTGCCGGTAGAAATTGTCGAAAACCGTACCGTCGGCGCGACGCTAGGACGAGACAGCGTGGAGCGTAGCCTGTACGCAGCGCTGCTAGGGCTCGCACTTGTACTTGTTTTCATGGCAGTTTACTATCGCCTACCCGGCGTTTTGGCAGATATAGCCCTCGTGGTTTATGCCATTTTGACCTGGGCTGCTTATAACTTACTCGGCGTTACCCTGACCCTGCCTGGTATTGCAGGCTTCATCTTAAGTATCGGTATGGCAGTCGATGCCAACGTACTGATCTTCGAGCGAACTCGCGAGGAGCTCCGCGCTGGCAAGACCCTCTATCGCTCTGTTGAATCTGGCTTCTACCGAGCATTCTCCAGTATTTTAGATAGCAACGTCACGACGCTGATTGCCTGCGGCGCACTGTTTTTCTTAGGCACTGGGCTCGTTCGCGGCTTTGCACTCACCCTAGCCATTGGGGTCGTTATCAGCATGTTCACAGCTGTCAGCTGTAGTCGGACGCTGATGTTCTTTGCGATCGGATTCCCACAGTTTCGCAAACCCGACCTCTTTTGCCCAGGCGTTGATGCAATTCCTAAAAAAAGAGCAGCGCCCAGTGCCCAGTAATACTCAGTAGTACCCGGTAGCCCCACTCGGTAGCTCCCACGTCAGACTTTTCTCTCTAAAAACAAGCGTTCTTTCTAAAAACAGACAGCGCTTGATCGCTACAGTTACTTGATCGCTACAGTTAATCTTTGCAGGTGACTATGGCCTACAGCAAAGACAATCCCCATCAGCCACTTAACCCGTCACTCGTGTGCATAATAACTTGCCATTTACTAACCTATGAAAATCAACGTCATTAAGCAAAGGACCCTCTGGTGGTGTATCTCCGCGGCTATCATCGCCGTTGGGATCGCCTCAATGGCGTTTTCATGGCAGCAGTACGGCGCACCGGTCAAGCCTAGCCTCGATTTTATTGGGGGTACTCGTCTGCAGCTAGCCCGCGACTGTAGCGATGCGGCCAATTGCGCTGAACCCATCGAGATCTCTGAAGTTCGCGCAGTGCTAGATGATCAAGACTTGCCTGGTAGCAGCATTCAACTGCTTGGCGAGGCACAGCAGTCGGTGGTAGTGCGCACCCGTAATCTGGATGTAGATCAGCGAGATGCACTCCAGCTAGCCTTGGGCGAAGCGATTGGAACAATCGATCCCAATGCCACTAAAAACGACACTGTGGGTCCTGTGCTCGGCAGGCAGCTGCTGGCATCGGGACTGATGTCTTTGCTCGTCGCCTTTGCCCTAATTGCCGCCTACCTCAGTCTGCGCTTCAAATTTGACTATGCCATTTTGGCAATTGTCGCTTTGCTTCACGACCTACTGATCACGTTGGGCATTTTTTCTATCTTGAGCCTGGTGACTGGCTATGAGGCTGATAGCCTATTCATCGTGGCCTTACTCACCATCGTTGGTTTCTCAGTTAATGACACAGTAGTCATCTACGATCGCATTCGTGAAACGCTCGTGCGATCGCCGGATAAGCCGATCAATGCCGTCGTTGACGAATCAGTCAACGACACGCTAGGACGCTCAATCAACACGACGCTAACCACCGTACTTACCCTGCTAAGTATTGTCATTTTTGGCGGTGGCACGCTAAAGTTTTTCGCATTGGCACTGATCACAGGGTTTCTAGCAGGTGCCTACTCCAGTATTTTTATTGCTAGTACGCTGTTAGCCTGGTGGCGCAGTCGATCTGAAGGCAGTGATTCTGGCAGTGACTCTGGCAGCAGCCTCGACAGCGATGACGATGACTTTGAAGAATCCGTTGATTCTTTGCCCAGTGCAACATAGCAAATTGGCTGCGATAGAGTTGTTAGCGAATGTCAAACGAGCAGGTTACGGCTGAGCAAGCCCAAAAACGAGCCGAACAGGCCAGAGAAATAGAGGCCCTTCGGCAGGCGATGATGCGAACCTGGTGGTGGGTATGCCTGGCGCTATGGCTTACAGTTGGCGCACTCAGCCTATGGTGGGTACGTTCTGATCTACAAGAATTGCAGCAGTATTTCACTTGGACAGCGGTCCGCTATATGCTGGTCTACAACCGAGTTGCTGGGATGGGTATAGGGCTTTGCATAGGGCTAACATTGGCGCTGCTGTACAGTGAGAGCCGTCAGATTTTGTGGGGTATATCAGCTGGAGAGCGATCGCGCCTGCTCAGCGACCTAGAAAAAATTCATGCCCAGGGCCCTTCACATCCGCAGTGGAAGGTCATTCGCCCCGAAGAAGCCTAGACTACGCCTAAGCTACTAAAAACAACCGCCGATTAGGCCATCTACGTTGCCAAGCCGCTCGCCGCAGCTTTATCTATCAGTAGCGTTGAACCCGGAATCTGGCGCAGAATAGATGCTGGACAGCTGGGTGCAATAGGCCCCATCAGTAGAGTATGAACAATATCTGCCTTATGACTACCAAAGACCAGACACAGATTGCACAGCACCGCGCTAATAGCACTTAGCGTCAGAGTAAACGCATATCGCGGGACCGCTTCTATGCTGGCAAACGCCGTAGAGCTAGCCTGCTGCTGTCGATTTTTGTCGTCTAGCCGGACTAGCTTAACCCATCGAGGATCGTCAAAATCGGCGACGCTAGGGTCGTTAAAGGCAAGATGACCATTGTTGCCAATTCCTAAAAAGCAGAGGTCTAAAGGGCGCGATCGCAGTTCTTTTTCATAGGCCTCGCAGACATCTATCGGCAGGGCACTCTCTCCATCCAGCTCATAAAACCGCTTCAGCGCAACCCTACTGGGGAGATGCTGCTGAAAGTAATGTCGAAAGCTGGCTGGATGCTCAGCCGCTAGTCCCAGATATTCATCTAGGTGAAACCCGGTAATGCTCGACCAAAGCTGCTTGTTCGGGCGATCGGTAAGGTAGTGGAGGCATTGCTTTTGCGATCGCCCCGTCGCGAAAATCACCCTGGCTTCGTGCCGTAGAGCTAGCGTATTGTCTAAAACCCTACGAGCAGCGTAGCTAGCCGCGAGTGCGACCTCCTCTGGAGAGTCATATATCTCAACCACAAGCGCGTCTATCTTCAGCTTGCGAACGATATTCCCTGTCGAATTCATCTCAGCAGTATCCAGAGTAGGTCACGAAAAATTAGGTCACAAAAGATTAGGTCACGAAAAATTAGGTTAATATTTGGGGCGATTCTAGCTCTAGTGCCAAATCAGGCTTCATGATCACTTTATTAGCCCCTTTTCACAGCGAGCCGTTCTAACCACCCTGGGATAAAACGGCATAGCTCGTATTATCCTGTGACTTCATCACGCCCCAATCAGTCTAAAGCCCCAGTGACTATCGGTTTGCCTCTACCTCGCCTGTGGCTATGGTGGATAGTCGGCATAGGGCTGCTGCTGCTGGCTTGTACTAGCACTCTGGTTCATTGGCTGACCGAGTATTGGTGGTTCGAGGCCACTGGCTTTGCCAGTATCTTTAGGCTTCGCTTGGGCTGGCGCGTTTTCTGCGCAGTACTCGCTTTCTTAATCTATGCAGCCGTGCTGTGGGGCAACTACTGGCTAGCGCTGTGGCTAACGCGTGATCGCCCTTTCTACGTCCCTCAAAATAGCGATTGGACCCCTATTATTCCCGGGCTGACAGTCTATGGTGGCCTAGCGCTGATTGTATTGCTGTCGGTTGGCGCTGCCCAGCAGGCCGCTGGCTCCTGGGAAGTATTACTCAAGTTTCTAAACCCGACCGCCTTTGACATTGCCGACCCAATCTACCAGCAGGATGTCGGGTTTTATGTTTTTCGAATGCCCCTTTATCAGGGGCTTCAGCAGGAGAGCCTGGAGCTACTGATTTGGTCACTGATACTGGCACTTGTCATCTATGCTATTCGCGGTGAAATTCGGCTAGAGCGAGGATGGAAATATCTGCTGGCCGGACCGGTAAAGGCTCATCTGTGTGTGCTTTTGAGTGCGATCGCGCTCTTCTTAGCGCTGGGCTACTGGTTCGCGCGCTACGACCTCCTTTATTCTGCCAGTGGCGCAGTATTTGGCGCTGGCTACACCGACGTCAATGCGCGGCTAGCGGCCTACAACCTGATGATTATCGTCACGCTAGTCGTCGCTCTCCTACTGATGATTTCGCTATGGCGACCCGGGTTCGCCTTGCCACTGACCAGTCTCAGTCTATATTTCGGCATTTTGATACTCTTGGGTGGCGTTTATCCCTGGGCTCAGCAGAGCCTAATAGTAGAACCCAATGAGCTAAAAAAAGAAGCTCCTTTTATTGAAAATAGCTTGAACTTTACCCGGCAGGCATACGGACTAGCCAATGTTCAAAGAGAGGAGTTTCCCGTAGAAGACACCCTGGAGATTCAAGCCCTTCAGGAAAACGGCGGTACCCTCGACAACATTCGCCTGTGGGACTATCAGACCCTATTGAAAACTTATCAGGCGCTGCAAAGCTTACGCACTTACTACCGCTTTCACGATGTCGATATCGACCGCTACACGCTAGATGGCGACTATCGCCAAGTCATGCTCGCCGCCCGTGAGTTTGACTACGATAACTTTCAGTCTCAGGCCAAAAACTGGGTAAACCAGCGGCTTAAGTACACCCATGGCTATGGGGTTGCGGTAAGTCCAGTCAATCAGGTTTCACCTGAGGGCCTACCGACCTTCTTTGTCAAAAACATTCCGCCCGAATCTTCTGTCGATATCGACATTAATCAGCCCAGACTATACTACGGCGAAGAAACCAGTCATCACATCTACACCGGTACCAGCACTACCGAGTTTGACTATCCCTCTAATGATGGCAATGCTACCAACACTTACGATGGGGCTGGGGGTGTGGCTATGGGCTCGCTTCTACGACGATCGGCCTATGCTTTTGAATTCGGCACTTTTAAGCCGCTGATTTCAAACTACTTCACGGCGACCTCAAAGGTTCACTACCACCGCCACATCGTAGACCGAGCGCGGCAGATTGTGCCCTTCCTACAGCTCGATAGCGATCCTTATCTGGCTTTGATTGACGGTCGGTTCAAGTGGATATTGGATGGCTACACAACGAGCGATCGCTACCCCTACTCCGAACCCCTAGCACTTTCTCGCAATGTAGAGGCACTTCTAAGCAACCAGCCGCAGCTCAACGATCTGGTAGAAACTGGCACCAACTACATCCGCGATGCGGCCAAAGTTGTCATCGACGCCTATGACGGCACCCTTACCGTCTATGCCATCGGTAACGACGATCCCGTTTTGACAACCTACCAAAAGATATTTCCCAGCTTATTTACACCGATTGAGTCAGCCTCAGAGGAGTTGAAAGCTCACTTTCGCTATCCGCTAAACCTGTTCCAGGTACAAGCGCAGATGTATCGTACCTACCACATGAATGATATCGAAGTGTTCTACAACCAAGAAGACCTCTGGCAGCTGCCCCAGCAAGTGGGTACAGAAGACACATCAGAGCAAATGCAGCCCTACTTTGTCATCATGCGGCTACCCAACGCAGAGAGCGAAGAATTCTTGCAAATTTTACCCTTTACCCCCGCCCGCAAAGACAACATGGTGGCCTGGATGGCCGCCCGCTGCGATGGCGATCAATATGGCCAGCTTGTTCTTTATGAATTTCCCAAGCAGGTCTTGGTGTATGGCCCCCAGCAAATAGAAGCCCGCATCGATCAAGACACCGATATCTCTGGACAGCTCACCCTCTGGAATCAGCAAGGATCTAGCGTCATTCGCGGCAACTTACTGGTGATCCCTGTCGACCAATCCTTGCTCTACTTTGAACCTGTATACCTAGAAGCCGATAATGGCGCTTTTCCAGAACTAAAACGTGTCATCGTCGCCTTTAAAGACACTATCGTCATGCGCAATACGCTCAGTGAAGCGCTAGAAGCCATCTTCGGTGGCCCCGAGACAACCACATCACCACCGTCTAACCCGATTAATGCTAGACCTGACGAAGCAGGCGATTTAGTTCAGTCGGCTATTGAAGCGTATGAGCAAGGACAGCAGGCGCTACAAAGTGGTGATTGGGCAGCCTATGGTCAGGCACAACAGCGGCTAGGAAGCCTACTACAACAATTGAGCGGCAGCGCCGAAGAGAGCAGTTCAGAGTAGCAGCAGCGGTTATACGGCCATTGAGGCAAACCGAGAGTTTCAACAGGAAAGACAGCATGACAATATACAGCTTCTGTCGAGTTGCTTAGGACGCTTTTGTCAGCTGAAACCGTCATATAGCAATGGGCAACTCAACGAACAAAGTCAGAATGCATCCTGGCTTTGCTATAAAAACGACAGCAATAGCTTCTGCTCTCACATCCATTCAGCTGAATGCGCAGAAAATATCGCTGCCGAGGTGACGTCTTTTTAAGATGGTTTTCTGTGGCGTCTTTCCGCGATGTCTTTCTTCTGTGATCTCTCTCTTCTGTGATGTCTTTTCGTAGTGCCAAACACCGACACTTTCAGTAGAACTCCAGCTAGACTTTTTCAGCTAGATTTCTTTCAGCTAGATTTTTTCAGCTAAATTTTTTCTAGGTCTGGGCTCTTGAAGTCTTGTGCAAGTTCGGCAATGCCATATCTCTGACGCTCAGGAACAACACTCTTTAGCAGAGCTTCATAAGCGTTCAAGGCCTGATGGAAAGAATAGTTATCAATAGCGTACTGACGTCCATTGTCTCCCAGCGTCTTCGTTGCCTCCAGATCGTTATGCAAAGTCAAGATAGCTTTAGTCAGATGGGTTGGGCTCTCAGGCTCAACCACCAAACCACTTTGACTTTCTCTAACAGCCTGAGCGGCGGCTCCATGAACGGGCACCGAAGCAATAATAGCCCGGCCGCTTGCCATGATGACCTGAGTTTTGGACGGCATATTAAAACCGACCACCTTACACTTTTGCATAATCAGTGAGACGTCAGCAGCTGCCAGCATGTCTGGCAGCTCTTCTCTAGCGACAAACGGTAACAGCAGAACGTTATCGATGTTCAGTTTGTCACGCAACACTCTCAGCTCCGACAGCTGACTTTTCTCACCCACGATGACAAACTGAATGTCTTTATTATCTTTCAGCTGAGCAGCACTGTGCAAAATGGTGCGAACTCCCTGAGTGCGGGCGATGTTACCGGAGTAAAGTACAACAAACTTATCCTCCAAATCGTGGGCCTTACGGAAAGCGCTCTCTTCTCTAGGCTTTG
Source organism: uncultured Synechococcus sp. (assembly GCA_937911865.1). GTDB lineage: Bacteria > Cyanobacteriota > Cyanobacteriia > Phormidesmidales > Phormidesmidaceae > Phormidesmis. The sequence goes on from CALDSK010000182.1 coordinate 22,489, forward strand.
GCTGTACAAAACCAACGTCCACCCAGTTAGAAACGCATTGAATTTTTGATGCCTTAACCCCTTTAGCTAGCAGGTTTTCCGTAAAGGAAGGCGTGATAACACCGATTTTGGTGGCACTGGCATATGCAAACTTCTCAAGCTGCTCAAAAACCTTAATCGCCACCTTATTACTAAGCAATCCAGTCTGAACAGCCGCCTCGGGGAGAATATCCTGCAAGCTTAAGACCGTAGGACAGCGATAAAACATCCGCGTCGCCGCAACGGGTACGCACGCAGGCAGAGAAGGGCTCGTCGATAAAATCACGTCAGGACGCCAGCCGCTAATCGCCTTAAAAAAGCTTAGCAACGCAAAGCTGCCGTCTAGCATTACTCTGCCTACCAAACCAGGCTTAGGGCGAATAGCCACAAAACAGCGATCGATGGTTACGCCATTGCGCACTTCGCTTTTATAGACCTGACCTCGATAGCCAGGATAAATTTTTCGCTCTGGGTAGTTGGGCATTGCGGTGACAACCCGCACCTGATGTCCCCTTCTAACTAGCCCTTCTGCAAGCTCAGTCACAAGAGGGGCTATGCCAATGGGCTCAGGATAATAATTAGAAGAATAAAGAAGGACACGCATATTTATTAGCTCTTAGTACTTGGGTTCGCTGTGGGCGGGCGATTGATGGGGGCTTTTGCTTTAGAGTCAGCAGCAGAATCGGAGATACGTGATGGTACGGACTGTTCTTTAACGAGTACCGAAGCCAAGATGCGCCTGTCTTATCAAGATTAGCTGCCGATTCTAGGTGAGATGCGCAATATTCTTTTGACTTCAGCTAATCTTTAGAGAACTCGTCAATTTTGTATGAAGTTAGCCGTGACATCACCTATAAATCCGGCTATTCAGTGAAAAACATTTTGTTGTAACTACGAACATCAGATTTAGGGAGGAAAAATCTCGGCTTGGAAAGCCACATATTTGACAGGGTTTTGAGGATGTCACAGACAAAATTGTATTCAGATTTTGTTTATATTTCGCTCCGGGTGGATAAGTGTTACTTCAGAGTTTATTTACTTATTCCCAACGGTGCTTTAAAAAACTCGGTATTGCTCTATCTTTTGAGTGTGGAGAGGGCTGTAAAAGTTATTGAAAGTGACAGTCGGGTGTAACTATGTCTGAACAGGTCAAATCTCAGTGGGACGTTGTAAGATTTTTTACGACGCTGAATACCTTCGGCGAAATTCCATTTTTGGGCAGTTTTCGATGGGTACAGGAGTGGTTGGGCGATCGCCCAACGTTTTCGGGCAAGGCATTTGATGCTAGGAAGAAAAAAATTGGGGTTATTGGCAACATCCCAGAGGCCTCTCGTTTGGCGCTAGGAGTAGCACTGAAAGGCGTTGAGCTAATTTTTCTCGATCAACCACAAACGAATAGGCCCCACAACAGCCAGCTGACTACCCAAAATGATCTGACTAGCCAGATACGAAGAGTTGATACCGTTTTAATTTGGGAGGCGTCTGATTTCTCAACCTTAATCACTCAATTGGCTAGCAGCCTGAGCACAAATTCGGAGGTTGTCAGACAGCCGGTATTCGATTTTACAAAGGAGAGCACTGATTTAGCCGCTTGGGGGGAACTAGATGACGTTGTGATGGGTGGTACGAGCAAAGGCGCGTTTTTACTGACGCAGCCAAATCGGAATAACAATAGTTCGAACAGCGGGCTTACCCTATCACCGATGCAGCAGGCAGTATTCACAGGCGTTATTTCTACGGCGAATTCAGGCGGGTTTTCTTCTGTTAGAACGCAAAATTTTCAACCTGCTTTTGACTTTTCAGGTTGGACAGGTCTGCAGCTAAGAGTAAAGGGAGATGGTCAGCGCTATAAATTTATTCTGCGTAACAGCGAAGACTGGGATAGTCCAGCCTATATCTATGGGTTTGACACAGAAGCAGGAACCTGGGTAACGATCAGCGTACCGTTTACTGAGATGATACCTACGTTTCGCGCAAAATCTGTCCCAACGGCTACGCCCTTCAATCCGAGAAAAACCGTCTCTTTCCAGCTAATGCTCAGTAAGTTTGAGTACGATCGACAGCTGAATCCTTGCTTTGAGCCAGGGCCTTTTGAGCTAGCTATCGAAACAATAGAAGCTTATCGAGAAAGGGTAGGGGTGCCACTCGTCGTTGTTGGGAATGAATCGCCCGAAACCCTGGAACAGCAGCGAGTGATTTTGGCTGAATCTGGCCTTCGTTATCGCTTAATCGAGCCCGTACAAGATTCAGATGAACAAGCTACACTAACCGCCATTAGCTCGGCGCTTGCGTAAACACTGATTAGACTGAAAAGCCCCCTTCTACACTTCCGGCAGAAGGGGGCTTTCTCTGTATTGCTTGCTTCTGTATTGATTGCGACAAAGCTATTGAACCAATCAAGGTTAGAGGACAAAACCTCCAAAGCACTTTAGTCTGCTAGTCCTTTAGTAAGAGGGGCGAGGGGCGCGATCGCCACCAGCAACCTGCTGCTTGGCTCGATTCGCACTCTTTTTCAAGGCTTCTAACCGACGGATGTAGCGATCGCGCTGCTTTTTCTTAGGCGTTTGCTCGATCAGCGTTTTAAGCGCACTCCCTAAACTCTTGTAAGCATTCGGCAGCGTGTAGCCAAAACGAGTAGCAATCGTAATCGCTTTTTCATCAGCATTGATAGCTTCTTGCAGCGTTTTTTGCCCATTGTTACGCTTATACAGCCGCCAGCCGGACACCCCACAGAGGCCTAGAGCCAGCAAAAGTAACAAACCGTCTTGAACCCATAGCTCACCCACAGCGCCGCCCAAGCCGATCGCCAGCGCTGCCATTTCCCAGCCATCACGAGGGATGGTGTCGCTTTGAACCCGAGCAACCTCGTGCCAGAACAGTAAATTTCGCTGATCGATCGCCAGCTGTTCCCACTTAGTTAAATCTATTTGGACTTCCACCTGGTCGCGGCCCAGCTCTTCGCAGGTAATAAGCGGTGGGGCCACGTCAGTAGCAGGCTCTACAGTCACCCAGCTTTGAAGTTCGGGAGGCAGCAGGCTCCGCAAACGGCGCAACTCACCAATGTCGGCTCTAGGCGAACTATAGCTGGCGTAGGACATAGATCTAGCGGATAAATGATTACTTAGGTAACGGTTATAGCACGCTTGCGCGGCGCGCCGCCTTGGTGTAAAACCGACCCTGTTTATAATTTTACAGCGACTTCGGCTGTTGGTGATAGCAGACAGCTAGAAGGACTGGCTTGAAGGGTTTGAATTGCTGAATCTATCAGCTGACAGCCAGCTTCAACAGACTCGACCCGGCACAGGCGATCGCGCAGTTCAGCGGCCCCAGTAAAGTCTTTGGCATACCAGGCCATATGCTTACGAGCTTGGCGAATGCCACGCAGACCTTTGTAGTCCCACAGCATTTCTAAATGTTCACGCGCACAGCGTAGCCTGTCAACGGCGCTGGGTGCCGGTTTAAGCCGCCCTGTTTTCAGAAAGTGATCGATTTCGCCAACGAGGTACGGATAGCCCAACGTGCCGCGAGAACACATAATGCCATCGGCCTGCGTTTGGACCAAACATCGCAGCGCCGAGTCTACAGAAAAAATATCCCCATTGGCAATCACCGGAATGCTGAGCGCCGCTTTTACCCGAGCAATCCAATCCCAGCTGGCGCTACCGTTGTATCCCTGCGCACGCGTTCGACCATGTAAGGTCAGCATTTGAGCGCCAGCTGCTTCCATCTTTTGTGCAAAGTCCACCGCGTTAATCTCGTCGTCTGACCAGCCAATTCTTGTTTTAACCGTCACAGGGACCGGCACCGACACGCAGACAGCTTCAACAATTTCAATAGCTGTCTGTGGGTCGCGCAGCAAAGAAGAACCGCCGCCGTTCTTGGTGATTTTATTCACCGGGCAGCCCATGTTGATATCGATAGTGTCAGCGCCTTGATCGACCGCTTTACGAGCAGCTTCAGCAAGGAAATTTGGGCGGCGATCGAATAGCTGAATGCTAATAGGCCGCTCGCCTGGATCGATATCCATGAGTTGAGGCAGTTGGCGGAGGTGATGCAACTCGGCTGCGCTGACCATTTCGGTGTACATCATCGAAGCGGGCGCATGGCGGCGGACCAGACGACGGAAGACTTTATCTGTGACGCCGGACAGCGGAGATTGCAACACGCGGCTGTTCACCGTCACACTGCCGATGGTCAATGGCGAGTGTAGATGTGAGAGCTGCGATCGCAGTGACTGTAGCTCGTCTAAGGTAAGCGGGTTTGTCTGCAGGGTCATTCGGACCAGTACGGTGTCGTCTAGGGCTCTATTCTAGAGGTTTAAGGAGTCTCGGTGTATGACGGATGTAGTAACGACAGGCCGTGCGGTTGGGGGAGGGCCTTTTTTGGGAGAGGGCGCTGCGCTGCTAGCAGCTTTCTTGTGGGCGGCTGCAACGCTGATGTTTGGCAGGCTGGGACAAAGGCTTTCGCCGCTGGTGCTAAATATTGTGAAAGGAGCATTTGCGATCGCCATGATGGTTATCACGCTTTTACTTCAGACCCACCTCAGCACTGATGCAGTAGGCTTACCCGATTTACCGACAGATGCCATTGTATATCTGGCGATAAGCGGTGCTCTGGGTATCGGGCTAGGAGACACTGCCTACTTTTCAGCCATCAATACGCTGGGCGCAAGGCGAGCACTGCTATTAGAAACGTTAGCGCCCCCCATGGCCGCTGTATTAGCCTGGGCATTTCTTAGAGAGCAACTTTCTCTTTCTGCCGTAGCGGGCATTGCGCTCACCTTAATTGGAATTGCCTGGGTAATTAGCGAACGCGTGCCTGGAACAACGGCTCAAAAAACAGGTGCTGGGATAAAAATTGCGCTGCTAGCCACATTTTGCCAAGCATCTGGGGCAGTGTTATCGAGGGCAGCGCTGGCCGAAACAGCCGTATCTCCACTTTGGAGTGGATTAACCAGACTATCGGCAGGTCTATTGCTGATGAGTGTGCTGGCATTTTTCAGAATAGAACCCGCCCAAGATACTAAATTGAAAAGACTTAGGTGGAAAAGCGCGATCGACTCTCTCCGTTCACCCCGTTTACTAGGCGCGGTGGCGATCGCCGCTTTCTTTGGCACTTACCTCGGCATTTGGCTTCAGCAGGTTGCCTTAAAACACACGGCAGCAGGTATCGCTCAGGCGCTGTTAGCGACCAGTCCACTGTTTGTACTTCCAATGGCAGCAGTCTTGGGTGAACGAATCAGCTGGCGAGCCGTCGGTGGCGCTGCGCTGGCTTTGATGGGCGTATGGCTACTAATCTTTGGCACCCAGTACTAGCACCCAGTACTAGCACTCAGTACTAACACCCAGAACTAACCTTTACCATTGGCACACATACTATCGGCGTAGATACTATCGGCGCACATACCATTGGCACACAATGCTGACACCCAGTGTTGGCGATTGGCACTTGTAGCCTTATTACACTTATAGCTTTATTACTCAGTATCAAAAGCGCTGACAGCAGCCTTAAATCAATCTGCTCAAAGCCAGTATTTACGCTACTCGGGTATGAGAGGACTCCTGACTACGCGCTGGCTTTTGCCATCTACGAGGGGAGTGCGATCGCTGCTTTTTTTCTTCGATAGACTGAGATGCAGCAGCAGGAGGCTTGACCGACAAAGCGCTATCTGGATACTTAACTTTCCATTGACCCGTGACAGGATCTCGATAAGACTCAAAGGGGTTGGTACTAAGCGGCTGGCTACAAGGCTGTGGCACGATTTTCTATTTCCTCAAGAAAATGCTAAGGGATACAAACGAGGCCTCACACTCGACTTGATACAAAGTTTACATGAACGTACTGCACACCTATAGAACACACTGTGCTTATTGTGATCAATGCCATAGGGGCGCATCAGTAAGTACACTTACGCAAATTCATTAGTAAATCCTGATGTTTTACGTAATTGCCACAACGCATTCCCTAATTCAGTCTTTTAAGAGCAAATAGTACAAACTCCCGGTGTCATTTATCAGCCCAGCAACCTCTCCCGCCTCTGTTCCTGTACCCACAAATAAATCGACGCGCCCGGCTCCTTTGATCGCACCGCCCGTATCTTGATCCAGCACAAACCGACTAGCATTGCGCGCTTCTAGTTCGCCTTCATCATTTCGTTGAGGTAGCGGTAGATTAATCAATGCCAGTGCCCCAGGTGGCATTACAGACTTATCGGTGGCAATAGAGCGCCCAGCTGTTACCGGATATCCCAGACTGCCTGTTGCAGGTGCACCATCCGTTTCCCGAAAAAACACAAAGCGATTGTTGCGAGGTAGATACTCATCAAGGGCCTCAGGGTTTTGCTCAAAGTATTCCAGCAGTACGGGCAGTGTCAGCTCATCTTCTGGAATGATGCCATCGTCAATTAGCGCTCTGCCCATGCTGACGTAGGGATAATTTGTGCGACCGTCATAGCCCACAGAAAGCTGACTGCCGTCGGCGAGCTCTAGCCTTGCAGATCCTTGAACCTGAATTAAGAAGGCCTCTAAGCGAGTCGGTAGCCAGGCAATTTCTAGGCCCTCAAGCGGTCCTTTATCAGCCTGCAATCCGTCTGTGCCTTCTAGGTCAGCCCGCGTCGGATGAGGTTCTGCCCACTGGTCTAAGTCGTTGGGCTTTTGGTAAATGGGATAGCGATATTGCTCAGTAGGCGTCAGGCTAGCGGTATAGGTAGGCTCAAAGTAACCGGTAAAAGCAACCGTGCCTTCTTCGTCCTGACCAACCGCCTGATAAAAATCGAATTCACTGGCCACCGCCTGCTGAAGCGCTTCAGCAGATTCACTTTGCGTTACTAACGTGCGGAACCTGATCAGGCTGTCGCGAACGCGCTCATGGGTTACGCCTTCAACCGAATAATCGCTGTACTCAGCAACAGAGCCGGGCGTACTGAGATAGTCAAGACTGTGGTTGATTGCCGTTAGCAAGGCTTGGCGATCGCCATTAGTCAATTCTGTATCGAATAGGCGCGTGTCTTGACCAACCAGACTGGCAGCCTGTCTGCGATCGCGGCAATATAGTCTGGTCAGCGGCACCAACATCTCGTCTGCATAGCTAAGACTTCCAGAGAGAGGGGTGGCAAGCGTGATGGCGAACGCTAACGCAAAGGCTCGGCCAAAAACTTTTAGAGGCGCTTTAAAGGAGGTTCGCAAGACAGAGGTTCGCAAGGCACTTAACCCAAAACTTATCCTAGAGATTTTAGAGGGTAGCCAGTCAATTGAGCAGCTTATACTCATTAAAAACAGCTCAAAGCCCTAAAAGCATGACCATTGGCGTATTTATAAGTGTTGTAAAATTGAGAGGTGAGGTCTCGACGTAGCTCTACTTCACAGAGTTTCATAGGGCAAATCTATGACCTATTACAGGAGAACTTTAGACGAGTAAGGCTAAGTGGGAAAAGCCCAGCCTTTCAGAGTCGATAGGCTGGGCTTTTGGGTTATCTAGATTCGCTAATACCTTTCTACGCTGGAGCTGAATATAGGCTCTACACGAATGGCGGCGACGCGGGAGGGGCGAATGACCATGTATTCGCCAGGGTTGATTTTGGGAATAGGGACATTGATAAATTCTTCAGCGGTAGCTTTAGGCATAAGTTCAGCGCTGTACCACTTTTGGAAATCTTGAATGGTGGTGAAGCGAACCTGCTCGGTGTGCCCACCATCGAAGGTCATATGGACAATATATTCGCTGGGAGTTCTCGGCATGGTTTCAAAGGGCCTCAGATAACGAGTCAGATGACCAAATTAGTATGGGTTGATGGATGCCAAAACTCTCATTTCGATGCAGAAAACAGCCGGAGTTGCGCAATTTCCCCATACGTTCCCGTTGAGATGTCTGATATTTCCTCTTGAATATTTCTCCCTTCGCCCTTATTGAGCCCTTAAGCAAGCAAGGTCAAATCGCTCATCAAGTAAGGTTGAATCGCTGTAACCGCTCTTGTAGAAGCTGAGGCAGCGCTTTTGTCAGCTCAGATTTTTTCTCGAAGCTTAGTCGGTTTTGTGTAGGGGTATCAAAGGGAAATTGTCCGGGCATGTCTGAGCGCTCCATCTGAGCCAGGATGATTTGCTCAGAGCGTTTACTTTGCAAAGCGTAGCCCATTTCCACACAGACTTTGGGGCTAGGAACAAGCTGGGTTGGTGTACCGTCGATGCTATGGATGGGTGTGCCATCAGCGATATAGAGAAGGGATCGCCTAATTTGTCGCATCAAATTGCTATTGATTTTTACTGCGCCTTGACTCAACCGATTAGACTCAACCAGTTCGAGCGGCAATCGAGATTTGTTGTTGAACTTTTTGATGAACGCTTCTAGTGCATCACGTAACAAATCGCTAGAGTCTGAATACTCGGTTTGGTAGCTAAGAAAGATAGTCGGGTCAAGGTTAGACAGAGAGTCTTGCTTGGCGAAGTAGATTTCGTGACTGATCAGATCGATGTTTGCGATCGCATACACCCCGCTCCCTTCTATATAAAACTCAACCAAATCACCTTCTAAATACCGCTGAAACCATTCCGCCTGCTTGACGTCTTCAATATCTTCTAGGAAATCAGCTCGCAGCGCCGACTTGAGCAGACTATTTTTGGCCAGACGAAGGTCGTGCGATCGCCCTTCAAGCTCACGAATAGGTTCGTAGTTGCTGAGATACCAGGCTTTGAGCGCGATAATGGCCATTGCGGGAAAGTTTCCTATGCTTCCTTAGTCTTTTACTCTAATGGATTACCCCTTGAAAAGTCCGGGGAACGGGGGTCTCTACAGCAAAAGTAATACGTTAGTTCTATTTTGAACAGGATTTTATATGGCAGGTGTAATTGCAGCCGGACATGAGCGCACAGCAGAAGCGGGGCGCGAGATCTTGCTGGCAGGCGGCAATGCTTTTGATGGGGCGATTGCCGCGCTATTGACAGCTTGCGTTGCAGAAGCAACGCTGACTTCTTTGGGTGGGGGCGGCTTTTTACTGGCCCATACCGCGCATGGGCAGAACACCCTTTTTGATTTTTTCACTCAGACGCCCGGGCGCCGTGACCACTGCTCCGGGCCAGATTTTTATCCGATTGAGGCAAACTTTGGCGACACGGTGCAAGAGTTTCACGTAGGTAAAGCGTCGATGGCGGTGCCCGGACTGCTCGCGGGGGCATTGCATGTTCACAAGCAGCTCGGTCGTCTGCCGCTAAAAATGGTTGCTGAACCTGCAATCATCTGCGCTCGCCAGGGATTAACCGTCAGTCCGTTTCAAGGCTATTGCTACGAGCTGCTAGACACTATTCTGATGGCAACAGCAGGCGCTCGGCAAATGTTTGCGCCCAAAGGCGAACGATTAAAAGCGGGCGATACGCTTCATCTGCCAAAGTTTGCAGATACTTTGGAGTATTTGGCTGGGCTTGGAGATGAAGGGGCCCGGCGAGCGTTTTATGAGGGCGAAATTGCGCAGCAAATTGTGCGAGATTGCCAGGCAGGTGATGAGCATTTAGGCGGCTATCTAACAATGGCCGATTTTCAGGCGTATCAGGTGATTGAGCGATCGCCGCTCTCAGTCAACTATCGGGGCGTTCAGCTGCTGACGAATCCGCCGCCAAGTGCAGGCGGCGCGCTGATTGCCTTTTGCTTAGAGCTATTAGATCGCTTTGATCTAAAGGCAATGACGTTTGGATCTGTTGAACATTTGACGCTGCTCGCTCAAGCGATGCGATGGACCAATGTGGCTAGGCGATCGCACCTAGACACCGCTCTCTTTGATCCAGACATTGCCCAAAAGTTTGTTGATGCTGACCTAATTGATAACTATGTTGAACCACTCAAGACGCTGATAAGTTCTGGCCTAAATCGCTGGGGCAGCACTACACATATCAGCGTGATGGATGATGAAGGCAACGCGGCGAGTGTAACTAGCTCTAATGGAGAAGGTTCTTCTTATGTTGTTCCGGGCACTCAGATCATGATGAACAATATGCTAGGAGAAGAAGATCTAAATCCTCATGGGTTTAACCAGTGGCCACTGGGTCAGCGCATGAGTTCGATGATGGCACCCACCATGATCTTGAAAGATGGAAAACCTCAGCTGGTGTTAGGATCAGGAGGCTCAAATCGCATTCGCACGGCCATTTTACAGGTGATTTCAAACGTATTAGATTTTGAAATGCCGCTAAAACAAGCAGTGGAAGCGCCGCGCATTCATTGGGAGAATGGCATGTTTCATTTGGAGCCTGGGCTGGAAGCTAATATTGCCAAATCTGATATGCCAGGCACAGAACAGGTGGTGGAATGGCAACACTCCAATATGTTTTTTGGCGGTGTTCATTCAGTGATAAGTACCACTGCGGGGTCAAATTTGTTAGAAGGCGCAGGCGATTCACGACGCAGTGGCGCAGTTGCCAATGCCCTTTAAGATACTGCCTGCCAAAGCAGCTAGCAGGGCAGTAAAATCCGGGGTAATTCCGGAAGGAAAGGCCTTTCTAAAACTAGCAACACCGCTGGCGGCTGCGCAACTAGCTCAGTTTGCGGTGAGCTTTGTCGATACGATTATGATGGGTCGGTTGGGCACAGACAGTCTGGCAGCTGGGGGACTCGCAGCCTCTACGTTTCAAATGATGCTGTCGGTGATTACAGGATTTGTGGTGTCGGTAGGTGTGCTGGCAGCAGAAGCCTATGGCGCGGGTGAAAAGTCTCGCATTGTCGGACTGGGTAGACAGGGGCTATGGCTATCGCTGTTGTTGGCAATACCTTTTACGCTGTTGCTGTGGAATATGACACCAATTTTGGCCTTGTTGCAGCAGCCGGAGGAGGTCAGGCTACTAGCTCAACAGTATTTTACGGCTGTCTCTCTAGGCGTGTTGCCAGCGCTGGGCTTTGCGATGTTGCGAGGCTATGTTTCTGCTTTTTCGTTAGCCAACGTGGTGACGGTGATTGTGGTGATTGGCACGCTGTTCAATGTGGCGTGTAATTATGTTTTGGGCTTTGGCAAGTTTGGGTTTCCACGGTTGGAGCTTTTAGGGCTAGGCATTGGCAGCGGGTTGAGCCTGTGGCTAATGTTTGGACTCTTCATGGCCTACATTTTGCGGCATCCGCTGCTGAGTCAGTACAAGTTTTGGCGGGGTTGGAAACATCCGAAAGCAAGCATTTTGTGGCAGCTGTCGCGGGTGGGCTGGCCGATTGCAATCACGTTCATGTTAGAGCTAGGATTGTTTGCAGCGGTGGCTTATGCCGCTGGCAGTTTGGGCACTGAGGTATTGGCTGCCCATCAGATTGCCTTTCAGATTATGGCGCTGATTTTTATGGTGCCGCTGGGTTTATCGCAAGCCGTGACTGCGCGGGTAGGGCTGTGGTTTGGTAAGGGCGATCGCATCGGAATGCGCCGAGCAGGATTTGTAGCGATCGCCACTACGATTGGCTTTCTTTCTTTTAGTGCGATCGCCCTCTACTTTCTCCGCTCCGCCGCAATCGGTCTCTTTATCGATACGCAAGATCCTCAAAATGCTGCTGTTGTTAATTTGGCGATGAATCTGTTGCTTATTTCGGTCGTTGCACAAATTATTGACGGTGTGCAACGAGTGACGATGAACGCGCTGTATGGATTGCAAGACACGAGTGTACCAATGATTTTGAGTGCGATCGCCTACTGGGGCGTCGGGCTAACAACAAGCTATACGCTGTGTTTTTTGGTGGGCTGGGGCGCAGTGGGGCTGTGGATTGGTCAGTATACAGGCGTTGCGATCGCCGGGATGATTTTTGTCTGGCGGTTCTGCAAACTGACCGGGCGATCACAACGCTAAACTTATCTTCTCTCGGCTTATCTTTACAAGCTGATCCGACGTTTTTCACCGATTGTTGAACATAATCGGCTCCCTCTCTTCTATTTTCTTTACTTAATCGCGGAAACGATTTACATCATGTGCTGAGCGTCCTGAAGCAATTTAGAGACTTTGTTCTTGTTTGAAGCAGTGCGACACACCCTACAAAGCCACGTAATCAAAACTGTAATCAAAACTTAGTTGAAGAACTCAGTTGGATAAAGAGGCACGTGACTCATGTGTGCTCAGTCGGCCTATACTTCTGTCAAATAGGTGTATCGATCCATGCCTGCTTTGTAGTTATCCATTAGTTTTCTAGCTTCTTCAATGGTAATTTGTCCCTTCTGAAGCGCTTGTTCAGAGCGACGACGAATTTGTTCAAGCATATCTTTAGGATCATATTGAACCTGCTTGAGCACTTCATCTGTTGTATTACCACGAACAACATGTTCAATGGTGTAGCCCTGCTGAGCCTTAGCCTTTGAGGCCAGATGAATATGAACAGTATTGATGCTGCCAAAAAGATTGTGAAGGTTACCCAGCGTCTCCTGATACGCCCCCACTAGAAACATGCCGAGATAGTAAGAATCACCTTCTTGTAGCGCGTGAAGTTCCAGCACATCTTTTGCGCCTTTAGGACCAATGAAGCGATCGACTTTGCCATCGCTATCGCAGGTAAGGTCGGCCAAAGTAGCTCGTTGTGTCGGTTCTTCATTTAGTCGGTGAATAGGCATAATAGGAAAAAGCTGCCCAATCGCCCAGGTATCGAGCGCAGCTTTAAAAAGAGAGAGATTTAAGTAGTAGATAGAAGCCATACTCTTTTCCAGATGTTCTAACTCCTCTGGCACATAATCTTGCTGCGGCAAAAGAGAAACAATTTTTTTGCAACAGCCCCAGTAAAGCCTTTCTATGCGAGCACGCTCAGTCAAACGCAGATAGTTAAGGTTGAACAAACTGGCGGCTTCTTTTTTAAAGGCAATCGCGTCAGTAAACGCTTCTTGATAATTGTCAGCATCAACAGATGTATAGACGTCCCACAGTTCGCGAATAAGATTATGTTCGCCGTCCTGATAGGGTGTCGGGTCTTCGGGGGTAGCTTCACTGGTCCCCAGAACATCGAAAATTAGAACAGATTGGTGAGAAGCGATCGCACGTCCGCTTTCACTCACCAGCGTCGGCATGGGGACCTCTCTCGCCACACAGGCATCTTTCACATAGGCCACCACGTCATTTGCATAGTTCTGAACGCTGTAGTTTTTAGATCCTTGAGAGCTGGTCTTAGAACCGTCGTAGTCCACACCTAAACCACCGCCCACGTCCAGGTAGCCCATCGGTGCCCCTAAGCTGACCAGCTCTACATAAATCTGGCTGGCTTCACGCATAGCCTCTTTAATCACACTGATCGCATTCACCTGAGAACCGATGTGAAAGTGCAACAGTTGAAGGCTCTCGATCATATCGACAGCTTTCAGCTTTTCCACCACGGTAATAATTTCGGGAATAGTCAGGCCAAACTTAGCGCGATCGCCCGCACTGGTGCCCCATCGGCCCGAGCCTTTGGCGGCCAGCTTTGCCCGTATGCCCAAGTTGGGCTGAATGCCAAGGCGCTTTGCAGTGGTGATCGCAACATCCACTTCCTCTAGCTGCTCTAGCACAATAATCGGCTTCTGCCCGAGCCGCTGACCCAGCATCGCCGTTTCAATGTAGGACTCGTCTTTGTAGCCATTACAAATAATCAATGCCCCTGGCGTGCTCAAGCTAGCTAGCGCAATCATTAGCTCCGGCTTCGTCCCGGCCTCTAGGCCGAATTGATAGGCTTGGCCAAAGCGAACCAAATCTTCAACGATGTGCCGCTGCTGATTGCACTTGACCGGAAAGACACCCTGGTAAACGCCTTTGTAACTGTAGCGGGCGATCGCCTTGGCAAAGCAAGCATTAATCCGCTCTAGCCTGTCTTCCAAAATCTCCGAAAACCGAATCAGTAGCGGCAGCTGAAAGTCTCGCAGTTTCAGACCTTCAACGACCTCCTTCAAATCCAAAGACCCACCTCGATCGCCCTGAGGAGAAACAGTAATATTACCCACCGCGTTAATCGCAAAATAAGGCTCACCCCAGCCTTTAATACGATAGAGATCTTCGCTGTCTTCAATCGTCCATGATCTAGAACTTACGACAGAGGAGGTTGCACTAAGCAGTGCCGCGTTCTGGTCTGCGTTCTGGCCCTGGTTATTCTCCGTAGCAGACTCTGTAACAGCAGATGTGTGGTTTAAACTCACGATCGTAGGGCTCTCCATCAGGGATTTATTCCGATTATGGTATCTTGCATTCGTCTTTAGATTATCGGACAGAACAACATATCAGCGGAATTTGCACCGTGATAACAAC